>JANYFG010000059.1 GCA_025362815.1 Rhodospirillales bacterium
GGGGGGCGGCGGTGGGGTTGAAGACCTCGCGCTGCACGACCCACAGCATCGCCGCCATGACCACGGCCGCAAGCGTCATGCCGGGCACGTGGCGCCGCAGTTCGGCATCGGCCTTGAAATGGCCCCGGCGCCAGAGAACGACGCCGAGCGTGGTGACGTTGAACCAGGCCGCGATACTGGTGGCCAACGCGGGGCCGATATGTTGGAGCGGCACCATGAACGCGAAATTGAGTGCCAGATTGAGCGCCACCGAAGCGAGCCCCCAGCGCACCGTGGTGGCCGTGTCGCCGCGCGCGAAAAACGCCGGCACCAGCACCTTGGCGAGCACGAAGGCGGGCAGGCCGAAGGCGTAGGCAGCGAGCGACTGGGCGGAAAGATGGGCCGCCGCCGGCGTGAAGGCGCCACGGCCGAACAGCACCCAGGTGATCGGCTCGGCCACGATCATCAGCGCGAGCGCCGCCGGAATGGTCAGCACCAGCGCGTATTCCAGCGCACGGTTCAAGGTGCCGACCGACTCTTCACCGGCCGCCACCTGTCGCGACAATGTGGGAAGCAAGGCGGTGCCGATCGCGGTGCCGATGATGCCGAGCGGCAGCTGGTTGATGCGATCGGCATAATAAAGCACGGACTGGGTGCCCACCGGCAGGAACGAGGCGATCAGCACGTCCATCGCGAGGTTCACCTGCGTGACCCCGGCGCCGAGCAGGCCGGGCGCCATCCGCCGCATCAACAGCCGCACGCGCGGCGACAAAGTGGGGCGCACGATATGCAGACGCATGCCCGCCGCGCGCACGGCCCAGGCGACCAGCGCCAGTTGGAACACGCCCGACACGCTGACGCCCCAGGCCAGCGCGTGTCCGGTGGTGGGCACGTATCCGGCCAGCCCCAGCATGCAGCCGATCGAGACCAGGTTGTAGATCACCGGTGCCGCGGCGGCGGCGGCGAACCGGTCGAGCCCGTTCAAAACGCCGGACATCAGCGCCGTGAGACAGATCAGCGGCATGTAGGGGAAGGTGATCCGCGACAGCTCGGTCACGATGCGCAGGGTTTCCGGGCGGTTCGAATAGCCTGCGACATAGACCGTCATGATCTGCGGCATGAACAGTTCGGCAAGGATGGTCAGGCCGATCAGCCAAAACGCCATCACGCCGATCGCCTCCTCGGCGAATCGCGCGGCGCTGTCGCGCCCTTCGGTGGTCAGCAGGCCGGTGAACGAGGGCACGAAGGCGGCGTTGAAGGCGCCTTCCCCAAAAAGCCGGCGGAACAGGTTGGGCAGTTTGTTGGCGACGAAAAACGCGTCCGCCACCGGCCCGGCGCCGAGCAGGGCGGCGATCAGGATGTCGCGCAAAAAGCCGAGGACACGGCTGGCGAGGGTCCAGCCGCCCACCGTGAGGATCCCACCGAGCATGCGGCCACGCTGTAGAGCATCGACCCGTCAGGCGAAAGTGCGCGCGTGGCGGACACGACAAGGGCGGCAGGGAATGAACCCTGCCGCCCCGTTCAGATCAAGTCGTCATCGCAGCCGAAGGATCAGACCTGGCCGTTGGTGGTGTTGCCGCCCTGGTAGTGGCCGGTGGTCTCGCCGGCATAGCGCTGATTGGCGTCATACCGACCTGTGTTCTCGCCGGCGTAGCGCTGGTTGGTGTCATAGTGACGACCCGTGTTCTCACCGGCATAACGCTGGTTGGCGTCGTAGCGGCCCGTGTTCTCGCCGGCGTAACGCTGGCTGGCGTCGTAGCGACCGGTGTTCTCACCGGCGTAACGCTGGCTGGCGTCGTAGCGACCGGTGTTCTCACCGGCGATGCTGATGTCGGGGCGCGCCGAGGGGTTCATGGCGGCGAAGGTGGCGCCGGCTGCGAAAAGGCCCAGGGCCGCCGCGGTCGCGAGAAGAGTGTTTTTCATCGTCTGTCTCCAGTTTGTTCGGGTCGCGCCAGGCGCGTTGCCCGATGGTTTGGGACGGGGCAGGCATATGTCTGTCGTTCGTCTGAGCGGAAGATGCTCTCGACCCGGCGATTCCAGAACGCCCAACGTCTCCATGATACCTATGTTTCAAAGTATGAAATGGAGGATAATTTATCTGCATCCATTCGATTTCGTATGAGTAACGCGTCTTTACTCATCCCGCAGGGGGCGCGCAAGAAACCGGTCCACCATGTCTGGAATGGAGCTTTCGCCCCGGATCAACGCCGCAACAGCCCCACATATGGGCAGCGAAACACCGCATTGCGAGGCCCGGGCCACCAGGGCTGGCGCGGTGGCGACGCCTTCGGCCACCGTGCTGCGCTCTCTCAGAATATCGGCCAAGGCCCTGCCCTGCCCCAACGCCAGCCCCAGGCTGTAGTTGCGGCTGCCGAGGCCGGTGCAGGTCAGCAAAAGGTCGCCCAGGCCCGACAGCCCGGCGATGGTGCCGGCCTGGCCGCCCATCGCATCCGACAGGCGGACGAGTTCGGCCAGACCCCGGGTGATCAGGGCGGCGCGGGCGTTCTCACCCAGCCCGGCGCCGATCGCCACCCCGGCGGCGATCGCGATCACGTTCTTGGCCGCCCCGCCGATCTGCGCGCCGATCGCGTCCGCGTTGCCGTAAAGGCGAAAATGCGGCGTGGCGATGCCGGTGATGACAGCGTGGCGCACCGCCGCGTCCCCGCTTGCCACCACGGCGGCGGCCGGAAGCTGGCGTGCCACCTCGATCGCGAAATTGGGGCCTGTCAGCATGGCATGGCGGCACGCCGGCAGTGTTTCCGCCAGGACCTCCAACGGCAAGTGCAAGCTGCCCGCCTCAATGCCCTTGGCGCAGGCCACCACGATGTCGTGCGCCGGCAGAATTTGCGAGATGGCGCGCAGATGTTGCATCGGCACCGCCAGCAGGATGATGCGGGCCTGTGGCAGGTGGTCCACGATCTCGATCGCCTCCGGCAACACCACGTCCGGCAGGCGCGGATTGACGCGGGTTCGGCGCATCGCCTCGGCCCGCGCCGCATCGCGCGCCCACAGGCTGACGCGCCGGCCCCCCTGGCTGGCCACGATGGCCAGCGCCGTGCCCCAGGCGCCGGCGCCGATCACCGCGATGTCATTCATCCACGAGCCGTTCGACGGAAAAGCCCGCGCCGGCCTCGTCGGTGCCAAGCCGGTCGAGCAGCGCTTGCAGGATGGCCTCCGCCGCGGCGACGAAGCCGAAGGGCGGGTTGACCACCACCAGGCCGCAGCCGTTGAGACGAGACGCATCCAGCGGCGCGCGCAGCCACAGCTCCACCGCCACGATGTCGCGGATCCCGCTATGCCGCAGCGCCAGATGGAATTCGCGCGGCGGCAGGCGGTGCTTGACCGGATACCAGGCGGCGAACACGCCGGAGCGAAACCGCGAGACGCCGTGTCGCAACCCCTGGGCGACGCGGGCGAATTCGTCCGGCGCCTCATACGGTGGGTCGATCAGCACCAGCGCGCGCTTTTCCGCGGGCGGCAACAACGCGCCGATCGCTTCCCACGCGTCGCGGCGATGCACGGACACCAGCGGATCACGGGCGAACAGGCGGCGCAGGGTGGCGGCGTCGTCGGGGTGCAGTTCGCAGCACGCCAGCCGGTCCTGCGGCCGCATCCGGGCGCGGATCAGCGCGGGGGAGCCGGGGTAGAGGCCGAGCGCGCGCACCAGCCCCACGTAGTCGGACAGTTCGGCGGGCGGATTGGTGAGCAGCGCGATGCCCTGGTGCCACTCACCCGTGCGCTCCGCCGCGTCGCTCGCAAGATCGTAGCGCCCGATGCCGGCATGGGTGTCCATGAAGAACACGCCCGCCGGCTTGAGCACCATCGCCTGCTGCAGCCACACCAGCAGCGCATGCTTCATGCAATCCGCAAAATTGCCGGCGTGGAAGGCGTGACGGTAGTTCATGCCGCGCCCGGCATAGGCCGCATCTCGTCCAGCGGCCAGCGCGGGCGGGGGGCGGTGTCCAGACCGTCCACCTGGCCCAGGCGCAGGCGTTCAATGCCGGTCCAGGCGACCATCACGGCGTTGTCGGTGCAGTATTTCAGCGGCGGCGCGGCGAAACGAAAGCCCGCGCGGTCGCACGCGGCGAGGAGGCCTGCGCGCAACGTGGCGTTGGCCGCCACACCGCCGGCCGCGACCAGCAGGCGGGCGCCCGCGCGGGTTTTGGTGAACATCGCCATCGCGTGCGCTGCCCGGTCGGCCACGACATCGGCCACCGCCTGCTGGAAACTGGCGGCGATGTCGGCCGCCACGTCACGCCGCAGGGCGCCCGGCGGAAAGGTGGCAGCAAGCTGTGCCACCGCGGTCTTGAGCCCCGAGAAGCTGAAATCGCAGCCGTCGCGGCCCAGCAGCGGGCGCGGCAGCCGGTATGCCGTGGGCTTGCCCTCGCGCGCCAGATTCTCGAGCGCGGGGCCGCCGGGCCAGCCGAGGCCCAACAGTTTGGCCACCTTGTCGAACGCCTCCCCGGCGGCGTCGTCGATCGTGCCGCCCAGCCGGACATGCTGGCCCACACCGTCCACGGCGATGCACTGGCAGTGGCCGCCGGACACCAGCAGCAGCAGGTAGGGAAATTCCGCGTTCAGGCCCAGCACGGGCAGCCGCGCCGTCAGCGCGTGCGCCTCCAGATGGTTCACGGCGATATAGGGCAGCGCATGCGCGATGGCGGCGCCCTTGGCAAAGCCGGAGCCCACGATCAGCCCGCCGATCAGGCCGGGTCCGCTGCTGGCTGCGATGGCTGACAGATCGCCATAACCCAATCCGGCCTGCGCCATCACGCCGGCCACCAGCGCGGGCAGATGCGCCAGATGGGCGCGCGCGGCGATCTCCGGCACCACGCCGCCGAACGCCGCGTGATCCGCCTGCGAGAGCACCGCCTCGGCCAGGATGGTGCCGTCTGCCGCCAGAACAGCGGCGGCGGTATCGTCGCAGGAACTTTCAATTCCCAGAACAGGGCGCATTGTTAAGGACAACCCGGTCTGGGCGTGGGGCTCGTCTGTGCTTGGCAGCCTTGCACGCGCTCGATTTCCTTTCGGCTTTTCTTCGCCTGACTGTGGTTTTAGGACAGCACCATGACACAGGCCCACACCGTCGAAGCAGCCCTGCCCCGCGTGCGCTCCCACCGGCGGGAGCTGCCGTTGCGCGTGGGCAGCCGGGCCTCGCCGCTGGCCCTGGTGCAGACCCGGGAGTTTCTCGGCATGCTACGCCATTTCTGTCCCGTTCTACGCGGGATGGACGTGTTCGACGAGCACGCCATCCGCACCACCGGCGACATGGTGCAGGACCGTGCCTTGGCGGAGATCGGCGGCAAAGGCCTGTTCGCCAAGGAGATCCATGAGGCGCTGCTCGACGGGCGGGTGGATTTCGCCGTCCACAGCCTGAAGGATCTTGAAACCGACCTGCCGCCCGGCATTGTTCTGGCATGCACCCTGCGCCGTGAGGACAGCCGCGACGCGCTGATCCTGGGGCCGCTCTCGGGCCCGGCCGACCCCCAAAACCCCTTTGGCGCCCTGCCGCAGGGCGCCGTGATCGGCAGCGCGTCGGTTCGCCGGCAGGCGCAGATGCTGCATGTGCGCCCCGACCTCACGTTCCAGCTTCTGCGCGGCAACGTGCAGCGACGGTTGGACTGCGTGCATAACGGCGATTTCGACGCCACGTTGCTGGCGCTCGCCGGCCTGCGTCGCCTTGGCCTCGCCAATCAGGCCAGTCTGGCGCTCGATGCCGATTTCATGGTGCCGGCCGCCTGCCAGGGCATCGTGGGCGTGACGGTGCGAGAAGACGACACCGCGCTGCGCGAGATGCTGAGCGGCATCGAGGACCAGGACGCGCACAGCGTGGCAACCGCCGAGCGTGCCCTTCTGGCGGAGCTGGATGGTTCCTGCCACACGCCGATCGGCGGCCATGCCCGCATCCTCGCCGACGGCCTGCTGCATCTCACCGGGTTGGTCGCGCGCCCCGACGGCTCGTTTCTCATCCGTCGCGAGGCGGTGGGCGCCCGCGGCGACGCCGCGCGCCTGGGCCGTGATCTCGGCGCCGAGCTGCGGATGGACAGCCCGCGCGACATCTTTTCCTGATCGTGATGGACCGCGACCGACATGCGGTGTGAGGGGGCGCCGGGCGTGCTGATCACGCGGCCCGAACCGGCCGCCTCCGCCACCGCGGAACGGGTGGCGCGGATCGGCTTTTTCCCCGTGGTGGCGCCGATGCTGGTTGTGGCCGCCGCGCGCCTGCCCCGGCCGCGACCGCCCTTGCAGGCCATTCTGGTCACGAGTGCCAACGCCGTGCCGGCGCTCGGCGCGTTCGATCGCACCACGATGCTGCTGGCTGTGGGCGATGCGACCGCCGATCACGCCAGGCGCGCCGGGTTTTCCAACGTGCACAGTGCCGGGCGCGATGCCGAGGCCTTGGTGGTGCTGGCCGCGCGCCTCTGCCATCCCGGGCGGGGCCCGCTGTTTCTGGCCAGCGGTGCCGGGCAGGGCCTGGCGCTGGCGGCAACGCTGCGCGCGGCCGGCTTCGATCTGCGCCGTGGCGTCGCGTACGGCACGCGCGCCGCCACGGTGCTCCCCCAGGTCGCAATCGACGCACTGGAGGGAACCAGGTTGCGCCACGCAATGTTCTTCTCAGCGGCAACCGCACGTGCGTTCGTCGCGTGTATGGTGTCACGGGCCGGACAGCTCGGCGGGATGGAGGCGCTTGCCATCTCATCTCAGACCGCCGTTGCGTTGAACCCCTTGCCGTGGCTGCGTATCCGTGTTGCTTCCCATCCGAACCAGGACGAGTTGGTGGCCCTACTGACATGACAGACACGAACAAGCCTGCCGAGAAACAGCCGGGAACCGCGGCTGCCGTCCCACCCCAGATCCCGCCCGCCGTGGCGAAGGACGCG
This sequence comes from Rhodospirillales bacterium, assembly GCA_025362815.1. Classification (GTDB taxonomy): domain Bacteria; phylum Pseudomonadota; class Alphaproteobacteria; order Acetobacterales; family Acetobacteraceae; genus CAIQQQ01. Next base: position 6,861 of record JANYFG010000059.1, read on the forward strand.
GTGAAGCCGGCCGTGCCGGCGGGCAAGCCCACGCCGCCGGTGCCACCACAGCCGGTGCCGGTCAAATCTGAGCCGCCGACGCCGTCTCCTGGCGTTATCGCCCCCAAGCCACCCGTGCCGCCTCTTCCCGCCCCCACGGCCGGCCCCCCATCGGCCAAGCCGCCGCTCGGCATGCCGCCGGCCGGGTTGCCCGCCACCGCCGAGCCCGAAAAATCCAACCGCGCCGTCTGGCTCGCGTGCCTCGCCTTCGTGTTGCTGGCGGGTTGCGACGCCTACCTGTTCTACGAGCGCTCGATGGCGCCCGACCCGGCGCAGATCGCCTCGCTGCAGTCAGACCTCAAAGCCGCCCAGCAGCGCGTGGCCGCCCTGGAGCAGCGCCCGCTTCCGGCGGCGCCCGACACCGCCCGCATCTCGGCACTGGAAAACGCGGTGAAGGCGTTGGCGAGCAAGCCGGCGCCCGACAACACGGCGCTCGAACAGCGGCTTGCCACCTTGGAATCGCGACCCGCGCCGGTCATGCCAGAAGCTTTGAAGGATGTTCAGGCGACATTGGACAAGCGGATCGCCACGCTCGAATCAAAGCCCGTGCCAGACGTCGCCAAGGATGTGCAAACCGCCGTGGCGGGGGCCAGCGCCGAGCTGTCCGCCAAACTGGCCACGCTGGACGGCAAGGTGCAGCAGGATCTCGCCCGCGCCACGTCCTTGCGCACCGCCTCTGCATCGCTGGATGCCGGAAAGCCGATCGGGGACGTTGCGGGGGCCAATGCGGCGCTGAAACGCTTTGCCACCGTCGCGCCGCCGACCGAGCCCGGTTTGCGGCAGTCTTTCGCCGGTTATTCCGCCGCCGCCGAGAAGGCCAGCCAGCCGAGTGGGGAGGGCAAGGATTTCGGTGAACGTATGTGGGCCCGCGCCCAGCAGCTCGTCACGGTTCGCCAGGGCGACAAGGTGCTGGTCGGTGCCCCCGCCGCCGTCACGCTCGCCGCCGCGCGCGCCAAGTTGGACGCGGGCGACCTTGCCGGTGCCGTAGCCGCGCTCAACCCTCTGGACCCCGCCGCCGCGGCCGCGATGGCACCGTGGAAGCAAGACGCTCAGGCGCTGCTCGACGCCCGGGCCGCGCTGGCCACCTTGGCCACGAAATCCTGATGCGCGGCATTCTCACGATCGTGCTCGTGGTCGTCGCCACGATCGCACTCGCCTGGTGGGCAGCCGGATTGACCGGCACCGTGGGGGCCACGATCGCCGGCTATACCATCCAGACCACCACGCCGGTGGCATTGCTGGCGCTGGTGGTGATCGTTCTGGTGTTGCATGTCATGCTGCGCCTTTTCTTCGGCATGCTGAGCTTTCCCTCCCGCATGGCGGCGTGGCGCGCGCGTAGCCGTCGTCTGGCAGGCGACCGTGCCAGCACGCGCACCCTGGTGGCGATCGCCGCCGGCGACGCGCCAACCGCGCGCACCGAGGCGGCGCGTGCCAGGCGCCTGCTTGGCGACACCGCACAAACGTTGCTGCATGCGGCCGAAGCCGCACGCCTGAGCGGCAATGACGAGGAGGCGACGATCCTGTTTCGGCTTTTGTCGGAACGTGAGGATTCAAGCTTTCTCGGCCTGCGCGGCCTGTTCCGGCAGGCGATGGCGCGCCAGGATTGGCCTGAGGCGGCGGCCTTGGCACACCGCGCGGAGGCGCTGGCGCCGGGGAACAACTGGCTGCGCAGCGAGCGGTCGGAGCTTGCGGTGCGCACCGGCAACTGGCAGCAGGCCTTGGCGCTCGCCGGACCGCAATCCCCCAAATCGGCCTTTGCCGTGGCCGCGGCGCAGGCTGAGCCGGATGTGGAACGCGCCATCCGTCTGGCTGGCCGCGCCTTGAAGGACAGCCCGGATTTCATCCCGGCCGCGTTGGTCTATGCCACCAAGCTACGCGAGTCCGGCCGGGAATCGCGGGCCCAGGCCATGCTGCGCGATTCGTGGAAACGCCAGCCGCATCCCGAGATCGCCGCGCTCTACCTGGCGGAGACGATCGACGCCAAGCAGCGTCAAAAGGAAGGCGGCAAGCTGGCGGCCGCAAACCCGGGCCATCCCGAAAGCCTGTTCCTGATCGCACGTCTGGCCTTGGCCGCAGGCGATGTGGCGGAGGCACGCCGCCTTGCCGAAGCGGCGCGCAATGCCGGGATGAACCAGCAACGGCTCTACAAGCTGTTTGGTGATATCGACGGCACGGACAAGAAAGGCGACGTCACCACGCCGATGACCCGTGGCGATGCGTTGCGGCTGGCGATGTCAGCCGAAGCCGATGCCGGCTGGCGGTGCGACGCCTGTGGATCCCCGCAGCCGGCCTGGATGGCGGTGTGCCCGGCCTGTCACACGCCGGGCCGGATCGCCTGGTCCAATCAACCCGGACAGACGCTGCTGACGTCGTCCTGACGTCGCGCATACGAAAAGGGCCTGCCATCACGCCGACATCCCGTTGGGGGTGGCGGCGTGATGGCAGGCCTTCGTCGACGCGGCAAGAAATGGCGAGGTCAGATTCGACCGGTCAGAAGAAGAACGACCAGCACGATCAGAATAAGGCCGAGGCCACCGCTGGGACCGTAGCCCCAGCTGGAGCTGTAACCCCAGGTGGGGAAGGCGCCGACGAGCAGAAGAATGACGATGACCAGAAGGATTGTCGACACGGTGCTGTCCTGACCTGTTTGGGCGATGCGATGTTTGAGTGAACGCTCGAACACAACGTCGCCAATTTTAAGTTGAGGGATATGAGCAGTGTTACAGGGATCTTATCACTCCTGCAATAAGTTGTCCCTGTTGCCACATAAACAGAGCCTGACACGTCACATGTTCAGGCTCTGGTTTATTTATGGCGTGTGCTGCACGGCGGTCTTTTCAATTGCCTTGCCGCCCGCCTGGATGTCCTGACCGGCGCCGGCGGTGGTGTTGCATGCGCCAAGCAGCGGCAGGGCGGCGAGAAGCAACAAGGTGGCAATAATCTTTTTCATCGCGTGTTCTCCGTTATCAAAGAGTTCGTCACACGAATTGAACGTTTCTTTCAGGCCTTGGTTCCGCAATCGGATTCAACTCCGCTCGCCGCCCCGCACCGGGAAAGGAAGCCGGTTCTGCCGCGGCGCCAAGGGGCAGATGTAGCGCGGTGCGTGCGCGCATGACGGCGCGTAGGCGAAATTGAAATCCAAAATCGTGCGGCCGTCTTCGGTACGGCCGAGATCGGCGCTTTTGACCGTATCCAGCAGATAACGGCCACCGCCATACGTCTCACTGCCGGACGTGGCATCGATGAACGGCAGGAAGACGCCGCCGCCGTAGCCGCCCAGCCAATACAGCGTGAGCTCGCCGCCCAGCCTGTCCTGCAATCCGTTTGTGCGGGCGAATGGGAGTGCCTGAACGGTGCCGTCCACCCCCGCCGGAAGGTTCAGCGCCTCGCCTTCGACCGGATCGAGCGTCACGAGGAACCGCAGGGCGGGATCGTAGGGATAGATGTTCAGGCCGGTGAAATCGGCCCGCTTGGCTTCCTCGATCGCCGATTGCGGATGGCATTTGAACAAGGTGTCGCGCGTGTCGCGCCAATGCTCCCACGCTTGGGGCGGTTCGGGCATGCGCCGGATCTCGGCATAAAGGTCCGAGACGCGGCGCCGCCAATCCGCCAGGTCCGCCACTGTTTCACCGTTCACAGATCACCATACCCAATACGATCGAACCCCTCGAACGCGGCGCGGACCGCGGGGTTGCATAGCGCCGCCAGTTCCTCCTCGTGGCCATAATCCGGCATCAGCCGGTCCAGCACGGCATCGCGATGCGCCGCCGGATGGAAATAGATCTCGCTGATGCCGCCGGGCATATGAGCGGCGAGCGTCAGCAGACGCTCTGCCGTCATGTGCCCGGTCCATGCGAGGCCGAAGATATGGTCGTTCACGGCCAGGCCCACATGGCGTGCCTTGCGCCGCAGCACCCGGGTCCAGGCCAGCATGGCGCGGGCGGCGAGCGTGGGCGGCACGCCGCATGCCGCCATCACATCCATGGGCTCGGCGGGAATACGCAGCGCGCGCAGGCCGTGCGCCCAGCCGGCATCGATGATCATGGCACCCACGGTGGGATGAAGATGCATGTGCTTGTGGGCATCGGCATGATCGAGCGTGAGGCCGGTTGCGGCGAAGGCATCGAACTGCGCCGCAATCTCGGCGCGCAACTGCCGGCGCACGGTGGGGAGGAAGGCGTAGCGCAGCCCCAGGCGCAGCTGATCCGACGGAAACTGGCCATGGGCGTCGAGCAGATCGGGGATGCTGGCCCGTGGCAGCACCGGGCTGCCCTCGACGGCCACCACATGCAGGCCAACCCGAAGATCCGGCATCGTATGTGCGCGGCGAACCGCATCGCCCGCCGCCTGCCCCGCCACCATCAGGCTCGTCGATGTCAGCAGCCCGTCGCGATGTGCCCGCTCGATGCCCTCGTTGACCGCTTCCGACAGGCCGAAATCATCGGCCGAGAAAATGACGCGGCCACGCACCAGATGAAATCAGGCCGCCTGGTTGTTGCGCTCGCGCAGGAACTGGAAGAATTCCACGCCCTCGCGCAGGCGCCGTTTCATCATTTGCGGGCTGCGGATCATCTCGCCCACGATGGAGGCGATCTTGGGGCCGCGGAAGTAGAATTTCTTGTAGAACACCTCGACGCCTTTGAAGATTTCGGTGTGCGACAGATGCGGGTAGTGCAGGGGGGCGATCTGCACCCCGTGCTCATCGATCAGCTCGGCGTGCTCCACGTCGAGCCACCCGTTTTCGACCGCCTGCTTGTAGAGGAAGGTGCCGGGATAGGGTGCGGCCAGAGACACCTGCATGGTGTGCGGGTTGATCTCCTTGGCGTATTCGATCGTCTCGGCCATCGTCTCGCGCGTCTCGCCGGGCAGGCCCATGATGAAGGTGCCGTGGATCTTGATGCCGAGCTCGTGGCAATCCTTGGTGAACTTCTTGGCCGTCTCGATGAGAAGGCCCTTCTTGATGTTGTGCAGGATCTGCTGGTTGCCGCTCTCATAGCCCACGAGCAGCAGGCGCAGACCGTTGGCCTTCAGAATTTCCAGCGTGGCGCGCGGCACGTTCGCCTTCGCGTTGCACGACCATGTGACGCCGAGCTTGCCCAACGCGCGCGCGATTTCCTCGGCGCGCGGCAGATTGTCGGTGAAGGTGTCGTCGTCGAAGAAGATCTCCTTCACCTGCGGGTGATCGTTCATGATCTTGGACACCTCGGCCGCCACGTTCTCGGCGGAGCGGACGCGGTATTTGTGCCCCCCCACCGTCTGCGGCCACAGGCAGAAGGTGCAGCGGCTCTTGCACCCACGCCCGGTGTAGATCGACACGTAGGGATGCATGAGGTAGCCGATGAAATAGTCTTCGATCTTGAGATCGCGCGTGTAGACGTCAGACACGAAGGGCAGGCTGTCCATGTCCTCGATCACGTCGCGGTCGCGATTATGGACGATGCTGCCGTCGGCGGCGCGGTAGGAAATGCCGTCGATCGTGGCCCAGTCCTGGCCGGACGCCACGTCGCGGATGGTGAAGTCGAACTCGTTGCGGGCGACGAAATCGATGGGAAGGCCCTGTTCGAGGCTCTTCTGGGCCTCGACGGCGACCTTGGCGCCCACCATGCCGATCTTCAGGGCGGGATGGGCGGCCTTCAGCGCGGCGGCCACCTTCACGTCGGACGGAAAGCTGGGGGTGGAGGTGTGGATGATGCACAGCTCGTGCTTCTTGGCGGCTTCGATCACCGTCTCCAGGCTGATGCGCGCCGGCGGCGCGTCGATCAGGGTGGAGCCGGGAACCAGGGCCGCGGGCTGGGCCAGCCAGGTTGGGAACCAGAAGCTCTTGATCTCGCGCTTCGCCTGGTAGCGCGAGCCGGCGCCGCCATCGAATCCGTCGAACGACGGCGGCTGCAGAAAGAGGGTCTTCATCATGACAATACGGTCCCTTGGGGCGGCAATTCCTGGGGGACTTGCCGGGGTAAGTCTGGTTCGGATGGTTCGGTTGGGCGGGTATGCATCATCTGGCCGCGCCATTCCACTCTATCGCTCGCATAGCTGGCGAGGATGATCGCGATGGACAAGGCGTCCCGCAGCGGCAGCAGCAGGCTGGCGACCGGGGTGGCGCGGCCTTGTGCCGCCATGCCGAGCGTCCGGTCGATGGCCATCGCCACCCCGGCGCGGGTGATCCAGGCCAGCGCGAACACGCCGGCACCCCACCAAGTTTGGGACATCGCCAAGGCCAGAGCCGCCCAGAAGAGCGGAAATTGGATGGAGGAGAGCGCGAACGCCACCGGCACCAGCGACAGAATGGTGCGCGACCACCGAAGCTCATGGCTGAACAACGCCCCCAGGCGATGCTCGGGCACCGTGGTGGCGGGCACCGTGCGGGCGATGCGAATGCGTTGGCCGGTTTTGCGCACCAGCTGGCCCAGCATGTTGTCATCGGCGATGTGATCGACCAGCGCGCCCAGGCCCCCGATGCTCAGCAGCGTGCTCCGATGCAGCGCCATGGTGGCGCCCAGGCAGTCCTCGCGATTGAGATCGCGCGACATCAGGGCACCTGGCAGGAACCCGTGATTGATGGCCGATGCACCCAGGCGTGCCGCCAGCGACGTATTCGCGGCAAGCCCGGCATACAGCGTGGTGACCAGGCCGGTATCCGGCACCGCGAACTCGGCCATGATCCGCGACAGATAATCGGGCGCGCAATGCAGATCGCTGTCGGCGATGACGATGACATCATGACGCGCGGACGGAAACATGTTGATAAGGTTGGAGACTTTGCGATTTCGGCCATGCTGTGTGGGATCGATCACAAGGTCGATGCACAGGTTCGGGAAGCGCGTCTGCAGGCGGCGGACCACTGAGATGGCGGGGTCGGCTGCGTCCTGGACGCCGAACACGACCTGGAACAGCGGATAATCCTGGTCGCACACACTGGCGAGCGCCTCCTCCAGCAACGGTTCGTCGCCATACAGCGGCTTGAGGAGGGTCAGAGCCGGCCGGTCTCGGCTCACCGTCTGCGGTTCGCGGGCAAACCGCCGCACCGAGCGCAGACCCGCCAGCGCCTGCCCGATGCCGGCGAGGGCCAGCCCCGCGGCGACCGCGGCGATGGGGCCCGCGATGCTCACGTCAGGACGCGTTTCCCGCGGAGAGATTGGCGATCTTTCCGCGTAGGCTCGCGATCAAGGGCGCTGCGTCCGGCGTGCTGAGCAAGGCGCGGTAATCTGACCGCGTCACGGCCACCCGGCTGATGGAGCCATCCAGCAGTACGTCCACCACTTTCCACACGCCGCCGCTCTCGCGCATCACGTAGTCGAGCTTCGTGGAATCGCCGGCCGGCCCCACGATCCGGGTCTGCACGACGGTATCCTTGCCAACCTGTCTGGTCTCCGGCGCGATGACGAATTTCTCGCCACCGGCGGCATCGAAATTGGCGACGTAGCTGGCGACCGTGAATTGGGTAAAGACGTCCAACAGCACGGCTTTCTGCGCATCCGCAATGGTGGCCCAGCGGGCGGGGCCCACCGAATTTTGCAGCAGAAGCGGCAGATCGAAGCTCGCCTGCACGATGGGGGTGAGCGTTGCCATGCGGCTGGCAAACGGGGTCGCCGTGCCGGCCGTCATCACCCGCATGAGCCCCGCGTTCAGCGCCGCGATCGGCTGGCTGGGCGTGTTCTGGGCCTGCGCCAAAGCGGGGATCGCCAGGGTGGCCGCCACGGTGGCCGCCACGAGGCCGAGGAACCCCACAACCAAACGACGCATCATCATGCCGAATGCTCCAACGCTGTCAGGACCGTCCGGACCACGTCCTTTGCGGTCAACCCGGCGTCGATCCACTGTTTCGCGGGGGCGTCGTGTTCCAGGAAGCGGTCCGGCAGCACCATCGGGCGGATTTTCAGGCCGTGGTCGAGAAGGCCGGCCCAGGCGAGGTGCTGCATCACGGCCGCGCCGAAGCCGCCCATCGCGCCGTCTTCGATCGTCACCAGCACCTTGTGATCGCGCGCCAGCGCGTCGATCATGGCGGTGTCCAGCGGCTTGGCGAAGCGGGCGTCGGCCACG
>JANYFG010000107.1 GCA_025362815.1 Rhodospirillales bacterium
CAGCTCAACACTTTGCAGCCCGAGCACCCGCCAGGCCTCGGGCCAGCGGCGATCGTTGCAGATCAACATGCCGATGATACCGCCTTGCCAGACGGGGCCGGCGCGAAAGGCGGGAAAGCCAAGATCGCCGTAGGAAAAATATCTTTTTTCCAGCTGCTGGAAACGGTCGCCGGGACGTGGCTCCACGGAGCCGGGCAGATGAACCTTGCGGTATTTGCCAAGGATGGACCCGCTGGGATTGACCATCAGCGCGGCATTGAAACGCGCCCCCTCCGGCGTTTGCTCGGCATACCCCACATGCATGCCAACGCCGAGCGCGCGCGCACGGTCGAACAGCGCCTGCACCTGGGGGTTGGGCATGGCGGTTTCATAGTAGGAATCAAGCGCCGCGCCTTCGAGCAGCCAGCGCGGGAAGAAGGTGGTGAACGGCAGTTCAGGGAACACAACAAGGGTGGCCCCTTGTGCCGCGGCGGTCTCCAGCAGGGCGATCATGCGGGCCAGAATGAGGCTGCGGGAATCGGCGCGGCAGTTGGGGCCCATCTGTGCGCCAGCAATGCGAATCACACGGGACATGGGCGCTCCAATGACGGCTGATGGCGCGAAGATGCTCCTATTAACCGTGTTCTGTCATTCCACATGCGCTCGAAATCTAGACGAGGCCGAGATCGATGGGTCTGGCGCCGGGGAACACCTGATCCAGCTGCGCGGCGGACAGGCCATACATGCGTGTGAGCAGGCCCGCGAACATTGAGCGGTAGTCCGTCAGAACCTTGTAGTCGCGGTTCTGGAAGAGATTGGCCTGGGTGACAGCCTGCTGCTCACCCGCGATTCGGCCGCCTTTCAGCCCGCCGCCGAGTGCCCAATACACGCTGCCGTGGCCATGGTCGGTGCCCTTGTCGCCGTTCTCGCGGAAGGTGCGGCCGAATTCGCTGATGACCACCACAACGGTGTCGGCCCAGGCGGTGGTGCCGATCTCGTCGGCGAACGCGGCAAGACCACGGCCGAGTTCGCCGATGCGGTCGGCGAGGTAGCCGGTGGCGCCGCCCTGGTTCACATGCGTGTCCCAGCCGCCGACATCGACGAAACCGAGGTTGAACTGTTCGCGCATCAGACGCCCGACGCGCCGCGCCGCCAGTTCCAGGCCCTTGGCGGTCACGGCCCCGCGATTGGCGTCGGCCTCGGCGGCGATGGTGCGGGCCACGTCGTCGCGCACCTGAAAGCCCTGGGCGATGGAGGCGCCGAGGTGGTGGCCCTCGTACATCGACTGGATCAGCTTGGCCTGGCGGTCGTCGACACCCGGTTTGCCCACGGCGTTGATGGCGATGTTGGCAATCACGCCCTCGCCCCGAAAAGCCAGCGGAAGCTGATCGGTGAATGCGATGGGGCGTGTCTGCGTCAGAACGCCGGCCAGTCGTCCCATGAAGCCCGAGCGGTAGTTGCGGGAGCCATGGATGGACTGGCCCATTTCGATGGTGTCCTGGGTCTCGAAATGGCTGCGCGTGGTGTCGTCGGTGCCGGCGAAGGGGATGAAGGCCACCTGGCGCTTGTCCCAGAGCGGGCCGAGCGAGGCGCGCAAAGCGGGGTGCAGGCCCCAGTCCGAATCGAGCGCCATGGCCGATTTCGGATCGTCGGCATTCGGGCGGGCCACGGCCAGCGTGGGGCGCGACTGATAGTAGAAATCGCTGGACGTGGGTATGACAACGTTGGCCGCGTCATACGCGCCACGCAGAAACACCACGAGCAGGCGCGCATCGGTGGCGGGCGCGGCCCACACGCGGCCGCCCACGGTCAGTGCGCCGGCGGCGGCAAAGGCCTTGATCAGATCACGGCGGTTCATGACAGGGGCCCTCAGTACATGAAATCGGGAGAGGCGAGGAACAGCGTGTTCCAGTCCTGCGGCGAAATGGCGCGATCGAGTGCCACGCGCGTGTTCGCGGCGAGGGTGGCGCGCAGACGGTCGAAGTAGAACGCGTTCTGCAACTGGGGAAAGCCGGGCTGGTCGACGGCGCCTGCGCTGTCCGGCTTGAACAGGCCGGCGCCGCCCGAGCCGATCTGGCGTGCCACCTCAAAGCGCACGGCGAGCTGGCCGGGCCCGTTCCAGGCGGCCTCGCCAGATGGATAGCCGTCCGGCGTGTCCTTGTTGTAGAGGCCTTGCGCCAAACGGTTCAGCCATCCCTGGGCCGGCAGAGTGTTCAGGATCACCCGGTCGCCATACGCAAGGCGCAGGGCGGAGAACACGTAATGCACGGGGTCTTTGAAGCGTCCGGCGGAAAGGTTCGGCCGGGTGAAGGCCTCGCTGTGGAACAGGGTGGACAGGATGGCGGCGACGTCGCCGTCGGAGGTCCGCCAGGTGGCTTCCATGGCGCGGACAACAGCCTGGGAGGGTGTGTCGCCGAGGAAGAACATCGCCATCTGCTGGGAGACGCGATGAATGGTGGCGGGGTCGCGGGCGATGAGGTCCATGGCCTGGTCGAGTTCTGCCTGAAAGCCGCCCTTGATGGTGTGGCCGAGGAACTGCTTGTCGCCATTGTCGTGCTGGGCAGGGTTGAACTCGAGCAGGCCGGCACGGAGGTAATATGGCTGCAGTTCCGGCTTCAGCTTCGGAACATCGAGGCGGGTGGTGATAGCGTAGCCCGTGAGGATGCGCGCCAGCTCCTGGATGTCGGTCTGGGTGTAGGCGCTGCCCACGCCCATGGTGTGCAGCTCCATGATCTCGCGGGCGAAATTCTCGTTGATGTGGCCGATGCGGTTCTCGGCATTGTCGAGATAGCGGAGCATGGCGGGATGGCGCGCGGTGGCGCCCAGCAGATCGCGGAAGCGGCCCAGCGCGTGCGGGCGGATGGCCTGCTCCTCGTAATCGGCCAGCATCGGGCGAATGTCGCTTTTGTATTGGTGGACGTTGAAATGGTTGAACCAGAACCACGTCATCTGCGCCCGCAGCTGCGACGGGTCGTAGATCGCACGCAAAATATGGCGCCCGGCCGCCTGGCGTGCGGTATCGGACAGCGCGTTCTGATAGGCCTGCGCCGCCGGCTGCTTTTCAACCGGATCCTTGATGGTGTTGACGGCCTTGTTGCGGGCCTGCAACTCGGTCACGAGATCAAGCATGCTGTGCTGGGAGATCGCCATGGCGTCGATCTGCGCCTGCGCGGGCGGGGGCAGGGTGTCGTCCGGCTGGGGGTGCAACTGACGTTGGAGGTAGGCCTCCCGCCCCATCTGCGCCATGGCGGACGCGCTTTGCTCGTTGGCGCCCCAGGTGATGCGGTTGAGCAGGAACAGATCACCGGCCGAAAGCGACGCCGCCTGCGTCACGGGCGCACCCGCCAGACACGCTGCCGCCACGATTCCAAGTCTGAACGACGCTTTAAGATTGAACATACCGGAGTCTCTTTGAAGATAACATTTCCGAGAGAATGCAGGATTGAACACTCTTCGGGCGTGTTCGGTATCGTTTGCGATAAATTCTGACATTCCAACAATAACGCGCTTCCTGTTCATGGGTATGTGAAAATGTGTTTCAAAGGGTGTCATGCCCAAGCCGGCGCTGCATGACGGGTATCGCGGTGTATGTGCTAGCCTGATGGCCGATGCGGCTCGGGCGGGAGTGAGGATGGTTCGGCACAGACATGCGCTTCCGGGATTTCGGATCACGCTGGCGATAACGCTGGCCTATGTGGGGCTGGTGGTGGTGGGGCCGCTGCTGGGCCTGGTGGCGAAGGCGGCCAGTCTCGACTGGAGCTCGATCCAAGCCTTGCTGACCAATCCGCGCAGTCTTGCGGCTTTTCGCGTGAGCTTCGGCACGGCGGCGGTGGCGTCTGTCGTCAATGTGCCGTTGGGGCTGCTGCTGGCCTGGACGCTGACCCGATATCGATTTGCCGGCCGTGCCGTGATGGATGCGTTGATCGATCTGCCCTTCGCGCTGCCCACCGCGGTAGCCGGGGTGGCGCTGACCACGCTGTATGGGGATGACGGCTGGATCGGCGCGCCGCTCGCCCAGATCGGTGTGTCGGTGGCCTATGCCCCGCTTGGGATCGGCGTGGCGCTGTTGTTCGTGGGCCTGCCCTTCGTGGTGCGCAGCCTGCAGCCGGTGCTGGCGGCTTTGGGGCGGGAATCGGAGGAGGTCGCGTTGACCCTGGGCGCCTCGCCCTTGCAGATCTTTCGCCGGGTGATCCTGCCGCCCCTGATCCCGGCCGCGTTGACCGGCATGGGGATGGCGTTCGCGCGCGGCGTGGGCGAATACGGATCAGTGATCTTCATCGCGGGCAATCGGCCGATGGTGTCTGAAATCGTGCCGTTGTTGATCGTCTCGAAGCTGGAGCAGTTCGATTACCCCGGCGCCGCCGTGCTGGGCTCGGCGATGCTGGTGCTGTCGCTGGCGATCCTTCTGGGGCTGGGCCGGCTACAATATCGCGGTGCGGCTTGAACGCCGGTATCGGCGAGCCGCGCTGGGTCCGCGTGGGTCTCGTGATGGCCGGCGTGGCGGCCATGGGGCTGCTGCTGGTGCTGCCGCTGGTGCTCGTGTTCGTCCAGGCCTTCTCGAAAGGTGCCGTCTTCCTCTGGCAGTCGCTGGCCGCACCGGATGCCGTGGCCGCCATCCGGCTGACGGTGCTGGTGGCGGCGATCGCGGTGCCGATCAACACCGTGTTCGGGCTCGCAGCCGCCTGGTGCGTGTCACGGTTTCGGTTTCCCGGCCGTGCGGTGCTGGTGGCGATGATCGACCTTCCGTTCTCGGTGTCGCCTGTCATCGCGGGATTGATCTATGTGCTGCTGTTCGGCCTGCAGGGCTGGTTCGGGCCGATGCTGGAACGCCACGACATCCACATCATCTTCGCGGTGCCCGGCATCGTGCTGGCCACGGTGTTCGTGACCTCGCCGTTCGTGGCGCGGCAGCTGATGCCGTTGATGGCGTCGCAGGGTATTCTGGAGGAGGAGGCGGCGCTGACCCTGGGCGCGTCGGGCTGGCAGATGTTTCGCCGCGTCACGCTGCCGCGGATCGGTTGGGCGCTGCTGACAGGCGTGCTTTTGTGCACCGCGCGGGCCATGGGCGAGTTCGGCGCGGTTTCGGTCGTGTCAGGCCATATCAGGGGATTGACCAACACGATGCCGTTGCAGGTCGAGATTCTCTACAACGAATACCAGTCGGCCGCCGCGTTCGCGTTATCGGCGCTTCTGACATGCCTGGCGTTGGTGACCATCGCAGTGCGCGGCGTGCTGGAATGGCGTGGCCGGGCGGCCACACAGCGCGGCCAGCGTGCGGTGTGGATGCGCGCATGATCGAGATGCGGGGGATCGTGCGGATGTTCGGTGCCGGTCGGGTGCTGGACGGGATCGATCTGGACATCGAACGCGGCAGTTTCGTGGCCCTGCTTGGCGCGTCCGGCTCCGGCAAGACCACGTTGCTGCGTATCATCGCCGGTCTGGACAGCCCCGATGCCGGCAGCCTGGTCATCGACGGCCGGAATGCCGCTTCGATGCGCCCCGGGGCGCGCAAGGCTGGGTTCGTGTTCCAGGGCTATGCGTTGTTCGCGCATATGAGCGTGTTCGAGAACGTGGCGTTCGGGCTGCGGGTGAAGCCGCGTGCCGAAAGGCCCCATGAGGCGCAGATCCGCGAGAAGGTCGAGGCCTTGCTGGCGATGATGCAGTTGGACGGGCTCGGCCCCCGTCTGCCCGGCCAATTGTCCGGCGGTCAGCAGCAGCGCGTGGCGCTGGCGCGGGCGCTTGTGGTGGAGCCGGCGATCCTGTTGCTGGACGAGCCGTTCGGGGCGCTGGACCAGGATGTGCGGCAAAGCCTGCGCGATGCGCTGCGCCAAGTGCATGAACGACTGGGGTTGACGACGGTGTTCGTCTCCCACGACCAGGACGAGGCACGCGCCCTGGCGGATCGGGTGGTGGTTCTGGAGGGTGGACGGATCAAACTCCCGTAGGCCGAGCGCAGCCCGGCCGACGGAAGAGTGTCACGTTCAGGAAAGGCCGAGAAAGTCGCTCTTGGACAGCTTGACGCCGTTATGGCGCAGGATGTCGTAAGCGGTGGTGACGTGGAACATCACGTTCGGGATCACCCATTGCAGCAGGTAATTCGTGCCCGTGAAGCTCAGCTCACGCGGGCCCGCCTTGAAGCTGATGGTCTTGGCGTCGCTTCCTTCGATGGCACTGGCGGGAACGCCTTCCATGAAGGCGACTGTCTTGGCGATGCGGGCCTGAAGGTCTTCGAGCGTTGCCTCGGTGTCCTCGTATTTCGGGATCTCCACGCCAGCCAGGCGGGCGATGCCGCCTTTGCTCATGTCGGTGGCGACCTGAACCTGGCGGGCGAGGGCAAACATGTCGGGCGCAAGGCGGGCGGTGACGAAGATCGAAGGGTCGATCTTGTGCTCGGCGGCGTGGGAAGCGGCCTTGGCGAGGTTCTTCGACAGGGCTTCGAGCATCTGTTTGAGAAGCGGCACGGATGCGGTGTAGATCGAGACGGTCATGTTATAACGCTCCTCCCTTGCGGCCGACCTGCGCACCCAGGCGCAGGCGCAGCGCGTTCAGCTTGATGAAACCCTGGGCGTCGAACTGGTCGTAGGCGCCCTGGTCCTCCTCGAAGGTGACAACCTTCATGGAATGCAGGCTGTTCGGGCTTTCGCGCCCGATACAGGTGCAGTTGCCCTTGTAAAGCTTCAGGCGCACGCGGCCGGAGACGGATTTCTGGCTTTCGTCGATGGCGGCCTGCAGCATCCGGCGCTCGGGGGCGAACCAGAAGCCGTTGTAGATCAGCTCGGCATATTTCGGCATCAGGCTGTCCTTGAGGTGGCCCACCTCGCGATCCAGCGTGATGCTCTCGATGCTGCGATGGGCCACATACAGAATGGTGCCGCCGGGGGTCTCGTAGATCCCGCGGGACTTCATGCCGACGAAGCGGTTCTCCACCAGATCCAGCCGCCCGATACCGTTGGCGCGGCCGAGCTCGTTCAGCCTGGTCAACAACGTGGCCGGCGACATCTTCACGCCGTCGATATGCGTGGGGTCGCCCTTCTCGAAATCGATGGATATCACGGTGGCGCGGTCCGGCGCGTCCTCGGGTGAGAGGGTGCGCTGATACACCATCTCATCCGCCTCGATGGCGGGGTCCTCGACAACCTTGCCTTCCGAGGAGGAGTGCAGAAGGTTGGCGTCCACCGAAAACGGCGCCTCGCCGCGCTTGTCCTTGGTGATGGGGATCTGATGCGTCTCGGCGAATTCCAGCAACTTCGTGCGGCTGGTCAAATCCCATTCCCGCCACGGCGCGATCACCTTCACATCCGGCTTCAGCGCGTAATACGCCAGCTCGAAACGCACCTGGTCGTTGCCCTTGCCGGTGGCACCGTGCGAAACCGCATCGGCCCCCACCGCCTCGGCAATCTCGATCTGCCGCTGCGCGATCAGCGGGCGTGCGATGGAGGTGCCGAGAAGGTATTGGCCCTCATACAGCGCGTTGGCGCGGAACATCGGAAAGTCGAAATCGCGCACGAAGGTCTCGCGCAGATCCTCGATGAAGATCTCCTTGATGCCGAACATCTCGGCCTTCTTGCGGGCGGGCTCCAGCTCCTCGCCCTGGCCGAGATCGGCGGTGAAGGTGACCACTTCGCACTGATACGTCGATTGCAGCCATTTGAGGATGACGCTGGTGTCGAGCCCTCCGGAATAGGCGAGCACGACCTTCTTGACGTCTTTCACGCGCATGGCGGATCTCCTGAGCATTGCAACTTGCACCTGGGGCACGCTCCAACCGATCGGACCCGATCGATCGGATGATGCGCCAGATCATGAACATGATCGATAAACCAACATGCTCTAGCGCCGGCTGACAGGTTTGTGCAACCCGTCCCCATGCCCGGGCCCGCTGGCGTAGGGATCAATCCACGATCAGCGACGTCTTCTTCGTGTCGCGCATCGTGGCGTAGACGACGCATGAAATGGCGATCAGCACGGTCACATACCAATAGAACCAGCTTTCATGCCCGGCATCCTTGAACGACAGCGCGATCAAAGGTGCGGTGCCGCCGAACATCGAGGCGGCCAGGGCATAGGGGAAACCCACGCCGAGGGCGCGCACATTGGCCGGGAACAGCTCGGCCTTCACCACGGCGTTGATCGAGGTATAGCCGGTCACCACCACCAGGGCTGCGAGGCTGAGCAGCAACGCCGTGGTGTAATCCCGTGTGCCGGACAGTATCGTCAGCAACGGCACGGTGCCGAGGGTGCCGAAGATACCGAAGAACATCAGAACTGGGCGGCGGCCGATCCGGTCTGAAATCGCCCCCGCCAGCGGTTGCAGACAGGCGAAGATGAGAAGGGTGATGAACGAGATCTGGGTGGCTTGGTCCCGCGAGAGCTTCACCGTGTTGACGAGGAAGGCCGGCATGTAGGTGGTGTAGGTGTAGAACGCGGTGGTGCCGCCCATGGTGAGGCCGAACACCAGGGCGACGGCGCGGGGATGCTTCAGCAACTCACGGAACGGATTGGGACGAACGGTCTGCTCGGCCTGGGTCTTGATGAAGGCGGCTGATTCCACGAGGCCTCGGCGCAGGTAAAGGCCGAACACGGCGCACGCGGCACCGATGTAGAAGGGCACGCGCCAGCCCCAGGCCTCAAGTTCGGCCCCAGTGAATTGCGACTGCATGATGAGCAAGGTGAGGCTGCCGAGCACCTGACCGCCGATGAGGGTGACATACTGAAAGCTGCTGTAGAAACCACGGTTCTTGGCGCCTGCGACCTCGCTGAGATAAGTGGCTGACGCGCCGTATTCGCCGCCGAGGGATATGCCTTGCAACAGGCGCGCGGCCAGCAGGATGATGGGCGCCCAAACGCCGGCGGTGGCGAAGGTGGGGGCAATCGCGATCATCAGAGAGCCCAGGCACATCAGCGTGACGGACAGGCTGAGGGCGGCGCGCCGCCCGGCCCTGTCGGCATAGGCGCCGAGCACCCAGCCGCCCACCGGACGGATCAGAAACCCGATGGCATAGATGCCGAACGTGTTGAGCAGTTGCGCGGTGGGGTTGGAGTTCGGGAAGAACGATTTCGCGAAATACAGCGCGAAGAAATTGTAGATGTAGAAATCGTACCACTCGATCAGATTGCCGATCGATCCGCCCAGAATCGACTTGATGCGATGGCCGACAGTGATGTCGGAGGAAGGCGTGGTCGTGGCGGACATCTGATCTTCCTACAAAGCATTCGCGTCAGCATAGCCCCTCTCTCCCTGGAGGGAAGAGAGGGGATTCCAAGGCGTATCCGCAACGGTCAGACCGGTGCTGGAACCTTCGCCTGGTGGGCGGCGATGGTGGCGATGTCCACGATCTGGCTGACCGAGGCGTCCATCGGCAGCAGTTGGACGGCGTGGGACAGGCCGATCAGCAAGGGGCCGATGGTGCCGCCGCCGCCAAGCCGGGGGGCGAGGCGGGAGGTGATGTGCGACGAATGCAGGCCGGGCATCAGCAGAATGTTGGCGGGGCCGGTCAGGCGGCAGAACGGGTAGAGCTTGCGATAGCCTTCATCCAGCGCCACGTCCGGGCTCATTTCGCCATCGTATTCGAAATCGAGCCCCATCGTGTCGAGCAGCGCCACGGCCTCGCGCATGGCGTTGCCGGTGGGGTGCATGGGGTTGCCGAAGGTGGAGTGCGACAGCAGGGCCACTTTCGGCTCGTGGCCCAGGCTACGGGCGGCGGCGGCCGCACCCACCGCGATGTCGGCGAGTTCGCGCGGGTTGGGGCGTTCGTGGATCAAGGTGTCGGCGATGAAGATGGCGCGGCCCTGTTCGCCCAGCATGAGCGTGAGGCCGAACGAGATGGCGCCGGGGGCGGTGTCGATGGCGTGGCCGATATCGTTGAGGCAGACGGAGGCCGAGCGGGTGAGGCCGGTAACCATCGCGTCCGCATCGCCGGTTGCGACCATGCAGGCGGCGAAGATGTTACGATCCTGGTTGACCAGGCGCTGGCAGTCGCGCTGCATCAGGCCGCGGCGTTGCAGGCGGTCGAACAGGAAGTCCGCGTAGTCGGCGTTGCGGTGCGACAGGCGGGCGTTGTGGATCTCGATCCCCTCGATGTCGCCCAGGCCCAGGCTCGCCATGGTGTTGCGCACCCGGTCCTCGCGCCCGATGAGAATGGGGGTGCCATAGCCGGCGTTGCGGAATGCCACGGCGGCGCGCACGATCTTGGCTTCCTCACCCTCGGCGAACACCACGCGGCGCGGGGTGGCGCGCACACTTTCCATGATGGCGTCGAGAGCGCTGGCGGTGGGGTCCAGCCGGCCGGACAGTTCGCGGGCGTACTTGCGCAGATCGGTGATGGGCCGGCGCGCCACGCCGCTGTCCATCGCGGCGCGGGCCACGGCGGGCGGCAGGCGCGAGATCAGGCGCGGGTCGAATGCGTTGGGGATGATGTATTCGGGGCCGAACATCAGCCGCTTGCCCGCCACCGCGCCGGAGCCGGCAGTGGTCACCTCGTCCGGAACGTCCTCACGCGCCAGCATCGCCAGGGCCTCGGCTGCGGCGATCTTCATCGCTTCGTTGATCGTGCTGGCGCGGACATCCAGCGCGCCGCGGAAGATATACGGGAAGCCCAGCACGTTGTTGACTTGGTTGGGATAGTCCGACCGGCCGGTGGCGATGATCGCCTCGGGGCTGACGGCGCGGGCTTCCTCGGGCGTGATCTCGGGATCGGGGTTGGCCATGGCGAAGATGATCGGCTTGTCGGCCATGGCGGCCACCATCTCAGGCGTCAGCGCGCCCTTGACGGACAGCCCGAAGAACGCGTCCGCGCCAACCATCGCCTGCGCCAGGGTGCGGGCGTCGGTTTTGATGGCGTGAGCGGATTTCCACTGGTTCATGCCCTCGGTGCGGCCCTGGTAGACCACGCCCTTGGTGTCGCACAGGGTGATGTTCATGGGGTGCGCGCCCATGGCCTTCAGCAGTTCCACACAGGCGATGGCGGCGGCGCCGGCGCCGTTCACCACGAGCTTGCACTGCTTCAGCTCACGGCCGGTCAGGAAGCAGGCGTTGATCAGCCCGGCGGCGGCCACGATGGCGGTGCCGTGCTGGTCGTCGTGGAACACCGGAATGTCCATCAGCTCGCGCAGCCGCTGCTCCACGATGAAGCATTCCGGCGCCTTGATGTCCTCGAGGTTGATGCCGCCGAAGCTGGGGCCGAGGTAGCGGACGCAGTTGATGATCTGGTCCACGTCCTCGGTGTCGATGCACAGATCGATCCCGTCGACGTCGGCGAAGCGCTTGAACAACGCCACCTTGCCCTCCATCACGGGCTTGGACGCAAGGGCGCCGAGATTGCCGAGGCCGAGGACGGCGGTGCCGTTGGAAACCACGGCCACCATGTTGCCTTTGGTGGTGTAGTCGTAGGCCAGCGCCGGGTCGCGGAAGATATGCAGGCAGGGCTCGGCCACGCCGGGAGAGTAGGCCAGCGACAGGTCGCGCGCGGTGGTGATGGGCTTGGAGATTCGTGTCTCAAGCTTGCCTGGCCGGCCAGAGCTGTGCAATGCGAGAGCCTCCTCGGCCGAGACCCGCGTGGTGCGTGAATCGTGCGGGTCGGCGATGCCGTCAGCCATATTGTTTGTTCCTAGCGCGAGCGTTTCCTGAGGACCCAATGTGACGGCGGATGTGGCAGGGGGCAAGCCAGCCGCTTCGCAGGTGCGGCCGCGATCTGGTAGGGGTGGGGAATGACGGTTCCAAAATCCTTGATCCCTGAGGGTGCCACGCCCGCGATGGCGCAGTGGTTCGCGCTGAAGGCGGAGAATCCGGACGCGCTCCTGTTCTTTCGGATGGGCGATTTCTACGAACTGTTCTTCGAGGATGCCGATGCGGCGTCGGCGGCGCTCGATATCGCCCTGACGCACCGGGGCGAGCATGCGGGCAAGCCCATCCAGATGTGCGGGGTGCCGGTGCATGCGGCGGATGCCTACCTGGCGCGGCTGATCCGGCGCGGCTTCCGCGTGGCGGTGGGCGAGCAGATGGAAGACCCGAAATTACGGGTGGGCAAGGCGCCGATCCGCCGGGCCGTGGTGCGGCTGGTCACGCCGGGCACGCTCACCGAGGAGACGCTGCTGGATTCCAGCCGGCCCAATCTGTTGCTGGGGCTGGTATCCGACGGCGCGGGCGCCTCCGTGGGGGCGGCGTGGCTCGATATGTCCACCGGCCTGTTCGAGACGCAGGCCTTGGGGCGTGGCGGTGTGGGCGGGTTGCTGGGGCGGCTGGACCCCGCCGAAATTCTGACATCCGGCGAGATAGATCTGGGCGAGATGGCGCAGCGCCGGACGCCGGACGGCCTGGCGCCGGCGGCGGACCGGGCGCGGCTGCTGGTGGCCGGCACGTTCGCGGCGGCGAGCCTCGACGCGTTCGGGCAGTTTTCGGATGGTGAGGCGCGGGCGGCGGCGATGCTGCTCGATTACATCCGGCTGACCCAGGCGGGTGCCATGCCGCGCCTGTCACGCCCGGTGCCGCAAGGCGAGACCGGGCGGCTGGAACTGGATTCGGCCACGCGGGCCAGCCTGGAGATCGCGCGGGCGCGCGATGGCGGCACGGCGCACACGCTGACGGCCAGCGTGCAGAAAACACTGACCGCCGCCGGCAGCCGGATGCTGGGCGCCTGGCTGGCGGCACCGCTGACCGACGCCGCGGGGATCGCACACAGGCAGGATGGCTGGGCCTGGATGCTGACGGCCCCGGATGCCACGGCCAGCATTCGGGCCGCGTTGCGCGGGGTGCCGGATATGGCCCGGGCCCTGGGGCGGCTGTCGCTGGGGCGGGGCGGGCCGCGCGATCTGGCCGCGCTATGTCATGGCATGGATGCGGCCCAAACGATCGCCGCCGTTCTCACGGGACCGATGCCCGATGTCCTGGGCGAGGCATGCCGCGCGTTGACGGTGCCGCCGCTGCTGCACGACCTTCTGGCCCGCGCGCTGCCAAGCCCGGCGCCGTTGCGGCTGGAGGATGGCGCCATCGCGGCCGGGTTCGACGGCGTGCTGGACGCGCACCGGATGCTGCGCGACGATAGCCGGCGGGTGATCGCCGGGATGCAGATGGATTTCGCCCAGCGGTTTGGCGTGGCCAGCCTGAAGATCAAGCATCACGCCCAACTCGGCTACATCATCGAGGCGCCGGCGGTCGCGGTGGAGAAGCTGCGCGACCGGCCGGAACTGACCTTGCGCCAGGGCATGGCCAACGGTGCCAGGTTCACCACGCCGGAATTGTCGGACCTCGACCGCCGCATCACCGAGGCCGCTGATCTCGCGATGGCCCGCACGCGGCAAGTGTTCGCCCATCTCGTGGAACAGGCGTTGGCCGAGGCGGATGCGTTAGCTGCCTGCGCCGAGGCCCTGGCGTTGATCGACGTGGCGCAGGGCGCGGCGCGTCTGGCGGAGCCGGGCACGTGGTGCCGGCCCACGATGTCCGACGACACTGCGTTCTCAGTCAAAGCGGGGCGTCATCCCGTGGTGGAGCAGGCGATCGCGGGGCAGGCAGCGTTCATGCCGAATGACTGCACGCTGGCGCCGGCCTGCCGTGTGCTGCTGCTGACCGGGCCGAACATGGCGGGCAAATCCACGTTTCTGCGGCAGAACGCGCTGATCGTGGTGCTGGCGCAGGCGGGTCTGCCGGTGCCGGCCGCCCGCGCCGAGATCGGCGTGGTGGACCGGCTTTTCTCCCGCGTGGGGGCGGCCGACGATCTGGCGCGCGGGCGGTCCACCTTCATGGTGGAAATGACCGAGACAGCGTCCATCCTGCACCAGGCGGGGCCGCGCTCGCTGGTGGTGGTGGACGAGATCGGGCGGGGCACGGCCACGTTGGACGGGCTGGCGATCGCCTGGGCGGTGTTGGAGCAGATCCACAACGCGGTGCGCTGCCGGACCATCTTCGCCACGCATTTTCATGAGTTGAGCGGGCTGTCCGGTGAGTTGCCGCATCTGGCGCCGCACGCGATGCGGGTGAAGGAATGGCGCGGCGACGTGGTGTTCCTGCACGAGGTGGCACGCGGCGCGGCCGGGCGCAGCTGGGGCGTGCATGTGGCGCGCCTGGCGGGTGTGCCGGCACCGGTGGTCAAACGCGCCGGGCAGTTGCTGGCGGCGCTGGAAAATCGCGCCGGGCGACTGACCGATGCAGCCAGCCTGCCGCTGTTCGCCTCCCGCGCCGAGGAGCGCGCCGCGCCGGAGCTCGCGCCACCCGACTTTGACCCGCCCACCCTCGCCCAGCCCGACCCGTTGCGGGAGGCGATTGACGCGCTGCACCCCGATCAAATGAGCCCTCGTGAGGCTTTGGATGAAATCTATCGACTTCAGATGCTGTCACGCACCGCGATGCTCGGATAATATCGCATCGATGTTACCACCCACCCCCCTCCCGCGCGCCCTTGAGGCCGCAACCGCCCTGCTGCAGGACGCGCTTGCCGCGTTGTGCTTCGATGTTGCCAGCCCCGCCCCGCGGGACGCCGCGTTGGGTGTTTTTCGCCGCCATCTCGCGCGCATCCAGCACGATGTGCAGGAGCTGTTCGAGCAGGGCACGCTGACCGGGCTGCCGGCGGCCCGGCGGCTGGCCAACCTGACCGACGGGCTGATCCGAACGCTTCACGCGTATGCCTGCGACCTGAAGCAGGTAACGCCTTGCGACAAAGGCCTGTCGGTGGCTGCCACCGGCGGATACGGGCGGCGCGTGCTGGCGCCGTTCAGCGATATCGATCTTCTGTTCCTCACGCCCGGCGAGCCTTCGCAGCAGACCTTGGGCGTGGTGGAGTTCATGCTGTATTTCCTGTGGGATCTCGGCCTGAAGGTGGGCCACGCCACACGCTCGGTGGCGGACTGCCTGACGGAGGCCGAGGGCGACACCACGGTGCGAACGTCGCTGCTCGACGCCCGCCTGCTGGCCGGGGACCCCGCGCTCTACGCCGACTTCGCCACCCAGTTCGAGGCCTGCCGCGTGGGCCATACCGCCAATTTCGTGGCCGCCAAGCAGGCCGAACGCGACGTGCGGCATCGTCGTTACGGTGACAGCCCGTTCGTGGTCGAGCCCAACATCAAGGAGGGTCGGGGCGGCCTGCGCGATCTGCAGACATTGTACTGGCTGGCGCGCTCCATCTACGGCATCAGTGCCATCGCCCAGCTGGCCGATCCCGATGGGCCAGCGCATGGCATCATCACCACCATCGAGGCCCGCATGGCGCTGCGGAGCTGGGATTTCCTGTGGTCGTTGCGGTTTCATCTGCATTACGTGGCCGGCCGCGCCGAGGATCGCCTGACATTCGATCTGCAGCCGGTGGTGGGCGCTCGCATGGGCTACACGCGCCATGGCAGGCAGGATGGCGTGGAGCGTTTCATGCGCCATTACTTTCTGACGGCGCGCGAGGTGACGCGCCTGACGCATGTGCTGGAGCCGGCGTTGCTGCGCGCCGCATTGGGGCCGCCGGCCGTGGCGCCGGAGACCGATGCAAGCTTGATCGCCGCCGGTTTCGTGCTGGCGGACGGCCAGTTGCTGCTGGCGAAGGGCCGCGATTTCAAGGATGAGCCGATCCTGATGCTGCGCATTCTGCAGCAGGCGCGCGACCGCGATCTGGTGCTGCATCCGCTGGCCATGCGCGCGCTGATCCGCAACGAACGCCGGGCGATCGGCCTGCGCGACAACCCGCAGGCCGCCGCGATCTTCATGGATCTGCTGTGCGGGCGGGACGCCGAGCACAACCGCGCCGATGGCGCGCAGTGGATGAAGATCCTGAACGAAACCGGCTTCCTCGGCCGCTTCATTCCGGACTGGGCCCGCATCGTGGGCCAGATGCAGTTCGACACCTATCACGTGTTCACCGTGGACGAGCACACCATCGAGGCGATCCGCGTGCTGAACACGCTGGAACGCGGCGAGCTGTCCGATATCGCGCCTGTCGCGTCCGGCCTCGTGGATCATCTGCAGTCGCGCCGGGCGCTCTATATGGCGATGTTGCTGCACGACATCGCCAAGGGACGCGGCGGCGACCATTCCGAGCTGGGCGCCGAACTCGCGCTGGAGGTCTGCCCCGCGCTCGGCCTGTCTGCCGAGGAGACCGAGACGGTGTCCTGGCTGGTGCTCCATCATCTGCTGCTCAGCCAGACGGCGTTCAAGCGCGATATCGACGATCCCAAGACCATTCTCGACCTGGCCGACACCATCCAGTCGCCGGAGCGTCTGCGGCTGCTTCTCGTGGTCACGGTGGCGGATATGCGCGCCGTATCGTCCAAGGTGTGGAACGGCTGGAAGGCCACGCTGCTGCGCGAACTGTTCGCCCGTGTGGCGGAGGTCCTGGCCGGTGGGTTGGCCACAACCGAGCGGGATGTGCGTGTGGCGCGGGCCAAGGAGGCGGCGGCGTCCTTGTTGCCGGACTGGTCTGAGACGGACCTCGATCACTTCCGGGCCTTGGGATATGGCGGCTACTGGCTGTCGTTCGACCCCGAGACCCACGCGCGCCATGCCAGCCTCATTCGCCAGGCGGAACGAAGGAAGGCACCGCTGACGGTGGAGACAACGCCGCTGCCGGCCCGCGCGGTGACCGAGGTGATGGTCTACGCCGCCGATCACGCGGGCCTGTTCAGCCGCATCGCCGGCGCCCTGGCCGTGGCCGGCGCCTCCATCGTCGACGCCCGCATCCACACGCTCACCAACGGCATGGCACTGGACACGTTCTGGATTCAGGATGCCGCCGGCGGCGCCTTCGACCAACCCCACCGCCTGGCGCGGCTTTACGTGCTGATCGAGCAGGCGCTGTCCGGGCGGTTGCGGCTGGCAACCGAAATCCGCAAAATTTCCACGGCCTTGCTGGGCCGCCGGATGCGCGCCATCCATGTGCCGCCGCGTGTGGTGATCGACAACCGTGCCAGCAATTCCTACACCGTGCTCGAGGTCAACGGCCGCGACCGCCCCGGCCTGCTGCACGACGTGACGGCGGCCATCAGCGACGCCGGCCTGCAGATCGGTTCCGCTCATGTCACCACCTACGGCGTCCGCGCGGTGGACGTGTTCTAGGTGAAGGACGTGTTCGGCCTGAAGATCGAGAACGACCGCAAGCTCAGCCAGCTGCGTGAGTCTCTGCTGGCGGCGCTGATCACGCCGGACGAGGTGGCGGCCGTTGTGGTGCCCGTGCCCAAGCGCCGGCGTGCTGTAAAAGCTTAGAGTGTGCCCTAAACATGCAGATGCCGCACACCCTCCAACGGAAGGCTGAACATGTCGCGCCCGATCACAAACCGTATCGATGAGCATGACGGATTCAAGTTCCGTTGCCCGACCGATCTGGCCCGCACGCCACTCAACGCGCGCCGCGCCTTGCTTATCGGTGTTTGCACCGTAACCAACCTGGTCGGTTATCTGTCCGAAATGCACCAGATCGAAAGCGATCTCGTTCATATCGGTGCAATTCAGCATGACGGCGCACAATTGCCGCGGCCCGTCGCCGAGTATGATTTTGCGGTTCTTATCCTGCCTCTCGATATGCTCATGCCCGCGCATCATTATTTTCACATGCGCTATTCAGACCAACAGGCGGAAGCCTCCAGATTCGATAACAGTGTGTCCGAACTGCACAGGTTGCTGGATCACGGCCTTCGCTGGAATCGCGAACACGGGCTGCTGACTTTCGTGGGCAATATGCTGGTGCCGCAGATCAACCCGGTGGGGCGCTTCCTGCCCCGCTACGACCTGCGCAATCCCAGGTATTTTGTGGAAAAGCTCAACGAAGCGCTGACATTGTCGGTTGAGCGGCAGAAGAATGCGCACCTCCTGGATATTGACGGGATCGTCAGCACCTTCGGCAAAAAAAATATTCAGGACGATTTTGTCTGGGTGGACAGCCATGGAGCCTTCCTCACGGACTGGGATTACTTAGAGTATGAAAGTAAAAGAGACGACTCATCTCGGCGCCTCGAAGAACTCGCACCGCTGACCAGCTATTACACGACCGAGATCGACATGTGTTATCGCGCGCTGTGCGAGGAAATCATTCAGATGTTCCGTGCCATCGGCCAGTACGATGCCGTGAAGCTTGTGGTGATCGACCTCGATGACACCGCATGGCGCGGCGTGGCGGCAGAGGAGAACCAGCCATGGGACTATCTGGCGGTGGGTTGGCCGATCGGGTTCATCGAAGCGCTGATGTATCTGAAAAGGCGCGGTGTGCTGCTGTCGATCATCAGCAAGAACGATGCCGCCACGGCGAACAAGACGTGGGAATTTGCCTACGGCTCGTTTCTGCCGATGAACAACTTTGTGTCTCCAAAGATAAATTGGGAAGCCAAGCCGCAGAATATGGAAGAAATTCTGCAAGCGACAAACCTGCTCGCCAAGAATGTGCTCTATATCGACGACAACCCGGTCGAACGCGAGGCGATGCAGGTGGCATTCCCCGATATCCGCGTTCTAGGGGCCAACCCGTATTACCTGCGCCGGATCCTGCTGTGGTCCGCGGAACTGCAACAAGTGGAGATTTCCGATGAATCTGACAGGCGCACCGAGATGGTGCGCCACCAGATCGTGCGCGATGCCTCCAAAACGAGGATGAGCCAGACTGAGTTTCTGGCGACCTTGGACCTGAAGGTTGCGGTGTCGACCGTGCGTGACGTGCAGGACCCGAAATTCGCCCGGATGTTCGAGCTGCTCAACAAGACCAACCAGTTCAATACAACCGGACAACGCTGGACGTTGAGCGAATTTCGCGAGCGGTTCGCCGCGGGGCTGCTGGGCATCGTGCTCGATGTCACCGACAGGTTCACCCATTACGGCGCCGTGTGCATGGCACTTCTGGCGGAAAATGACATTTCGCAGGTGGTGATGAGCTGCCGTGTCATCGGGCTGGGTGTCGAGACCGCGGCACTGGCGGTGATCGAGGAGCGGGCGAGGGCGCGGGGATACACAGCCGTCACGGCCGCAGCCGTCACCACGCCGGCAAACATTCTGTCCCGCGATCTGTTCGCAAGGTTGGGCTATGAGGCAACCGAAGCCGGCTGGACCAAGAGCCTGTCAGCACCAACATCGATGCCGACGCATATCTGCCTTATTGGCAGTCAGAGCAACGAGGATCCAGTGATCATGCTTGACGAACACGTGTCGCCCGTCGGGACGGCCGCAGACAAGCCACCGGCCGGTATGCGGTTCTCCCAGCTTGGCGAGGACAGCATCTTGTGGAACCACTTCCACGCCCGGCCAGGCGGCTTTTATGTCGATGTCGGCTGCCACGACCCGTTCAAGTTTTCCAATACCTGCCTGCTCCACACGGCGCTCGAATGGCAGGGTGTGAACATCGATGCCGACCCTGCCGCCATCGCGCGCATGCAGGCGGCGCGTCCCCATGATGAGAATATCCACTCGGGCGTGGGGCTGGTCGATGAAGTTCGAACCTTCACCGAATTCCACGAGGGTGCCGTCAACACGTTCGACGCGTCGATGGCGGAAAATCAGCAGGCGAATTTTGCCCTCAAGCAGGTCTCGCAGGTACGTATGCGGCCGCTTGCGGATATCCTGTCCGAAACAAAAGCGGCCGTGAGAGCCATCGATTACCTGAACATCGACTGTGAGGGGCTGGACCACGAAGTTCTCATGTCGAACGACTGGGCCCGCTTTGGCGCAGAAATCGTCACCGTTGAATTACACGGGTTGGATTTGATGAACCCGGCATCGCACCCATCGGTCCAATTCATGGCCAGCAAAGGATACGCACTTCGTGCGCATTGCCTGGTGACCGCGTTTTTCTTTCGGGTCTGAATGACAGAAAATCGTCGCAGACATGAACGTCTGGAAGCGCTCAGATCATGCTCTAGAGCATGATGAGTTTAGCTTGAAGCATATCCGGAATTTTCGAGGTAGCGGCCGCATTCGTCGTGTTTGAAGTGGCCGAGCAGTTCCCCGCACCGCCTCCAGGTGTCTTCGACCGTTCGTTCAGCGGCTTTTCGCAGTAGATGCTTGAGCT
>JANYFG010000125.1 GCA_025362815.1 Rhodospirillales bacterium
GGGGGCTTCGGTGTGTGAGGCGGGGGGCATCATGCGGCCGAGGATGGTTTCCTTGCGGAGAGCTGCGAAGATCTCGCCGCTCATGACGGTCTCGAAGCTTTCGATGCGGCCGGTGGCGTCGATTTGGACCCATTTCGAATGGCTGCCGGGGAGGCAGACGATGCCGTGGGAGCCGGCGCCGATGATCTGGGTTTCCTCGCCACGCATCACCTCGGGCGTGCCGCCGGCGTCGGTGGTGGAAAGGCCGGGGACGATGCGGATATCGGCGCCGTCGAAGGGCACGGGGGTGAGTTGGGAGGCGATGGCTTCGGCATTGGCGGGGCAGGGCAGGTAGGCGGCCTCCGCCCAGCCTTGCCGGCTGCCGATCATGCCGGACATCAGGATCTGGGTTTCGCCTTGGGCGAGCCAGGGGGCGATGTGGGCGCGCAGGGTGTCGGCGAAATTTTGGTCGGGGATGGTCATGATGCCGCGGGCGGACTGGCGCTGGTCGATCACGCTGCTGTTTTCGATGCGGAAGGCGCGGAAGCTGGAGGTGCCCCAGTCGACACCGATCACGCGGTGGGCCAGGCGAAATCGAGGAACGAGACATGGGCGGCGACGACGCGCCAGCCTTGGGGGGTGCGCACCCAGCTTTGCATCTGGCGCCCGGTTTTGCCGCTGCCCTTTTTGCGGGTGAGGGTGCTGGCGGTGGCGAAATCGCGGCCGAACGTGGTGATGACGGTGGATGCGAGGTCGCGCGCGAGGTCGACGTTGGCGCGGCCGTGGCGGAAGCCGCGGATGGCTTCGATTCCGTAGAGGTTTTCGGCCAGGCCGTAGCGTATGGTGTGGGGCGCGTTCCAGAACAGCTCGTCCAGCACGGCGGTGTCGTTTTTGACGAGGGCCTGTTCGTAGCGGTCGAATGCGGCGCGAACCTCGGCTAAAATTTCCGGAATGTTAACGTTCATGCGGCAAACTCCGGGGCGATGGGGGCGTTGCAGAGCCCCTGTTGTTCGAGCGCGTGGGCGGCGCGGAACAGTTTCTCCTCGGCCCAGGGGGCGGCGATGAGTTGAACACCGATGGGCAGCAGGCCGTGTGCGTTTTGGACGGGGGCCGCGATAACGGGCAGCCCGATGGCGCTGATCGGCTGGGTGTAGACACCGAAGGTGGCACGCAGCGGAACCGACTGGCCGTCTGCCTCCAGCATCGCCTGGCCGATGGGCATGGCGGGCGCGGGGGTGGCGGGGGCGATCAGAATGTCCCAGTCGGCAAACAGGGCCAGCACCTCGTGTCGATACCGGCTGCGCACGCGTTGGGCGTGCAGATACCATTGCGATGGCAGCAGGGCACCGGCGAGCAGGCGGTCGCGGGTGAGGGGTTCGAAATCGTCGTAGCGGGTGCGGAGGTTGGCCAGATGCTGGTTGGCGCCCTCGGCGGCGGTGATGAGGAACGCGGCGGCGCGGCCGGCGGCGGCGTTCTCGATCTCGACGATGTCGCTGGCGCCGAGGGCGTGGGCCACGCGAAGGGTGACGTCTTGGGCCGCGTCCATGCCGTGGCGGGCGAAATGGCCGCCGAGGCGGGCGATCCTGAGGCCTTCGGTGCCGCTGGCGAGAGTGGGGGTGACGGGCGCCATGCCGCGCCAGTGCTGGGCTGGATCGCGCGGGTCTTCGCCCTGCATCGCCTCGTAGGCCAGCGCGAGGTCGGTCACGGACCGGGCGAAGGGGCCGACATGGTCGAGGCTGGGGACGAACAGCACGCCACCGGCGCGCGACAGGCGGCCATAGGTGGGCTTGAGGCCCCAGATGCCGCACAGGCTGGCAGGCACGCGAATGGAGCCGTTGGTGTCTGTGCCCACCGAAATCGGCACCAGCCCGGCGGCGACCGACGCGCCGGAGCCGCCGGACGAGCCGCCCGCCACGCGCGTCAGATCGTGCGGATTGCGGCAGGGGCCGTAATGCGTGTTCTCGGTGGTGAAGCCGTAGGCGTATTCGTCCATGTTCAGCGTGGCCACGCAGATCGCGCCGGCACGCTCGAGGGCGGCCACGGCGAAGCTGTCGTCGGTGGCCTTGGGATTGTCGCGCTCGATGATGCTGCCGGCGAGCGTGACGAGGCCCGCCACGTCGAACAGGTTCTTTGCCGCGAACGGCACGCCGGCGAGCGGACCCGGATCATCTCCCCGGGCGACCGCCGCGTCGATGGCGTGTGCCCTGGCGGTGGCGCGGGTTTGGAGCGTGTGGGTGACGGCATTGACGGCGCCGTTATGGGCTGCGATGCGCGCCAGGGCCGCCTGCGTGAACGCAACGGCGCTGATTTCTTTCGCGCGCACCTTGGCGGCGATCTCGGACGCCGTCAGCGTGTGCAGCAGGGCGCTCATGCCACGAAGACCGGCGCCGGTTCGGCGTCATCGGGCACTGCCATGGTGAGAGCGGGCGCGCCCACCCGGACGACGAGGGATAACGCCTCGGCGAGGGTTGCCAGCCGTTCGGGCGAGAGGTGCAGCCCCATCGCGGGCGAAGTGGCGGTGACGAAGGCCAGCGCGTCGAAGCGGTCGGGGTCGATCATCAGGGACATCCTGTTGTCAGGCGAAAACCGAGGCGTCGAAGCCATCGGGGAGCGTGCCGGTGGGGCGGATCATGTCGTAGGGGCCGCGCGCGAGGAACCGGCCCGTGCCGGGTTCGGCCTGCACCTTGCCATCCCGCATGACGACGGTGCCGCGGCGGATGGTGGTGGTGGGCCAGCCCGTGACCTCCAGGCCCTCATAAGGCGTGTAGTCGATGGCGTGCTGCATGTGCGCGTTGGTGAGCGTGGTTTTTTTCGTGGGGTCCCACAGCACCAGATCGGCATCGTAGCCGGGGGCGATGGCGCCCTTGCCGGGCAGGCCGAACAGCTTGGCGGGGTTGCCTGCGATCAGCCGGGCGAAATGCGGCAGGTCGATATGCCCGCCCACAACGCCTTCGCTGAAGATGATGGGAAGCCTGGCCGCCAGACCTGGCACGCCGTTGGGGATGTCGCGAAAATTGGCGTCGCTGCCGTGGGCGCGCTTGCCGCGGGTGCCGTCGTAACACCAGCCGGAATGGTCGGAGCTGATGATGTCGAGCGTGCCGCGCCGGATGTCCTGCCACAGCGCGAGCTGATCGGCGGGATTGCGTGGGGCGGGGGAGCACATGAACTTGGCACCCTCGAAGCCCGGCCGATCCATGTCGCCCGCGGTCAGCACGACGTATTGGGGGCAGGTCTCGCCCCATACCTTCAGGCCGCGATGCCGGGCGCGGGCGATTTCCTCGGCTACCTCCGAGCAGGACACGTGGAACACCTGGATGGGCTGGTCGACCATTTCAGCCAAGGCGATGGCGCGGTGGGTGGCTTCGCGCTCGATCATGCGCGGCCGCGACCAGGCGTGGAATTTGGGGGCGGTGTGGCCGGCGGCCAGCAGGGCCTCGGTGCGCCAGCCGATGGCGTCGTGGTTTTCGCAGTGAACCGTGACGAGGGCGCCGGCGCGGCGGGCGGCGGCGAGCACGCGCAGATACGCCCGGTCGTCCAGTGCCAGCGCGTCGTAGGTCAGGAACACCTTGAGGCTGCGCACGCCGCTTTCGACGACTTTCGGGATCTCGTCCCAAATCACGCTGTCGGTCGCATCGGTGATGATCTGGTGGAACGAATAATCCACCATCGCGGATGCGGCGCGTCGGCGGTATTCCGCCAGCGGCTCGAGGATGCCGCCACCCTTGAACTGCGTGGAGAACGTCACGACCGACGTGGTGCCGCCCGCGAGGCAGGCGGTGGAGCCGGTGGTCCAGCTTTCCTCGTCGGCACCGCCGCCGTCTTGCAGCTGCTCGATATGACAATGCGTGTCCACACCGCCGGGCAGGACCAGCAGGCCCGTGGCATCCACCTCCTGCCCGCCCGACAATCCCACGCCGATGGCCGTGATCCGCCCGTCGGTCACGCCGATGTCGGCTGCGAAAACCTCGGAGTTGGTCACGACCGTTCCGCCGCGCACCACCATGTCAAACCCGGCCATCAAGCCCCCTTCATCATCCCAGGCCACCGTTGCCGGGAAAACCTACCCCAAAAGCGCCTTGAGCTTGCGAACGGCCGAATCGGGCGTCGTCAACACCGGCAGACCGGTGGCGCGGGCCACCGCGTCGGCAGCGCGCGCCAGGCTGAACTGCGCCAGTGTGATGACATCGCAGCCCGGCAGCTTCCGTGCCGTCTCGGCCGCCAGCCGGTCATGCGTGGCGCCGTCGCCGGCATTCAGCGCCGCGAGCGCTCCTTCAATCAGCAGGCTTTGCACGGGACGGCCGAACTCGGCGGGCATGGTGACCAGGGTGGGTGCGAAGGTGGCCAGCACGCCCACCGAGCCGAACGCGGCTGCATCCTCGATCATGGCCTCGTTCGGCTTCAACACCGGCATCGGCGCCAGATCGGCGGCACAGGCCTCGATACAGGGGCCGAACGCCGAGCAGGTGAACAGGATGCCGTCGGCCCCCGTGTCGCGCGCGTAACGGGCCAAGGCGAGAAACCGCGTGGTCATGACATCGAGGCTGGCGCCGGCCGCGAGGTCGGCGGACAGGCTGTCGTCCAGCAGGTTGGCCAGAGACACCTCGGGCCACAGACGGGCGAAGGCGGCGTTGATCGGGTCGACCGAGTGCCGCAGCGCGTGGATCAGGGCGATGCGCATGTCAGCGCACGGGGCAGCGGATCAATGGCTCCGGGAAATCGGCGCAGCCTTCGAACACGATCTCGTTGTCGCTGCGCCGCACCACATGCAGGCTGTTTGGATCGGCGCAGCCGAAGCCCAAAGCCGGCTCTTGCGGCGCGGTGCCGAACAGGCCGAGCGACTGACGCGCCTCGGCGCCGGGCGCGAAGCGGAAATCGGTGGACCCCGGGGCTGCGCGCACCGTCTCGATGTTGCGCTGGTGATAGACCTGGTCGATCAGCGTGGCCCGCAGCACGAGATCGCGGGTGAAGATCACCACCGGTTGTGCCAGGCAGAGTTGCGCGGTGAGGCCCGATGGCACGGGAAACAGGCCGCCGGTCCATGACCCGTAGAGCCAGGCATGCGGTACGACGGCAGGAGCCGGTTGCTGGGCAGCGCCATCCGTGGCGTTCAGCGGGGTGGCAAGGGCGGCGATGATCAGGCAGACAGCAATTCGGCGCATACGGTCCTCGGCACGATGTCGCCACAGCATACGCGCCGCTCGCACGAAGGACACCCATTGATGCTCAGACGCCTCTACGATCATGTGCTGGCCCTGGCCGCCTCGCGCCACGCAAGTCTGTGGCTGGGGGTGATCGCCTTCGCGGAGAGCAGCTTCTTCCCCATCCCGCCGGATGTTCTGCTGATTCCGATGGCACTGGCCCGGCCGGAGCGCGCCTGGCGCTATGCGGCGATCTGCACCGTGTCGTCCGTGCTGGGCGGCATGCTCGGCTACCTCATCGGTTTCGCCCTGTTCGACGTGGTGGCCAAGCCGTTGCTGGATTTCTATCACTACGGCGACGCGTTCGAGCAGTTTCGGGTCCGCTTCGCTGAAAACGGCGTTTACCTCATCTTGCTCAAGGGCCTGCTGCCGATTCCCTTCAAGATTGTCACCATCGCGTCGGGCGTGGCGTCGGTTTCCTTTCCCGCCTTCGTCGCCGCCTGCATCGTCACGCGCGGTGGCCGGTTCTTCCTGCTGGCCGGGCTCATCCGTTTCTTCGGAGAGAAGGTGCGGGTGTTCATCGAGAAACGATTGATGCTGGTCACCACGCTGACCGCGGTGTTCATCGTGCTCGGGTTCGTGCTGCTGCGCTACATTTGACTGATCGATCCGTCCGCGAGATCACCGAACGGTCGGAGGCAATACAATTCGACGAATAATGTCCTGTTTAGACAGTCGAACGTCTGGTTTGTGTCCTGGCGAAACGCGCGCGGCCTTGCTTTCCATCCAGCCTAACTCGATAACGGCGACGGAGGGCCGGTGCGGCGCGACTGCGAGGTTGTGTCACCCAGTATCAAAACGTCAGGAACGGCTCAAACGGGCCGATGGGGAAATAAATGAGCAGCACGGCCAAACCGGTGGGCGGATACCACCAGGTTTCGAAAGCCGAGGAGCGCAAGGTCATCCTTGCGTCATCGACCGGCACCATTTTCGAGTGGTACGATTTTTATCTCTACGGCTGGACCGCCTCGCAGATCGGCGCGAATTTCTACTCCGCCTTCGATGCGAACACGCAGTTCATCTTTGCCCTTCTGACCTTTTCCGCGGGCTTCCTCGTTCGCCCCTTTGGCGCCCTGGTGTTTGGTCGTCTCGGTGATCTCGTCGGCCGCAAATACACCTTCCTCGTCACCATCTCGATCATGGGTGTTTCGACATTTGTGGTGGGTCTGCTGCCTGGTTACGCCACGATCGGCTGGCTGGCGCCCGCGCTGCTGATCTTCCTGCGGCTGTTGCAGGGGCTGGCGCTCGGCGGTGAATATGGTGGGGCCGCCACGTATGTGGCCGAGCATTCGCCCAACGACCGCCGTGGCTTCTACACGTCGTGGATTCAAACGACCGCCACGATCGGCCTGTTCGTCTCGCTTCTTGTTGTCGCCGTCGTGCGCAACACGGTGGGCACGGCCGACTTCCTGGCCTACGGCTGGCGTATTCCGTATCTGATGTCGATCCTGCTGCTTGGCGTGTCGCTGTGGATTCGCCTGCAGCTGAGCGAAAGCCCGGCGTATCAGAAGATGAAGGACGAGGGCACCGTCTCGAAGGCGCCGTTGTCCGAGGCGTTCGGCCAGTGGAAGAACGCGAAATTCGCCATCATCGCGCTGTTCGGCATGACGGCGGGCCAGGCTGTGGTGTGGTACACCGGCCAGTTCTACGCCCGTATCTTCATGGTCAATACGTTGAAGATGGACGCCAACCAGGCTGATACCGCCTTGATCATCGCGCTGCTGGTGGCCACCGGCGGCTTTGTGTTCTTTGGTTGGCTGTCTGACAGAATCGGCCGCAAGCCGATCATTCTGCTGGGCTGTCTGCTGGCGGCGCTGACTTACTTCCCGGCGTTCAAGATGATCACCCATGCCGGCAATCCCGCGCTGGAAAAGGCGCTGGCCAGCGCGCCGGTGACCGTTGTGGCCGATCCAGCGGATTGCGGCGTGTTGTTCGACCCTGTCGGCGGCAAGCAGTTCCGTTCGTCGTGCGACATGGCGCGTCAGAGCCTGATCGCGTTGTCGGTGAACTTCGAACAGCAGGCGGCCCCTGCCGGCACGCCGGCCGTGGTCAAGATCGGCGACAAGCCGGTTCCGGCTTTCTCCGGCACGGCATTGGATGACAAGACCTTCGCCGCCCAGAAGGCGGTGTTTGTGAAGGCTGTCACTGAAGGCGTGCGTGGCGCCGGCTATCCTGCCTCGGCCGATCCGACCAAGACGGACATGCCGTTGCTGATTGGGTTGCTGATCTATCTCGCCGTTCTGGTGACGATGGTTTACGGCCCGATCGCGGCCGCGCTGGTGGAGCTGTTTCCCACGCGTATCCGCTACACCGCGATGTCGCTGCCGTATCATATCGGCAATGGCTGGTTCGGTGGGCTTTTGCCGCCGATCGTGGTGGCGATCGTGGCCGCATCCGGCAACATCTATGCCGGGCTGTGGTATCCGATCTCCATTGCCGTGATGACGGTGGTGGTGGGCGTGATCTTCTTGCCTGAGACCAAGAACCGCAACATCTTCAACAACGACTGATCAGGATTTTGTTCGAGAAGGTGCGTTATGCGGCACTATCCGCAAAACGCACCTTCAAAGAATGAAGTTTTTTGGTTCTTTTGTTCACAAAAGAACATCTTGTATTGCGCTGTTGCCTTTGTCTCGATGTTAAACAACAAGTAACCCTCTGCCGCCGATCCGCCTCAATGCTGCCTCAGCGCTGCCTTGCCGGCGCGGTCATATCTCCTTGCCGGCGATGAGGTCGGCACCAGGAGATGCCAAGATGTCCTTTACCTCCAAGATCGTTCTCTCCGCTTTGCTGGTTGGCATCACCGTCCCGGCGTTCGCGCAGGGCGGCACCGTCTCCGTGCAGAAGCCCGTTGCCACGACGCATGCGCCGCTGACGCACAAAGCCGCCAGCACTGTGGAGGTTGTGAAACCGGGTTCCGCGAAACCGGGCGCCACCGTCTCCACCGGCGCCACCGCAGGTGTTGGCACGACGGCGACCCCTGGCGCCGCCGCTCCCACCGTCAGCACGAAGCCCGCGGTGCCGGCGGTGCAGACCAGCACCACCGTGGCCCCGAAGACCAACTGAAGCCGGGTGCCGGCGAAACCGGCGGCCGGGTGGGATGATCCCACCCGGCGCACCCCGCTCGGCCTTGTTCACTGACGTCCTGTCCAACTTGCAGTCCAGCCCCATATACGCGGGGGCTGGACGGCGGGGCGTGGCGCATGGCATCCGCTGTCGTTGATCCGCCGCCCGACGCGCGCGACCGCCGGGGACAACGACCATCGAGGATACGCCATGAACAGCCTGCCCGCCGACGCCGAACTGGGATT
Organism: Rhodospirillales bacterium; assembly: GCA_025362815.1. Classification (GTDB taxonomy): domain Bacteria; phylum Pseudomonadota; class Alphaproteobacteria; order Acetobacterales; family Acetobacteraceae; genus CAIQQQ01. The sequence continues at coordinate 8,489 of JANYFG010000125.1, forward strand.
TGGCGCAAGCTTCACCGCGTTGGCCACCAACGAAGGTCTCGTGTCGCTCGACCGCGCGTTTCTCGCCGGATTGCAGCAGGAAGATGCGCCGCTGCTTGATCGGCTGATGGCCGCGCGGGCCGACCCCGAGGCGCTCGATGCGAAAGCCGAGGGCGAATTGGTGGTGGCGCTCGGTGGCCATTTCGGCAGCTTCCTGGCCGAGCTGTTCGGCATTGCCCCCGAGGCCGCCGCCGCCGCTGGCCTCACGGCGCGGCTCGATGTGATCCATACGTGCAAGCGGCTGTTCGTGCAGCGCCAGGCGGTGAAGAAATACGGCGATGTCTCGGGCTTTGACGGCCCCGCGCTCAGGGTCGAGCTCGAAGCCCTGATGGGCCGCACGCTCGACGAGCAGGGCTTTGCCGACAGCGTGGCGGGCTGGGAGGCGGCGGAGAACACCGCGGCGCTGGACGTGGCACTGCGCTATGCCGCCTGGGCCACCTTGTCCGAACAAGGCCGCGGCTTCCATCGGGGCGGCTCGTTGTTCCGCATTCCGAAGAAACTCGATTTCGCCAATCTCGTTGTCATGGACACCGTCGAGCGCGATGGCGTGCTGATGAAGCGGCTGCCGGCGCATGACTGGCGCCAGCGCGACGGCTTTGCGCTCACCGATCCCGGCATGTCCACCCAGCAGGCGCTGGACCAGATGAACTACTGCATCTGGTGCCACACGCAGTCGAAGGATTCGTGCTCGAAAGGCCTGCGCGACCGCAAAACCGGCGCGTTTCAGAAAAGCCATTTCGGCGTCACGCTCGCCGGCTGCCCGCTGGATGAGAAGATCAGCGAGATGCACAAGCTGCGCGCCGAAGGGCATCTGCTCGGCGCGTTCGCCACCATCGCCGTCGACAATCCGATGATGGCGGCCACCGGCCACCGCATCTGCAACGACTGCATGAAGGCGTGCGTGTTCCAGAAGCAGGAACCGGTGGACATCCCCCAGGCCGAGACGTCGATCCTGCGAGACGTGCTGGGCCTGCCCTGGGGGTTCGAGATCTACGCGCTGGTGACGCGCTGGAATCCGCTGAACATTCGCAGGCCGCTGCCGCGCCCGGATACGGGGCGGAAAGTGCTCGTGGTGGGGCTGGGCCCGGCCGGATTCACGCTGTCGCACCATCTGATGAACGACGGCCATACCGTGGTGGCGGTGGATGGGTTGAAGATCGAGCCGCTGGGCTTCGATCCGCGCACGCCGGTGCGCGACGCCGCGACGTTGTTCGAAAATCTCGACGACCGCATCATGGCCGGCTTCGGCGGCGTGGCCGAATACGGCATCACCGTGCGGTGGAACAAGAATTACCTCAAGCTGGTGCGGCTGCTTCTGGAGCGCCGGTCCAGCTTCGCGCTTTCGGGCGGCGTGCGGTTCGGCGGCGGCGGCACCTTGTCGATCGACGACGCCTGGGCGATGGGGTTCGACCATATCTCGCTGTGCATGGGCGCCGGGCGGCCCACGGTGATCGACATGCCGGGCGGGCTCGCGCGCGGGGTGCGGCAGGCCAGCGATTTCCTGATGGGCCTGCAGCTGACGGGTGCGGCAAAGATGAGCTCCATCGCCAACCTGCAGCTGCGCCTGCCCGTGGTGGTGGTCGGCGGTGGGCTGACGGCGGTGGATACGGCCACGGAAAGCCTCGCCTACTACGTGCGCCAGGTGGAGAAATTCGCCTGGCGTTATTCCACGTTGCTCGCCGAACGCGGGGAGGCCGCCGCCCGCGCGCGCTGGACCGAGGACGATTCAGAGATCGCCGCTGAATTCCTCCGCCATGCCGAGGCCAACCGCGCGGAACGGGCCGCCGCCGCCGCCGATGGGCGGGAGCCGTTGCTGGCCCAGCTGCTCGACAGCTGGGGCGGCGCCACCGTGGCCTACCGTCGCACCCTGGGCGAGGCGCCGAGCTACACGCTGAACCACGAGGAAGTGGAAAAGGCGATGGAGGAGGGCGTGCGTTTCGCCGAGGGCCTGTCGCCGGCCGAGGTGGTGATGGACCGCTTCGGCCATGCCGCGTCCCTGCGCTGCACGCGGGCCGATAAATCCGAAGTTGTGCTGCCCGCGAAATCGGTACTGGTCGCCGCCGGCACGCAGCCCAACACGGTGCTGGCGCGCGAGGATGGCCGCATCAAGCTGGATGGCCGCTACTTCCAGGCGGTTGATTCGAACGGCGCGCCGGTGAGCCCGGAGCGTGCGATGAGCAAGCCGTCCGCGGCGCAGGTGCTGATGCATCGCGCCGAAAACGGCCGCTTTCTAAGCTTCTTCGGCGATCTGCATCCCAGCTTCTTCGGCAACGTGGTCAAGGCCATGGGCTCGGCCAAGCGGGGCTATCCGGTCGTGACCGCCCAGCTCGACGCCACGCCGGCCACAACGTTGTCGGGCGCCGAGGTGATGGCGCGGGCGAAGGCGGATCTGTCGGCCACGGTGCATGCCGTCAATCGCCTCACGCCCACCATCATCGAGGTGATCCTGCACGCGCCCGCCGCCGCGCGGGCCTTCCAGCCCGGCCAGTTCTACCGGCTGCAGAACTTCGAAATGCTGGCGCCGCGCATCGACGAACCCTCCGGCAGCACCCTGCTCGCCATGGAAGGCCTGGCCATGACCGGCGCCTGGACGGACCCCGAGAAGGGCCTCGTCTCCGTCATCGCGCTTGAGATGGGCGGCAGTTCAGACCTGTGCGCCATGCTCAAGATCGGCGAGCCCGTGGTGCTGATGGGCCCCACCGGCACCGCCACCGAGATCCATGCGAACACCACGGTGGCGCTGGTGGGCGGCGGCCTCGGCAACGCCGTGCTGTTCAGCATCGGGGCTGCCACCCGCGCCGCCGGGTCCAAGGTCGTCTACTTCGCCGGCTACAAGGCGCTGCGCGACCGCTACAAGGTGGAGGAGATCGAACGCGCCGCCGACGTCATCGTGTGGTGTTCGGACGAAGCTCCCGGTTTCCCTGCCACGCGGCCGCAGGATCGCACATTCGTGGGCAACATCGTGCAGGCGATGGCGGCGTACGGATCAGGTTCGCTCGGTGCGCAGGCGGTACCGCTGGTGGACGCGCGGCACATGATCGTCATCGGGTCCGACCGCATGATGCAGGCGGTGGGCCTGGCGCGGCACGGCGTGCTGAAGCCCTACCTCCAGGACGGCCACTCCGCCATCGGCTCCATCAACTCGCCGATGCAGTGCATGATGAAGGAGGTCTGCGCGCAGTGCCTGCAGCCGCATATCGACCCCATCACGGGGGTGCGCAGCGTGGTGTTCAGCTGTTTCAACCAGGACCAGGCGTTGGACCGCGTGGACTTCCCGGCGCTCAACGAGCGTTTGCGGCAGAACGCGCTGGCCGAGAAGATCTCCGCCCAATGGATTGACCGGAGCTTGCGCCTGCTTCAAGCGCGCCCCGCGATGGCGGCGGAGTAGCATCCGCCGCCGCGTTTTTCATCCTCCGGCGACGTAGGCCTTCAGCGAGTCGACCTCGTTCTCCTGCTGGCTCATCCGCGCCTTCACCACGTCGCCGATGCTCACCAGGCCCACCACGCGGCCGTGCTCCATGACGGGCAGATGGCGGAAACGCCCGCTGGTCATCATGGACGTGGCCTCCGCCACGGTGGTTTTCATCGTGGCGGTGGTGACGTGGTGCGTCATCAGCTGTTCGGCGTGATGATCGAGCGCGCTCGCCCCCTGGGACGCGAGCAGCCGCACGATGTCGCGCTCGCTGAGGATGCCGAGGAGGTCGCCGCGCTCGTTGCACACCAGCACGGCGCCGATGCGCGCGGTGGCCAAAGTGTGCGCGACTTCGGCCACGGTGGCGCGGGGGCTAACCGACACGACGCGGGAGCCTTTTTCTTTCAGTATTGCAGAGATGGTCATGTCCGATACCCCCTGTTCGGGCGGTCGTCGCGGAGCTTGTGCCCCAACGCGCCGCCTCGTTGCTTAGGACATGGAGCCTGCGCCTTTCCGGGGGCGCTACGCAACATAACTCCGTGCTTGTGTGCGTAATCCGGAAATACCCGCACCAACCAACTCAAACGGACGAAGTTTTTTGGTTCTTTTGTTCACAAAAGAACTGCTTCACGCCTGTTAGAGCGTGATGATTTTGAGTAGAAGCAAAATCATCACGCTCTACTCTTGTTTGATCGATCATGTTTATGCGTTCGGGTTAATCAACCCAAACGCATCATGATCTAAGCCGCCACCTGATCCAACTGCGTCGCCACCAACTCGGCGAAAATACCCTTCTGGGCGAGGAGATCGTCGAAACTCCCGCGTTCGGCGATTTGGCCGTGGGCGAACACCAGGATCTCGTCGGCGTCGCGCACGGTGGACAGCCGGTGCGCGATGATGAACGTGGTGCGGCCGGCCATCAGCGCCTTCAACGCCCGGCTGACGCGCGCCTCGGTGGCCGCATCCAGTGCCGAGGTCGCCTCGTCGAGGATGAGGATCGGCGGATCTTTCAGCAGGGCGCGGGCGATCGCGAGGCGCTGGCGCTGGCCGCCGGACAGGGTGGCGCCGCGTTCGCCCACCATGGTGTCGTAGCCCTGGGGCTGGCGGAGGATGAAATCATGCGCCTCGGCCAGCCGGCACGCGCGCTCGATATCCTCCTCGGTGGCCTCGGGGCGGCCGACCAGAAGATTGTCGCGGATGGTGCGGTTGAGCAGCATGGCATCCTGGAACACCACGCCGATGGAGCGCCGCAGACTGTCGATGGTGATGGCGCGGATGTCGTGGCCATCGATGGCGATGCTGCCTTCGTCGGGGTCCCACAGCCGTTGCAGCAGCGCCATGACGGTGGATTTTCCGGCGCCGGTCTGGCCCACCAGCGCCACCGTGCTGCCGGGGGCGGCGGTGAAGGTCACGCCGTTCAGCACCACGGGCGCGCGCGGATAGCCGAAGCGCACGGCATCGAACGTGACCTCCCCGGGGCCGCGCGGCAGGTCCACCGCGTCCGTCCGCTCCGGCACGGTGCTGGTGGTGTCCAGCACCGAGAAATACTCGCGAATGTTCGGGGCCTCGAAAAACAGCCGGGAGGCGAAGCCCATCGCCCCGTCCAGCCGCCCGATCAGCATGGTGGCGAGCCCCATGAAACTCACCACCTCGCCCACGCCGGCCAGGTGATGCGCGTGCAGATACGTGCCGATGGCCACGATGGTGATGACCGCGATGGTGCTGGAGCCGCGGGTGAGCACATTCACCACCGCCCACCAGTTCAGCACCGGAAACTGGTTGGAGATCACCTGCTTCACGATATCGTCGAACAGCCGCATCTCGGCGGACAGACGCGAGAAGCTTTGCACCACCACCACGTTGGACAGCGCGTCCTGCGCGTTGCCGATCAGCGCGCCCTGAAATCCCTGGGCGCGCAACTGCCCCGCCTCGGTGCGGCTGATGACGAAGAAGGTCACGCCGCAGAACAGCACCACCAGCACGATGAGCGCCATCGACAGCCGCCAGTTGATGAAGATCGTGAGCGGCAGCAGCACCAGCAGCGAGACGAAGATGGCCAGCGCCTCGCGAAAGAACGTGAGCCACACGCCGAACATGCCGTCAGCGCCTGACAGCATCACCTTCATCAGCCGGCCGGACTGCGCCTCGCCATGAAACGAGGGCGGCAGGCTCAGCACATGGGCGAAGAACCGGTGCATGGTCTGCAGCCGGTTGCGATGCGCGAGACGCTCGGCATGCAGCGCCACCAGGATATTGGCTCCGATCGACACCGCGCCCAGGGCGGCCCAAAGCCCGATCAACTCCACGGACTGCGACCACAGCTGGCCCGCGGGCAGCGTGTCGGACGCGGCGAGCATGTCGATCACGCGGCCGAACAGCAGCGGGTCCAGGAACTGCAGCATGGCCACGACGAGGTTGGCGCCGCCCAGCAGGGCCGCGATCCGAAGGTCGCGCCCCAGGGTGAGCAGCACGCGGCGATAGATGGTCAGCAGGCGCATCGGGTCACCTCGGCCGTTTGGAGGTGTCTAACAGGAAACGGCGTGAAACATCCGGCCCGGCTGGATGAATTCGTCCTGCGCCGCCACGGTGAGGATCTCGCGCGATCCGGCCTCCGCGGTGCGCCGCAGCACCCCCCAGATCGCACTTCCCGACAGCGAGAGAGCCTCGGCCACGTGGCCGGTGCGCAGGCGATGGAACAGGAACAGCCCCGCCAGGGCATCGCCCGCGCCGTTGACGCGAACGGGCAGGGTGGGCGTGCGCAGCAGATGCACCGCATCGCCTTCGGCCGCCAGCATGTCGGTGCAGCCCGGCGGCGTTTCCTCCGTCTGCACGCTGGTCACCAGCACGATGCGCGGGCCCAGCGCCTGTAACGCCGCGATGGCGATCTTGGTCTCGGCCAGCGTGCGCGTTGGCAGCCCCGTGAGATGCGCGAGCTCGAAGCGGTTGGGGGTTGCGATGTCGGCCACGGGCAGCGCCACGTCGCGCATGAAGGCGTCGATCCCCGGGCGCACGTAAAGCCCGGTATCGTCGTCGCCCAGCACGGGATCGCAACAGTAAAGTGCCGCCGGATTGGCCGCCTTCGCCCGTGCCACGGCGTCCACGATCGCGGCCCCGATGCCGGCATCGCCCATGTAGCCGGACAGCACGGCATCGCAGCGCGACAGCGCGCCGCGTGCCGCGATGCCGTCGATGAGGGCGGAGATCTGCGGGCCCGTGAACACCTGGCCCGTCCAGTCGCCGTAGCCGGTGTGGTTGGAGAACTGCACCGTGTTCACCGCCCACACCTCCGCGCCCAGGCGCTGCAGCGGGAACACCGCGCTGGCGTTGCCCACATGGCCGTACGCCACCCAGGACTGGATCGACAGGATGTTCAAGCGGTGCGCCCGCCATCGACGGGCAGCAGCACGCCGGTGAGGAAGCTCGACTGGTCCTCCGCCAGGAACACGCAGGCATTGGCGATGTCGGACGGCTTGCTCATGCGCCCCAGCGGCACGGAGGCCACGAATTTGGCGCGGATCTCCGGCGTGTCGGCCTGGCCCATGAAGCTCTCCAGCAACCCTGTGGCCCCGATCACCGGGCATACCGCGTTGACCCGGATGTTGTCTGGCGCCAGTTCGATGGCCATGCACTGCGTCATGGTGTTCACCGCGCCTTTGGTGCCGTTGTACCAGACCAGGCCCGGGCGCGGCCTGATGCCGGCGGTGGAGCTGATATTGATGATCGACCCGCCCCGGCCTTGCCTGCGAAACAACGGCACGCAGGAATGCGTCATCCAGTAGAGCGATTTCACGTTCACCGCATACACGCGGTCGAACGTCTCTTCGTCCACGTCGAGTATCGGCCCGTTGCGATGCGTGGTGCCGGCGTTGTTCACCACGATGTCCAGACCGTCGTAATGCGCCACCGCGAGGTCGACCATGGCCTGCACGTCCGCGCCCACGCTCACGTCGCCCTGGATGGCCAGGCCGCCGATCTCGGCCGCAACGCGGGTGGCGGCCGCGATGTCCAGGTCGGCCACGATCACATGCGCGCCCTCGGCCGCGAACATCCGCGCGATGCCCTCGCCGAATCCGCCGCCGCCGCCGGTGACGATCGCGATCTTCTTGTGCAGGCGCATGGCTGTGTCCTTCGCAGTTGCCGGGCGGAGGCTAGGCATTGCCGCGCGGGCGCGTCAAATTGCGGGAAAATCGTTATGAGGTCCAAAATGGCGCGTCTTCCGAAGCTGTTCCAGCCGATCACCTTCCGGTCCGTGACCGCCCGCAACCGCATCGCGGTGGCGCCGATGTGTCAGTACAGCGCGCAGGACGGACTGGGCTCGGACTGGCATGTTCAGCATCTCGGCGCGCGCGCGGTGGGCGGTGCGGGCGTGGTGTTCACCGAGGCCACGCATGTGAGCGCCATCGGCCGCATCACGCCGGGCTGCCTGGGGCTTTGGGACGATGCCCAGCAGGCGGTGCTGAAGCGTCTGGCCGACGTCATCACGATGGGTGGCGCGGTGCCGGGCATGCAGATCGCCCATGCCGGCCGGAAGGGCAGTTCGCAGCGCCCCTGGGAAGGCGGCGCGCCGATCCCCGTGTCCGAAGGCGGCTGGGTGCCGTGGGCGCCGAGCGCGCTGCCGTTCAGCGATGCGTCCACCGTGCCCCACGCCATGTCGGTGGCCGATATCGCCGAGGTGATCGCGCAGTTCCGCGTCTCGGCCCGCATGGCGCGCGAGGCCGGCATGAAGATCATCGAGGTGCACGCCGCCCACGGCTATCTGCTGCACAGCTTCCTCTCGCCGCTGTCCAACACTCGCAACGACCAGTATGGCGGCGACCTCGCCGGCCGCGCCCGCGCGCTTATGGAGACGATCGACGCCATACGCACCGAGTGGCCGGATGACCTGCCGCTGTTCGTGCGCGTCTCGGCGGTGGACTGGATGGAAGGCGGGCTTGCCATCGCGGACACGGTGGAGCTGGCGCGCATGCTGAAGGCCACGGGGAAGGTGGACCTGATCGACTGTTCCTCCGGCGGCATTCTGAGCGCCGGGCCCGTCATTCCCTCGCTTCACCCGGGCTACCAGGTGCCGTTCGCCGAGGCGGTGCGCCACCAGGCCGAGATCCCCACCGGCGCCGTGGGCCTGATCACCGTGCCGGAGCACGCCGAGGAAATTCTGGGCAACGGGCGCGCGGACATGATTTTCATCGCCCGCGCCATCCTGGCCGACCCGATCTGGCCGTTGCGCGCGGCGCTGGCCCTGGGCGCGCCGCTCGACATCCCCGGTCCCTACCAGCGCTCCGGGTTCGGGCGGCGTTAGGCTTGTGAGCTACAAAAGCCGCAACGCCGCCTGATAGGCCGCATCCACCGACAGATCCGCCATCTCGTCGGTGGGTGACAGGACCGCCGCCGCACAGCGCCCGGCAGGTGCATACTCGGCCGCGGGCGTGGGGCCGAACAGGCCCAATGTCGGCGCGCCCGAGGCGGCTGCCATGTGCATCAGCCCGGAATCGTTGCCGACGAACAACGCGCACCGCGCCAGGCACGCCGCCACCTGCGCCAACTCCAGCTTGCCCGCAAGGTTGATCGCGCCCGGCAGGGCGGCCAGCAACGGGGCCGCCAGAGCCGCCTCCTGCGCCCCCGGGCCTGCGAAGATCGCAGCCCGCGCGCCCGGCAGCGGCCCATTGCGCAACTTTTCGAACAAGGCCGCGAAATTGGCGGCGGGCCACACCTTGCCGGTCCAGTTCGCGGTGGGCCCCAGCGCCACGATCGGTCCGCCCGAGGGAAGTTGCCGGAATGCCACCGCGCGGTCCTCGGGGTTGGTCCACACCACCGGCAAGGGCGGCGGGTCCAGCTTCAACAGCCGCGCCAGCTGCACGGTCTTGTGCCCCGTGCTCTTGCGCATCACGGCGCGCCGCCGCGTGGGCACCACGTAGGAAATGGCGGACGCCCTGATATCCACCACCAGGTCCCACATCACCCCCACCGTCGCCGTCCACAGCGGCAGCCAGTGGCGGCCGTAGCTGCGCTTTTCCATCACGATGGTGGCGTCGCGGCGTGGCATGCGCGCGAACAGCCCCTCCGCCACCGGCCCGCAGGCGATGGTGAACCGGGCGTTCGGATAGGTCGAAAGCAGATGATCGAGCAGCCCGGTGGACAGAACCGCGTCACCGATCCGATTCGAGGTCACAAAAAGAATGCGCATGGGCGTGCGTTAGCACGGCGTTTCGCCGCCGTGCAGTGCGGCGGATTCTTTGAACATCCGCACGCTCGGTGTACAGCCGTCATGAAACGGCAACGGAGCGGGTGCATGTGTGGGATCGCGGGCGTTCAGACACGCAACGGCATGCCACCGGCGCCCGGCGTGTTCGATGCCATCCTCGATCGCATGCAGCACGCCATCGCCCATCGCGGCCCCGATGGCGTGGGGCGCCTCGCGCGTGGCGACACCGCGCTGCTGCAGCTGCGCCTGGCCATCGTGGACCTCAAAACCGGCGATCAGCCGTTCTATGGCGCGAGCGCGGACCGCGAGACCGGCGTGGCGCTGGTCGCCAACGGCGAGATCTACAACAATCCGGACCTGCGCCGCGCCATGCTGACCACGCCGTTTCGCACGAAGTCGGACTGCGAGCCGCCCGTTTTTCTCTACGAGGCGATCGGCGCCGGGTTCGCCGACCGTCTGCGCGGGATGTATGCCATCGCGATCCACGACCCCGCCACCGGCAACCTGGTGCTGACGCGCGACCCGTTCGGCATCAAGCCGCTTTACTACGCCCAGAACGAGGGCAGCTTCGCTTTCGCCTCCGAGCCCCGCGCCCTGCTCGCCGCCGGCTACGGCGACCGCAACCCCGCGCCTTCGCGCGCCGCCGAACTGCTTCAGCTGAAATTCACCACCGGCGCCGACACCATCTTCCCCGGCATCCGCCGCGTGCTGCCGGGCGAGACGCTGGTGGTGCGCGCCGGCGAGATCGTGGCCTCCCACCGCAGCACGGCGCTGCCCGCGGGCGAGCCTGTGCGGATCGACCATCGCAAAGCCCTCGAGCAGCTTGACGACGTTCTGCTCGGCAGCGTTCTCGCCCATCTGCAATCCGACGTGCCCTACGGGCTTTTCCTCTCCGGCGGCGTCGATTCGGCGGCGCTGCTTTCGCTCATGACCCGCGCCACCGGCCGCCGCATCCAGGCGCTCACCGTGGGGTGGGAAGGTGGCGAGGGCGTCGATGAAACCGCCGAGGCCCTGCGCCTGGCCGGCGTGATGGGGGCGGACTGCACCCGCATCGAAATGGGCCAGGCCGATTTCTGGGCGCTGGCCCCGCGCATTGCCGCCTCGATCGACGATCCCACCGCGGACGCCGCCATTCTGCCGAGCTGGCTGCTGGGCGAGGCCGCACGCGCCGGCGGCCTCAAGGTCACGCTGTGCGGCGAAGGCAGCGACGAGCTGTTCGGCGGCTACGCCCGCTATCGCAAGCAGCGCGCGCCGCTGCGATGGTTCACCCGCAAACCCCGCTCCGGCGGCGTGTTTGGCGCCGGTATCCCGGGCCTCGACGGCTGGCGCTGCGGGATCGCCGCCGCCGAGGCCGCCATCTCCGGCCGCACGCCCTTGCAGGCCGCCCAGATCATCGACTGTCAGGAATGGCTGCCGAACGACCTGCTGATCAAGCTCGACCGTTGCCTGATGGTCCACGGGGTTGAGGGCCGCACCCCGTTCCTCGACCCCGTGGTGGCCAATTTCGCATTCTCGTTGCCGGACAACGAAAAGGCCGGTTTCAAATTCGGCAAGATCCTGCTGCGGGAATGGCTGCAGAACGCATTCCCGCAAGCGGGCGCGTGGGACAAGAAGAAAGGCTTCAAACCCCCGGTCGGCGTCTGGATTCAAGCCGGCGGCGCGTCGCTCGCCGCCCAAATTGCCGCCCAGCCGGGCGTGGCGGCGCTGGTGCCCCGCCAGGTGGTGCTACAGGCGGTCGCCGATGCCGGACGGGAGGCGCAACCCGCCTGGAGCCTGCTTTATTACGCGCTTTGGCATAGTTATCATGTGCTGGGGATCGATGCGTCCGGCGATATTGGGACTGTGCTGACGGAGGCGGCGCATTAGATGAAGATGTTCTTTTGTGAACAAAAGAACCAAAAAACTTCATACATTGCGGTGCATTGTGCGGGTATCCCGTCCACGCCTGCTGATGAATGAAAGTCTTTTTGCTTCTTTTTCTTCAGAAAAAGAAGAATCCCTGCAAAATCTTCCGCACCACCCAAACGATCACCACCACCACCACCATCACCCGCACGAGGCTGCCGAGAAAAGACGCCGGTTTGGTCTTCCGGGGCACCACAACAACAACCGGCTCGACCGGCGCAACCTTGGCCGGCTGGCGTCTCGTCTCCGCCGCGCGCGCCGGCGCGGCGCCGGGCACGAACCTGAGGTGGCGTTTGTCCACCGACAGCGTCAACGTGCGTCCCCAGGCGAAATCCAGCCTGTCGCCTTCCATGCCGTCGGCGAACACCACGCCGCCCTCGTTCATGCGTGACACCACCAGCAGCACGTCCCCCTCGCCCAGGCGCCCCGAGGTGAGACCGATGGCGGTCGCCTTGCTCGGCCACGGCTCGCGCACCAGGAACATCGCCGCCGGCTCCTCGGGCGACAGTTCCACGGCAACCCCGGTGGCCCGACTGATCGACAGCGCCCAGCCGGTGGCGCCGGTGCCGCTGGCGACGATCAGCCCGGAGGACGACTGCGCCTCCTCCCGCCCCGCGAAGGTGAGGCTGTAGCGGGCGGATTGGTGGCTGGCATGGCCCACGAAGATCTCGTTCAACGCGAGGAGAACATGCCCGTCATCCAATTCCGCCCGCACCATGGTGCGGGCCTCGGTGGCGAGCGTGCCGGCGGCCGCGCGCTGGAGCAGTTTCGCGGCCGTCGCGGCGCTGTGCGGCACCAGAACGCCGGGATTGCGCGCGGGATCGCCGTTCACGCCGATGACGGGCTGGCCGTTCAGATATTTCGCGAGGTTGGCCACCAGCCCGTCCTGCCCCACCGCCACCACCACGTCTTCCGGAGCGAACAGAAAACGGTCGAGCTCGGCGCGGCGCACCGAGGCGATGCGCCAGCCCTTCGGCACGGCGGCGCGGATTTCGGCCAGCATCTCCTGAACCTGATGGCGCTGGGCATCGAGCCCGTCGAGCGACTGCGACCGGCGTTTGAGAAAGGCCGTCGCCTGGCCCCGCGTGGCGTGGCGTGCCAGCAGCCCGTCATATTCGCTGTCGCGCGTGACCAGCACGAGACGTGGGGCGAGGGCGCTCTCCGGCCGTGAAGCCGGGCCGTGGCCGGTGGCGGCCCGTGACGCGCCGCCCGGGCGGTTGGCGGTCATCGGTCCGAACGGGTTGCCCTGGTTGCGTCCTGTGGCGCGCCGCGCAACATGCCGCCCAAGGCCGCGGTCAGGTCGGGGGTGATGTTGAGCGTGTCGATCCGGGTGAGCTTCTCGGCGAAGGCCCGCAGCGTCAGCGTTTGCAGCACCGCGGGATCGGCACCCTGCAGCAACGCCAGACGCTCGCCCTCGGCCCCGTTGCGCGCGGCTTCCACCAGGCGAATGCGCGCCGCCTCCGCCTGCGCGCCGATACGCCCCGCCTCCGCCTGCCCCTCGGCGGTGCGACGGGCGTTCTCATCCTCCTGCGCGATCAGGGCGGCCTGGCGGCGTGCTAGTTCCACCTTGGTCGACAGCTCGTTCTCCGCGATCGCGCGCTCCTTCTCCACCGCCTGCGCCCGGCGGGTGAAGGACGCCTCGTCGGCCATGCCCTGGGCGCGTTCGAAGGTGGGCGTCTCCAGCGCGCGCGCCAGTTCGGCGCTGGGGCTGAGGCCCGCGATCCGCACCGTCACCACCGCCAGCCCCATTTCACGCAGGCGTGGATCGGCGGCGAGCGCGGCGGCGATTCCGTCCTGCACGGGGGCAGCGCCCTCGGCCAGCAGGTCGGCCACCGTGCGATGCTCCACGTAGCGGGCCGCCTGATACTGCGACAGGCCGATCAACAGGCTGGCGATCCGATCCAGCGGGTCGGTGCGCAGCCGGCCGTGACGCAGATCGATCGTGAAATCCACCCGCGTGGCCAGCGCTTCCGGCGCCGCCGCCCGCCAGGTGATGGTGCCCTGCACGGTGACGACCTGGTAATCGCGCGACCGTGCCTGGAAGACGAAATCGGTGTCGCGGTCGTCGGCCGGGATTTCCATGATGCTGGTGTGGTCGGCGTTGAACCAGAAGCCAAGGCCGCGCCCGGAGCGCACGAGTTCGCCACGACGAAACACCACGATGTGGCTCGCCGCCTCGCTGCGCAGATAGCGGTAGGCGAAGAAGCGGGTGATTTCGGCCATGTTCTATCCCCCGGCGCCATAGGCGCCTCCTACATCAGGCGCCAAAGGCGTCTCAGATCTCTTCCGTAAAGGTCTCGACGACGACTTCAAAGATCGAAATGTCCGGCCAATGCCGCCGCGCGCCCACCACCGTTTCGTCCGACACCATCGTGATGTCGTATTCCCGCCCGTCCTTGGCATGGAAGGTGTGGCGCTGGGTCTCCCACTGGCAACAGGCGCGCTTCAGGCCCGGCATCCCGACCGCGTGCGCGAGAGAGCGCTCCACGCCTTCCGCCAGGCGGCCAGGCACCCGATAGGTTGCCTGCAACGGCTTGCCCTGGCGCTGCGGAAGATACGTGCACGCGATGAAGACCAGCCCAGGCGGCCTTTTATTCATCCATGCGAGGAAATCGCCGCATCGCTGAGGCACTGAAGCCGGGGTTTTCGCTGCCAGCGAACGGTCAGGCGGAACAACGGCCCCCGCGGCCACCAGCAGGCACACGGCAGCAGCCCTGATCACCGGTGCCCGCGCCCGCTGAAAAATCGTCCTGCCGCGGGGCTGTTCCATCGAACGCGACCGTGCGCGCGCTCAGCGCCGGGGTTTCGCCGCGGCCTTCGCCGGGGGAGGGAGGTCTTCGTCGAGAATGGTGAGATGGACGGAATACGACACCTCGCCCTCGTCGTCGTCGCGGTGCAGCGTGCCGATGACCTCGTCCTGCACGGTGATCTCGACGGACAGGCCGGACTTGCCGGGCGGCACGATGGTCACACGGTCGGAGCCGAGGATACGGCGCAGATAGGTCTGCACCCGGGCGATATCGGTGGGAGTCATGTGCGGCCTCGGTCGATTGTTTGGGTGCCATGTTTGCCGAATGCCCGGCTGTCCGTCCAGACCGAATGGCACGCCGCCGCACAGATCGGGTTGCGGCCGGCGGGGCAGGGCTGCATGGTTCGGCCTTCCGCTTCAGCCATTTTGAGGATCTGACAATGTCCGACGCCGTCGCCGTGGCGCTGCAGGAGCTGGTGCTGGCCAACCGCATCATGGCGCGCGAAGGCGTGATCGACGATTTCGGCCATGTCAGCGTGCGCCATCCCCAGGATCCCGGCCGTTATTTCCTGTCGTGCAGCCGCTCGCCGGAGATCGTGACGCGGGAGGATCTGATGGAGTTCCTGCTGGACGGCACGCCCGTCGACCAGCGCGGGCGCGGCGTGTATCGGGAGCGCGTGATCCACGGCGCGCTGTATCAGGCGCGGCCGGATGTGGGGGCGGTGGTGCATCACCACGCCCGCGAGGTTCTGCCGTTCACCGTGGTGCCGGGCCTGATGTTGCGCCCCGCCACGCATCTGGCGTCGGTCCTTGGCCACCGCATGCCGATCTGGGACAGCCAGGCGGAGTTCGGCGACACCAACATGCTGGTGGAAACGGCCGCGCAGGGGGCCTCGCTCGCCCGCGCGCAGGGCGACAACGCGTGCGTTCTGCTGCGCGGCCACGGCGCCAACTGTGCCGCACACAGCCTTCAGGCGGTGGTGTTCATCGCCATCGCCATGCGCGACTGCGCCGAGCTGCTGTTGCGCGCCTTGCCCCTCGGCACGCCCACCTATCTCAGCGACGGCGAAATCGAGATCACCCGCGAACTGCACCTGAAAGGCGCGCCGCTCACGCGTGCGTGGGATTATCGCGTGGCGCGCGCGGGGTTTCGCGGGATTTGATGACGAATGCAAGAGCTGTTCTTTTGTGAACAAAAGAACCAAAAAACTTCATTCGATGGGTGCGTTGTGCGGATATATCCGCGCAATGCGGCCAAATGAATGAATGTCTTTTTGCTTCTTTTTCTTCAGAAAAAGAAGTTTCTTGCTTTCATCGTATCGCCAAGAACCCGCCG
Source organism: Rhodospirillales bacterium (assembly GCA_025362815.1). GTDB lineage: Bacteria > Pseudomonadota > Alphaproteobacteria > Acetobacterales > Acetobacteraceae > CAIQQQ01. The sequence continues at coordinate 24,129 of JANYFG010000125.1, forward strand.
ATCGCGCCGGCCTGATACAGCAGGGGCTTGCCGTCCTCCATCACCCGCACGCGCACCACGCGGCCGATGAAGATGGTGTGCGTGCCGTAATCATGTTGCTCGTCCAGCCGGCAGAAGATGTTGGCGGGCGCATCGATGAGATAGCGCACCTCATCCTCGCCGCTGGCCCATTCGCCGACGGCGAAACGTGCGGCACCCGTGAGTTTGCCGCCAAACGCCTCGCAGAGCGGGCCATGCTGCTCGCCGAGCAGGTTGATGCAGAACAACGCGCTGCGGTGCAGGGCGCTGTGCATCGAGGCGGTCCGATTGACGCAGACGAGCAACGACGGAGGGTCCATCGACAACGACGTGACGGCGGTGGCGGCCATGCCGTGATGCTCGTCCGCCTGGCGCGCGGTGACGACCGTCACGGTGCTGGCGAGTTTGCGCATGGCGGCGCGAAACTGCAGATCGAGGTCCTGCACCGATGTCATGTCCATGGGTCGATCTCCATTGAAGCCTGAGGCAGGCGGGCGCCATGGCCGGACCGTAGAACCATTCGAGCTCAGCGCCAAAATGGCCGCTGCGTGGTGTGTGTCATCCAGGCGGCGGCTTCACCTCCGCATGCAGCCTGTCCCATAGCTTGTCGATATGTTCGTTGTCCGGCATGCGCGCCTCGGCATCGTTCAGCAATGTTTCCGCCTGCAGATACTTCTTCTGATCGATCAACACATTGACCTCGATGAGGTAGGCCCAGACGTCTTCGGGATACTCCTTGCGCACCGCGCGCGCATGGTGCAACGCCCGGCGCTGCTGCCCGAGATCCAGCGCCTGCTCGGCCGCGAACAGGCGCATCGGCGGGTCCCTCGGGTAGCGTTGCAGAAGACGACGCGTCACCTTGCGGGCTTCGTCTTTCTCGCCCAGCTCCCACAAGGCCCGCGCCAGCAAGGCACCGCCCTGCATCATGGTGGGGAAGCGCTGCACCACGGCTTGCGCGCGCTGTTTCAGCTCGCCCCAGTCGTTGCCGGCCATGCTGGCGTATTTGATCGCCGGCGCCGGGTCGTTGGGGGTGTCGAGCATCCGCTGCCGAATGTCCGCCTCGGTGCCGAACATCTCGTGCACCTGCTGGCTGATTTTCCCGCTCTCGATGCCGCGCCCGGTGCGCATCATCACGTCCCATGCCAGGCGCCCTGCCCAAAGCCACAATCCGATCGTGATCGCACACGTTACCCACACCCACATGATCCGCCCTCGCTCCTCTCCGATTGCAGCCAGGATATAGCATCGTGGACGTGGGTGGGGGGTTGGCGACCCGCGATGTCGGGGCCAACATGGGCGTAACAATACCAGCGGGGGATCGCCCATGACCACAAAATACGCCGACGGCAAGATGCTGGCCGAGATCGACCAGGGCGTGGGGCTCATCACCTTCAACCAGCCCGAAAAGCGCAATGCAATGTCGGTGGCGATGTGGGAGGGATTGAGCCAGATCCTCGACGTGTTCCAGGCCGATACCTCCGTGCGCGTGGTGGTGCTCACCGGCGCCGGCCCCAAGGCGTTCGTGAGCGGCGCCGATATCAGCCAGTTCGACACGCAGCGGGCCGACGGCAACGCCCAGGTGGAATACGACCGCCTGACGAGCGCCGGGCGCGCCAAGCTGGCGGGCTTCCCCAAGCCGGTGATCGCCCGGATACGCGGCTTCTGCCTCGGCGGCGGACTCGGCATCGCCATGCAGGCCGATATCCGCATCGCCGCCGTCGACAGCGAATTCGGCATTCCCGCCGCCAAGCTCGGGATCGCCTATGGCTATGACATGACCCGCAAACTTACGAGCCTGGTGGGGCCCGCGCATGCGTCGATGATGCTGTTCACCGGCAGCCGCATCGATGCCACGGAAGCCGCGCGGATCGGGCTGATCAACCAGGTGACGTCGGACGAGGATCTGTCGGATGTGGTGGTGGGCATCGCGCGCGCGATCGCCGACAACGCGCCGAACTCGCTGCGCATCGGCAAGATGGCGGTGGCCGAGGCGATGAGCATCACGCCGGACAAAGCCAAGATCGACACTGCGGTGGCCAGCTGCTTCGACACCGCGGACTACAAGGAAGGCCGCAAGGCCTTCGCTGAAAAGCGGCCCCCGGTCTTCACCGGTCAATAACACGAGCCAGTCTATAACTTGTTGTTTCATCGATCATGATGCGCTTGGGTTGAGAAATCCAAACGCTTCATGATATAGAGCGTGATGATTTTGAGTAGACAAATCATCACGCTCTAACTCGTTGTTTTATCGATCATGTTCATGCGCTCGGGTTAAGCAACCCAAACGCATCATGATCTAAGGAACGTCCAAGGGCTTGCCGTCCGTGGTCGAGACATGGGCGGCGATCACTTTCCAGCCGCGTTCGGGAAATCGCACCCAGGTCTGGCTCTGCCGCCCCGTGAGGTCGCGGCCGCGCACCTTGTATTCCAGATGCACGGTCGCGATATCCCGGCCGAGCGTCAGGATCTCCAGCCGGATGCGCCGCTCCTTCGTGCCGGGGCCGGGTTTGCGGGCCACGCGAAATGCATGGATGGCGTCGAAACCGTAGCCCATCTCGGCCATGGCGTAGCGTATGGTGTGCGGGCTGTTCCAGAACGTCGCGTCCAGCACGTCCACGTCGCGCTCGATCAAGGCCCGCTCGTAGGCCTCGAACAGCGCCCGCACCTCCGCCACGACCTCGGGGATGTTCAGGACGGGATCGGTCATCATGCGGCCTCCGAGGGAAGGGTCACGACCAGGTCGGGTCGATGGGAGACGGCGGCACCCCGCCCGCTTCGATCGCCGCACCGGCATCCAGCAGCAGGTCTTCGCGGTAGCGGCTGGCGATCAGCTGCACGCCCATCGGCGCCCGGCCCACCATGCCGGTGGAGACCACCAGGCCCGGCAGCGACATCAGCGGCAGCCCGGTCTGGATCAGCTGCGCCTCCCACACCTGCGCGAACGCCTCCGGCCCGGCCATGTCGAGATCATCGGCGAACGGCAGCATGCCGGAGACCGGCACCAGCAAAAGCGGGTATTCATCGAGGAACTGCTGGAACAGGCGGGTCAGCGTGGCGCGCTTGACCAGGGTTTGGCCGATCACGTCGGCGGGCAGGCCGGTTGCCATTTCGCGAAACGCCTCGGCGATCATCATCGCGGCCGGATCGCCCTCGCGCGCCACCGCCTCGGCAAAGCCGGCATAGCCGTCGCCCAGCCACAGCCGGATCTGCATGTCGGTGGCATCGCGGAACGAGGGCGTGTCCGTCACCTCCTCCACGTGATAGCCGGCCGCTTCCAGCCGCTTGGCGGCATCCACCAGCGCGTCGATCACCTGCGGTTCCACCGCCATGCCGTTCGGCCGCAGGCACAGCGCCACCTTGCGGGAGACGGGGCGGCCCACCAGCGGCACGGGGGTGTACCAGGGATCGCGCGCGTCGGGGCCGGACATCACCTCCAGCCCCAGCCGTACATCGGCGATGGTGCGCGCGATGGGCCCGGACACCGCCATCAACTGGCCGCCGATGGTGCGCTCCGGCCCCGACTCGTTCCAGGCCGGCACCCGGCCAAGGCTCGGCCGCAGCCCGTGCACGCCGCACGCATAGGCGGGATAGCGGATGGAGCCGCCGATATCCGTGCCGTGGCCGATGGCGCCGATCCCCGACGCCACCGCGGCGGCCGCCCCACCGGACGAGCCGCCGGGCGTGAGGCCGATATCGCGGGGGTTGCGCGTGCGGCCGTGCAGCCGGTTATGGGTGAACCAGCGCAGCGAGAACGCCGGCGTGTTGGTGCGCCCCACGATCACGGCGCCGGCGCGCTTGAAATTTGTCACCACCGGGCTGTCCTGCGTGGCGACGAGGTTCTTTTGCATCATCAGCCCGTTGGTGGTGGCGTGGCCGGCCTGATCGGTGTTGACCTTCACCGTCACCGGCACCCCCGCCAGCGGGCCCAGCACCTCGCCCTTGCGAAGCGCCGCATCCACGCTGCCGGCCGCCGCCAGCACCTCGTCGCGCCGGTGCGACACCACGGCGTTGAGCCGGGGATTGACGGCGTCGAGCCGGGCCAGAGCGTCCTTGGCCACCTCATGGGCGGAGATCTGGCGGCTGGCGATCAGGGCGGCGAGCTTGGTGGCCGGAAGTTTCCAGGTGTCGGTCAAGACAGATCCTCATGGGTGGTGTCGGGCGGGGCGTGCTGATCGGCACCTGTCACTGTGTGGTGCAAATTTCTGCGATGCAACGTGGCAACACCCACCGCGCCTATGATTTCAGCGCACGCTCCTTGCGCAAGGCGTCGAGAATGGGGGAGGCGTGCGGGTTGGTGAACAGCGCATCGAGATCCACCTGCAGCCGCCGCCGCCAGTTCGGGCGTTGCCAGTCCGTGCCGGGCAGATTGACGGCCTGGGTCTCGCCGGCGAGGTCGTCGGCCTGCACATACACGAGATCGCACGCGGTCTCGGCCACGAAGCCATGCGCCAGCACGTCCATGTCGCCCTCGCCGATCACGTGTGCGAGTGCATCGACCTCCGCCGCCCGGTCTTGCATGTCCGCCTCCGCGTCCTCCGGCGAACGCTGCCGCAGGGCCACGCGTTCGGCGATGTCCGCACCCGCGCGCCAGCCGGCGAAGGTGGGAAGATCATGCGTCGACACGCAGGCGACGGCGCGGGACGGATAGCTTGAAGCCGCCTTGAAGCCGCGCCCCTCGCGTTCCAGCAACAGCACGCGGTAGCTGAGGATGTCATGCGCGGTCAGGACCTCCCGCAGGCCGTCCGGCACGGTGCCGAGGTCCTCACCGATCACGAGGGCCTGGGCGCGATGCGATTCCAGCGCGATCTGGCCAAGCAGGTCGTCGAATTGATAGCTGACATAGGTGCCATCGGCGCCGCGCGCGCCATCCGGCACCCAGTACAGCCGCGACAGGCCGAGCGCGTGATCGATGCGCAGCCCCGCCGCATGGCGCATGTTGGTCTCAAGCAACGTCGCGAAATCGGCGTAGCCGCCACGGTTCATCAGATGCGGCACGGGCGGCGGCAGGCCCCAGACCTGCCCCTCCGCCGCAAACGGGTCGGGCGGCGCGCCGATCGACACGCCTTGCGCCACGAGATCGGCCATCGTCCAGGCCTCGCCGCCATCGGGCGCACAGCCCACGGCGAGATCGCGCACGAAGCCCAGTTCCAGACCGCCCGCATGGGCCGGCACCGCGGCCGCTTCCAGCTGCCGGTCGCACAGGAACTGCAGGTATTGATGATATGAAACGCGATCGGCCAGCGTGCGCGTGAGCTCCGCCACCGCCTCCGTGCCGGGGTGGCGCAGCGCCATCGGCCAGTCGTGCCAGGACCGATCCGGATAGAGCTCCGAGATCGCCTCGAACACGCCGAAGCGGTGCAACGCCACGCCGCCCTCGGCCGTGAAATTCTGAAAGTCCCGGTCGGGCGGCGCTTCGGACATCATGCGGAACTGTTGTTCGAGTATGGCGCCCTTGCGGGCCCACACCGCGCGGTAGCCCACCGCCGGGAGCGCCGAAAGCGCCCGCCCCTCCGGCCCGCCGGCCTCCGGCAGATCGAGATAGATTGGATCGAGGAAACGACGATCCGACGGCTGATACGGGCTCGCGCGTTCGCGCTGGCGGGCGAACAACGTGTGCATGGGATTGAGCCCCACCATCGACCCGCCGGCGGCGCGCGTGGCCAGGCCCAGATCGCGCAACGTGGTGAAATCGCCGATGCCCTGGTCGGTCTCGGTGCGCAACGTGTAAAGCTGCGCGGACACGCCGAACCGCCTGGCGCCGTCACGCAGGGACTGCGGCAGGTAGCAGCTGCGCGGCGCGATGGTGAGGTGGCAGGGCTGCTCGGGCAGGCTGTCCCGCCAGATACGATGACGGCCCAGCGGCAGGTCCGGCAGCGTCACCAGCCAGTTCTGCACCGGCCTGCCATCGGCGGCGGTGCGCGCGGCCAGCACGGCATCGGCGGCGCCGGCGCGCAGATGCGTCTGGCTGCCGTCTTCCAGCATCAAGGTCAGCCACTCGCTGCGCGGCGAAAATCCGGCGGGCAGGCACAGCGCAAGCTTCACCGCCTCGCCCTGCCGGCGCACCAGCGACTGCGGCAAGGCCCGATGATCCCGCATTTCGGCGAAGCGTTCGAGCGACACCCGTGCCTCGCCCGTGGTGTCGGCGGGCAGGTGCATCGCCTTGAGGATGGCGCGCTTGGTGTCGTCGCCCACCCGGTGATAGGTGCCGTAGGTCTCCCACCATTCGGGCGCCAGGCCCGCCGCGCGCGACAGGCGATCGAGCAGCCCGGCATCCGTGCCGCGCGACGGGATGGTGATCGCGGGCGTGACCTCGGCCAGCACCGCCACGCTGCGGGCGGCCGAGATCATCGTGCCGTCCGCGAGATCGACGGTGTCTGGCCGGTCGAGGCCGCTATCAGCGAGCACCCGCCAGACCATGCCGTCATCCGTTGGCGGCAAGGTGACGCCCACCGCCGTGCGCCCGCGGTTCAGCACCAGCCCCACGCGCGGCCGGTCCGCCGCGGTCAGCAGCATCACCAGCGTATCGCTCGCCCGCGCATTCCAGTCGCCGTCGGTCAGCGGCTGGCCGTCCGGCCGCAGCCAGGCCACATCGGGCCGGCCATCCGCGCCCTGCGGCTGGCCGGTGAGGAACGCATCCTGGCGAAAGCCCGCATGGGCGGCGCGTATGGCGATCAGCTTTTGCGTGAACGCCAGCAGCGACGCGTCGGCCTGGTCCCAATCCAGCCAGCTCGTCTCGTTGTCCTGCGCATAGGCGTTGTTGTTGCCGTGCTGGGTCTGGCCGAACTCGCTGCCCATCGCCAGCATCGGGGTGCCGCGCGACAGCAGCAAGGTGGCCAGCAGGGCGCGCGCGTCCCGCGCCCGGGCGGCGCGGATCGACGGATCGTCGGACGGACCCTCCGCGCCGTTGTTCCACGCGTAGTTGTCGTTGGTGCCGTCCCGGTTGTCCTCGCCGTTCAGCGCGTTGCGCTTGGACGTGTAGGACACGAGATCGGCCAGCGTGAACCCGTCATGCGCCACCACGTAGTTCACGCTGCAGGAGGGCAGGCGGCAAGATGGCTGGTGGCAAGAGGGCTGGTGGTTGGGGCCGAAAACATCGGCAGAGCCCGAAAGCCGCGTGGCGAGGGGGCCAAGCCGCGCCTCGTCGCCGCGCCAGAACAGCCGCGCATCGTCGCGGAACCGATCGTTCCACTCGCCCCAGCGATTGGGAAAGCTGCCGAGCTGATAGCCGCCGGGACCGATATCCCAGGGCTCGGCTATCATCTTCAGCCGCGACAGCAGCGGGTCCTGCTCGATCGCCTGCAACAGCGGCGCGTGTGGATCAAAGCCGGAAGGCCTGCGCCCCATGACGGCCGCAAGGTCGAACCGAAACCCGTGCACGCCGCCATGGACGGCCCAGGCGCGCAGGCAGTCCATCGCCAGCCGCACGCCCTGCGGACGGTCCAGCGCCAGCGTGTTGCCGCAGCCGGTGTCGTTGTCGAGCACACCGTCGCGGACATGGAAATACGACGCATGGTCGAGGCCGCGCAGCGACACGGTGGGGCCGGCCAGGTCGCCCTCGCCGGTGTGGTTCAGCACGATGTCGATCAGCGTCTCGATCCCGGCCTGAGCCAACGCGGCCACCGCATGGCGCACCTCGGCCCATCCGCCCGGCGCCAGACGCGGATCCGGGCACAGGAACCCCACGCTGTTGTAGCCCCAGTAATTGCCGATCCCGCGCGCGGCGAGGTGACGCTCCTCGATCCAGGCGCAAGGCGGCATGATCTCCACCGCCGTCACCCCCAGCGCCTTGAGATGGGCGATGGCCTCGGGGTGCGCGAGGCCCGCGAAGGTGCCGCGCACATCCTCGGGCACCCCCGGATGGCGCATGGTGAAACCGCGCACATGCAGCTCGTAGATCACGGTTTCGGCCATCGGAGTCAGGCTGATGCCGGGCGGGGCCGCCGCCACGCGCGTGGCGATCGCCTTGGGCATCGCCTCGCCGCTATCGGCATCATTCATGCGCCCCCGGTCGTCGAGCGTCGACATGGCGGGGTCCAGCTTCGGCGCCCGGTCGATCGCCAGCGCGTAGGGGTCGAGCAGCAGTTTGCTCGGATTGAACAGATGGCCCTGCGCCGGCTGCCACGGGCCATGGGCGCGAAATCCGTAGCGTGTGCCTTCCACGATGCCGCCGACATGGGCGTGGAAGATGTTGCCGGACCGGGAGGGCAAGGCGATGCGTGCGCGTTCGGCCTGGCCATCGGCGTCGTAAAGGCACAGCTCGATGGCGGTGGCGTGCCGCGAGAACACGGCCACGTTGGCGCCGCAAGCGTCCAGCGTCACGCCGAGGATATCGGGCGTGCCGGGTCGCACAGGAAAATCGGTCATGGTGCAGTCATCAATCCACGATAAAGACGCGCATATTGCCGGGCCGGCCCACGCCACGACACGTCGGACGCCATGCCGCAGGCCTGCATCCGCGCCCAGGTCGGCCGATCCGCATACAGGTCGGCGGCACGAGAGATGGCGGCGGCCAGGCGTTCGGCGGTGACAGGGGTGAATTGCAGCCCGGTGGCCACGCCCGCACCCAACGCCATCGGGTTCGCATCGATCACCGTGTCCGACAAGCCACCGACGCGCGCCACCACCGGCACCGACCCGTAGCGCAGCGCGTAAAGCTGGGTCAGGCCGCACGGCTCGAACCGCGACGGCACCAGCAACGCGTCCGACCCCGCCTGGATCGCATGGGCCAGCTGCTCGTGATAGCCCACGATACAGCCGACCTGGCCGGGATTTGCCGCCATGGCCGCGAGGAAACCGGCCTCGATGTCCTCGTCCCCAGCGCCGAGCACGGCAAGCTGCGCGCCCGCCGCGATCAGCGTGGGCAGTGCTTCCAGCAGCATGTCCAGACCCTTCTGCCAGGTCAGACGGCTGACGACGCCGAAAAGCAGCGCGTCCGGCCGGATATCCAGCCCCATGCGCCGCTGCAGATCCGCCTTGTTCGACGCGCGAACCTGCATGATGGCGGGCCCATAGCGCGCGGCGAGCATCATGTCGCTGCTGGGGTCCCAGGCCTGCATGTCTATCCCGTTGAGAATGCCGGACAACACGCCGGCTCGGCGGCGCAGCAGGCCATCGAGGCCCATGCCACCCTCCGGCGTGAGGATCTCGGTGGCATAGGTGGGCGAGACGGTGGTGATGCGATCTGCGAATTGCAGCCCGGCCTTGAGCAGGCTGATGGCGCCGTAGAACTCCACACCCTCCACCCCGAGCGCTTCCGGGGGCAAGGCGATCGCCTCTCGCAGGTCGAGCGGCACCTTGCCGGCGAAAGCGAGGTTATGCACCGTCATCACGGTACGCGGCCGGGTGGCGCCGCGATAATGCAGATAGGCCGGCGCGAGCCCGGCCTGCCAGTCATGCGCGTGCACGATGGCGGGCGTCCATCCCGCCACGCCGTCCATCCCGATCTCCGCGGCCGTGCGTGCCAGGGCCGCAAAGCGCATCGCGTTGTCGGGCCAGTCCTGCCCATCGGGGCCGGCGTAGGGATTGCCGTTGCGGGCGAACAGCTCGGGGATATCGAGCACCAGCGTGTCCAGCCCCCGGATCTCGGCGGCGAGCACCCGGCCGGCAAGCCCCGTCTGGGCCGAAACCGCCGGCGGCAGCGGGGTTTCGGTGGCGTCGTCCATCGCGGCGAGAACGGTGGGATAGCCCGGGATCAGCGTGCGAACGCGAATGCCTTCCTCGGCCAGCGCCGAGGGCAGGGCCCCCACAACATCCGCCAGACCGCCGGTCTTGATCAGCGGGTAGGCCTCTGAGGCCACCGAAAGCACGTCCAGCACGCTCATGTGTGGAGCCGGTCGATCATCGGCTGGGTGATCAGGCAAACGCCGCTTGCGGTGCGCCGGAAGCGGCGGCCATCCAGATCCGGATCTTCGCCGACGACGAGCCCCGCCGGAATACGCACGCCGCGATCCACCACCACCTGGCGCAACCTGGCGCCGCGCGCGACATCCACATAGGGCAGCAACACGGCATTTTCGACATGCGCATACGAATGCAGATGGCAGTTGGTGGACAGCAGAGACCGCCGCACCGACGCGCCGGAGACGATGCAGCCGCCCGCGACCAGCGAACTGGTGGCGCCGCCGCGTTGCCCGTCCAGATCGTGCACGAACTTCGCGGGCGCCGTCATCTCGCCGTAGGTCCAGATCGGCCAGTTCTGATCATAGAGATCGAGCGCCGGCACCACATCCGTGAGGTCGATATTGGAGGAATAATAGGCGTCGAGCGTGCCGACATCGCGCCAGTACGCCGCACTTTCCGATGCCGAACGAACGCAGGACCGGGTGAACGGATGCGCCATGGCACGGCCTTGGGCCACCAGCCTGGGGATGATGTCCTTGCCGAAATCATGCGACGATGTCGGGTCCGCCGCGTCCGCGCGCAACAACTCGAACATGAACCTCGTTTCGAACACGTAGATGCCCATGCTGGCGAGCGCCGTGTCCGGGCGGTCCGGCATGCTGGGCGGGTTCGCGGGCTTTTCGAGAAAGTCGATGACGCGGCCAGACGCATCGACATGCATGACGCCGAAGCCGGATGCCTCGGCAATGGGCACTTCCACGCAGGCGATGGTGACATCCGCACCCTCGCTCACATGTTGTTGCAGCATCTGCTCGTAGTCCATCTTGTAGATATGATCGCCCGCGAGAAGCACGATATACTTCGGGTCGTAGCTCTCGATGATGTCGATATTCTGATAGACCGCGTCGGCCGTGCCCAGATACCACTGGTCTTCAGACACACGCTGGCTCGCCGGTAGAATGTCGAAGCTTTCATTGCGCTCCGGCCGAAAGAAGTTCCAGCCGCGCTGAAGATGGCGGATCAGGCTATGCGCCTTGTACTGCGTCGCCACCGCCATGCGCCGAATGCCGGAATTCAACGCGTTGGACAGCGCGAAATCGATGATGCGCAGCTTGCCGCCGAAATAGACGGCCGGTTTGGCGCGAATATCCGTCAATTCCATCAGTCGCGTGCCGCGGCCACCGGCCAGCACGTAGGCCATAGCTTGACGTGCCAACGGGCCGGAGCTTGGGGGGGCCGAGAGCATGCTTTTATTTCCTATATCCCGTGGCCCGTGTGGTCTTCTCGCCATCAGACAAGCACGATCGTTCACGCCATGTCACGCTGGGTTCAGGAGAGCTACGCGATCGCGATGCGCGGTTCAAACCGGAAATACAGCGTCGCCAAAGGCGGCAAGACGATCGTGGCAGAGGCGGGCAAGCCAGCCATCGGCGATGGGTGCGCCTCGATCCCGCCACCATTGCCCATGTTGGCGCCGCCATAGGCCCCGGCGTCGGTGTTCAAAATCTCACGCCAGAACCCCAATTCCGGCAGCCCGATGCGGTAGCCCTCACGCGGAACAGGCGTGAAATTTGTGATCATGGCGATGGCAGGATCGTCCGCCCCGCCCATGCGCAGCCATCCGATCACCGACTGGTCCCGATCGTCAGAAACGATCCAGCGGAAGCCCTCCTCCTCGCAGTCGCGCGCATGCAACGCGCCCTCGCTGCGGTGCAGGCGGTTGAGATCGCGTATACAATCTTGCAAACCGCGGTGGCGCCCCTCGGGATCGTGGTCGAGCAGATGCCAATCCAGGCTCTGATCGAAATTCCACTCTTTCTGCTGGCCGAACTCCTGGCCCATGAACAACAGCTTCTTGCCGGGATGCGCCCACATGAAGGCGTAATACGCCCGCAACGTCGCGAATTTCTGCCAGTCGTCACCGGGGATGCGGGTGTAGAGCGAGCCTTTGCCGTGCACGACCTCATCGTGGGAGATCGGCAAGATGAAATTCTCCGAGAAGGCATAAACCATCCCGAAGGTCAGCTTGTCGTGCTGCCAGCGACGATACAGCGGATCGGTCGATAGATAGGTCAGGGTGTCGTTCATCCACCCCATGTTCCATTTGAACCCGAAGCCGAGCCCGCCCGCATCGACCGGGGCCGAGACACCC
>JANYFG010000016.1 GCA_025362815.1 Rhodospirillales bacterium
CTGCCCAACGTGATCGACGTGCGCAACATGGGCCTGGTGGCTGGGATCGAGCTGCAGCCGCGCGTGGGTGCGCCGACCGATCGGGCGGTTCGGATTTTTCAGCGCTGTTTCGACAATGGGGTGCTCGTGCGCACCACCGGCGACATCGTGGCACTGTCGCCGCCGCTGATCGTCGAGACCAAACACGTCGACCGGATATTCGAGGTGCTGGGCGACGCCATTCGCGCCGAGGCCGCCTAGGTCGTGTCTCTCAAGCCATCACCATCTCGCGGATGATGGCGGGGTCGGTCTGTTCCATCACCTTGCGGGCGAAGCGCACGCATTCGCTCATGCTGGTGGCGCGGACCGCCTGCTTCACGCGCGGCACGGCGGAGGCGTTCATGCTGAAGCTGCGAAGGCCGAGGCCGAGCAGGAGTGGGATCAGCTTCGGGTTGGCGGCCATTTCGCCGCAGACGGACACCGGCATGCGCATGCGAAGGGCGGCTTCGGTGGCGAACTGCACGAGGCGCAGGACGGCGGGGTGCAGCGGGTCGTAGAGCGAGGCGACGTCGCTCTCGCCGCGATCGACGGCCAGCGTGTACATCGTGAGGTCGTTCGTGCCGATGGCGAAGAAATCCGCCTCCAGCGCCAGCGCGTCGGCTGACAGCGCGGCGCCGGGGGTTTCGATCATGATGCCGAGCGGCGGCAGTGCTTCCGGCAGACGCTCGCCGCGCCGGCGCAGGCGCCGTGCCACGCGATCGTAGATTTCGCGTGCCTGGCGCACTTCGGCCACGGTGGTGACCATGGGGAGCAGCACCCGCGTGGGCCCGGCATGACAGGCGCGCAGGATGGCGGCGAGTTGGGTTTCGAACAGGTCTGTCTCGCGCAGCAGAAGCCGGATGCCGCGCAGGCCCAGGGCCGGATTTTCGTCTGTGACCTCGGGCACCACGCCTTCGCTTTGCAGCGCCTCGATATCCTTCTCGCCGCCCCAGTCGAGCACGCGGATGGTGACGGGGTCGCCGCCCATCGCCTCGATGACGCTGCGGTAGGTTTCGGTCTGCTCGTCCTCGTTGGGGAGGGTTTCGCGGTTCATGAACAGGAATTCGCTGCGCAGCAGGCCGATGCCCGCGGCGCCGGCCTGGGCGATCAGCGGGAGCTCCGCCGGGATTTCGAGGTTGGCCTGAAGCTCCACGGTCTCCCGGTCGGTGGTGACGGCGGGAAGGCGCCGCAGCAAAGCGAGTTTTTGCTGCACACGGGCGAATGCCGTGACCGCGCGGCGCGCCGCCGCCAGTGTCTCGACGGTGGGGTTCACCACCACGGTGCCGGCGACACCGTCGATCACCACCGTCTCGCCGGGGCGTGCGGCCTGGCCCAGCCCGGCCACGCCCAGCACGGACGGCACGCCCAGGGCGCGCAGCATGATGGCGGTGTGACCGTCCGATCCGCCTTCGTCGGTGGCCACTCCCGCCAGCCGCGACGGATCGAGCAGCGCCGCGTCGGCGGGGCGCAGGCTTTCGCACACCAGAACGGCGCCTTCGGGCAGACCGGAAAAGCTGCGGAACGGCGCATGGGTGAGGTTGCGCACCAGCCGCCTGCCGACCTCGCGCACCTCGTCGCCGCGCCGTTTGCGACCGGCGGCGTCGTCATCGGCCGGCATGGACATGATGGCCTGCGTGATGGCGTCGGTTTCGTCCATGACGGCGGTTTCCGCGGAGACCAGCGTTTCGCCGATGCGTCGCCGGGCGCCGCGCACCAGGCGGGACGGGCCAATCATTTGCAGGTAGGCATCCAGCAGCGGCGCGATCTCGGCCTGGCTGTCTTCCGGCAGATTGCCCAGCCTGGCGCGCAGTTTCAGCAATTGCTTGCGGGACTGCGCGATCGCCGTGTCCAGCCGTGCGGTTTCGGCCTGGGTGTCTGCCGCCTGGATCTTGTGGCGCGCGACCACGGTGGGTGCTTCATGGGCGCCGAACACGGGTCCGATGGCGATGCCGGGCGAGACCGGTATGCCGATCAGCCGGCGCTCGGGGCGGGCCGTTTTGACAGCGAGCCGGCGCGGTGGCTTCGGTGCGTCAGTCGCGTTCATCAAAGCCGGCCTCGACCAGCGCACACAGAGCGTCCAGCGCCTCCTTGGCATCCCATCCATCGGCGCGCAGCTCGATTTCGCTGCCCATGCCGGCGCCCAGCATCATGAGGCCCATGATGGAGCGGGCCGACACGTCCTGGCCGTCTTTCACCACGTCCACCGATGCGCCGAAGCGCTCCGCCAGGGTGACGAACTTCGCGGCCGCGCGGGCGTGCAGGCCACGGCGGTTGCAGATGGTCAGGCGGCGGCTGATGACGGGAACGCCTTGGGTGTCGGGCAGGTCTGGGCTGTCGTCGCTCACCCACACGTCCCATTGATCTTGGCGTGCGGCAGCACGTGGGAGGCGGCGGCGATGTATTTGCGGCCGGCGTTCTGGGCGCAGTCCACCACCTCGGCGAGCGGCTGGGCGGAGCGGACCTTCGCCAGCTTCACCAACATGGGCAGGTTCACGCCCGCGATGACCTCCACCCCGGCGCGGTCCATCTGCGAGATGGCGAGGTTGCTGGGGGTGCCGCCGAACATGTCGGTGAGCAGCACCACGCCGTCCCCGGTGTCGACCTGCCCGATGCAGCGGCCGATCTCGGCGCGGCGTCCCTCGATGTCGTCATCGGGGCCGATGCACACGGTGCAGACGTTGCGCTGGGTTCCGACGACATGCTCCATCGCGGAGCGAAGTTCCTCGGCCAGGCGGCCGTGGGTGACGAGCACGAGCCCGATCATTGCGTGGCTTTCAAGGCATGGGCCGTGTCGGCTCCATGTGAAGGAGGGGCGCCTTGGGAAACAAGGGCGGGGTCTGGTTTTCGCCCGTGTATCGCTTCACGGGCCAGTTCGCGATGCGTTGTTGTCACGCGCCAGCCTGCCTGGGTAAGGGTTGCCGCCAATTTTTCGACGATGTGGACGGATCGGTGCCGTCCGCCGGTGCATCCGATGGCTATCGTTGCGTACTTCTTGCCCTCTTGCAGGAAGCGCGGCAAGAGCAGGCCGATCATTCCCCTCAGGCGATCAAAAAACTCGCCAAAGTCCGGGTCCGTCTCGACATAGGCGCCGACTTCGGGATCGAGCCCGGTGAGGGGTTTCAAAGCGGTGTCGTAATGGGGGTTGCGCAGGAAACGCGCGTCCATCACCACATCCGCCTCGCGCGGCAGCCCAGCCGGGAATGCGAACGACACCAGCGAGACCGACAGCCCCGGTGGGGGGGGCGAAGTGTCTCCCTCGGCGCCGCCATACCGGCGCTCGACGATCTGGCGCAAGGCGGCCAGCGGCAGTTCGGACGTGTCGATCACCAGATCGGCCACCTCGTGCAGCGATGCCGTCAGTTCCTGTTCGGCGGCGATGCCATCCGCCACACGCCCGCTGGGGGAGAGGGGGTGGCGCCGGCGGGTTTCCGTGTAGCGCCGCAACAGCACCGCCTCCTCCGCCCAGGCGTAGATGAGCTCGGTTCGCAGCTCGGGGTTGGCGCGCAGGCGGGCCAGGGTGGCCAGCACCGCCTCGGCATTGAAGCCGCGCGACCTTGCATCAACGCCCACGGCGATCTTTTTGGCGCCCCCGGCCTCGGCGCGGGCCACCATGTCCTCGATCATGGTCAGCGGCGGGTTGTCGATCGCCTCGAACCCCATGTCCTCGAGCACGCGCAGCACCGAGGCCTTGCCGGCGCCGGAGAGACCGGAGACAAGCACGACCGGTTGGCGGTTCATGCGCAGAAACATCCGGCGATCTGGGCGGTGTGGCCCAACGCGCAGTCCAACGCGCGGCCCACGCGCGCGGTGGCGGAGGCGGCGTGGGGGTCGATCGTGATCAGTGGGAGATTGAGCGCCGGGTGGCGGCCTGGCTCGGGCAGCCGCGCATCCTGCCCCGCCAGCATCACGGCGAGCGCCAGGCGCGATTGTTTCACGTGAGACAATTTGAGGATGCCGAGGCCACGCACTTCCAGCAGCCCCGCGAGAGGCTCGGGGGCGGACGCGATGCCGTCGGCGATATCAACCCTGTCATCGGCCACCAACACGAAGCCGCACTCCAAAAGACGTAAAGCGAGATCGGATTTTCCGCAGCCGGATGGGCCCAGCAGCAAGACGCCGGCACCATCGCGGCAGACACAGCTTGCATGGACCTGCATGGGACCCGAACATGGGGCGTTGCGCGTGCGAAGGAAAGAGACTTGTTGCCCGCTTGCGCAGCGGGGCTGATCCCGCCTATGCGCAGTCATGATCACGTCCTCCGACATCGAGACTGCCGCGCGCCTGATCGAGGGCAAGATTCGTCATACGCCAGTTCTTCGGCTTGGACCGGATGAGCTTGATCTGGGCTTCCCCGTGACCTTGAAGCTGGAGCTTCTGCAGCACGCCGGCAGCTTCAAACCCAGGGGCGCGTTCAACCGTATCCTGTCCGCGGGCGCGGTTTCCGAAGCGGGCGTGATCGCGGCGTCTGGCGGCAATCACGGCGCGGCCGTGGCCTATGCCGCACGTGAGCTGGGGCTGCGGGCCGAGATCTATGTGCCGGACCTGGCCTCCGCCGCGAAACGCGCGCGCATCGAAAGCCTGGGCGCGGTGCTGGTTCAGGGGGGCGCCACCTTTGCGGAGGCGCTGGAGGCGAGCCGGGTGCGCCAGGCCGAGAGCGGCGCGCTGGAAATCCACGCCTTCGATCATCCCGCCGTTCTGGCAGGCCAGGGCACCGTGGCGCGGGAATTCGAGGCCGACGCGCCTGAGTTGACCCATGTTCTCGTGGCGGCCGGCGGTGGCGGGCTGATCGGCGGCATGGCGGCGTGGTATGCCGGGCGCACCTCGCTGGTCGCGGTCGAGCCGCAGGGCTGTCCGTCGTTGCACGATGCACTGGCCGCGGGTCGTCCGGTGCCGTCACCGGTGGGCGGTGTGGCGGCGGATGCGTTGGGTGCGCGACAGGTGGGCGCGGAGATGTTCCCGTTGGCGCAGCGCTTCGTCTCGGCTTCGGTGCTGGTGAGTGATGCGGCGATCGGGGCGGCCCAGCGCCTGCTGTGGGACCGGCTGCGTCTTGTGACCGAGGCCGGCGGTGCGACGGCCTTGGCTGCTTTGCTGTCCGGTGCGTGGGTGCCGCCCGCAGGCGCCCGTGTGGGTGTTCTGGTGTGTGGCGCCAACACCGATCCCGCCGCCTTCGCCTGACATCATGCGATTTCGCGACCAACGCACTCAGGACATACATGCCGACAATTGAGGATTTCCCGCACGACCTGCCCGCCGACGCGGTTCTGCCTTTCACGCTGCACGGCATTCGGCTGGAGATTCCGCGCGCGATCCTCACACCGGAACTCTGGCTGGCGTTCGAGCTGGGGTATTACGAGGGGTCCGAGATCAGCGCCTTGCGCCGCGCCATTCAGCCGGGCGATGGCGTGCTGGAGGTGGGCGCGGGCGTGGGATTCATCTCGGCGTTCATTCTGCGCGCGCTCGGTGCCGCCCGGGTTGTGGTGATCGAGGCCAACGCCGCGCTGATCCCCACGATCCGGCGCACGCATGAGCTGAACAGCGTGTCGGCCACCGTGCTGACCGGTGTTGCAGGCCGGACGGACGGCGCGGTGCGCTTTCATCATCAGGCGGCGTTCTGGGGCTCGTCCGTTCTGCCGCTGCCCGACAGCCAGGCAGCGGACGTGGCGGGCATCGACCTGGGCCGGGTGCTGCGGGAGACGCGGCCGGCCGTGCTCGTGGTGGATATCGAGGGCGGGGAGCGCGACCTGTTCGCCGGGCTTGACCTGTCCGGCGTGCGCAACGTGGTGGTGGAGGTGCATCAGCCCCAGATCGGCGGTGCCGGTATCAGCTTGTGTTTCGACGCCCTGCAACAGGCCGGGTTCGCCTATGATCCGGATGGCTCGTCGGGCACGAACGTGATGTTCAGCCGGTATCGGCAGCCACACAGCCGTGCCGGCCGTTTGTGGGCGGCGCTCAGAGCATGATGAGTGGGGCGGCCCTTCCCCGGCCGATACAGGATCGATCCTTTGCCGACACACCGGCGCCCGGTGTCTTCGCGCATCATGTCTGACGGCTGGGAGACAGTGTCTTGAGCGATCCATTGAAGAGCGGCTGCACCGTGTTCGACTGCGTGATCTATGACGGCGAGGTCGACCCGCTTTCGATCCGCATGCATGAGCTGGACAGCGTGGTGGACTGGTTCATCGTCGTTGAATCGACGCTTACTTTGAGTGGATTGCCGCGCGCCATCTGCCTCGATCCCAGCGATCCCAGGATCGCCCGGTTCGCACCCCGGCTGCGGCACGTGATCGTGGCCGATATGCCGCAGACCGACGACCCCTGGCAGCGTGAGATCTGGCAGCGCAACGCGGTGCTGCGGGGTGTGCCGGACGCGGCGCCGCACGATCTGCTGATCATGTCCGACGTGGACGAGGTGCCGCGCGCCCACGTGGTGGCCGCCCTGCGCGACGATACCGAGCATGCGGTGTTCGGGCTGGAGCTGGCGTTTTATTATTTCTTCGTGGACTACCGCAACGTGGGGGGTCCCGAGGCCGCCATCACCTGGACGGTGGCGGCGCGCCGGGCGGCGTTGGCCGACATCACGCCCAACGATCTGCGCTACGCCGTGCGCGAGCGGCGTGTGCCGGCGTGCATCGTGCCCGACGGCGGCTGGCATTTCTCCTATTTGATGGACGAGGCCCGCGTGCGCCGCAAGATCGCGGCATTTTCGCACCAGGAGTTCAACAATCCTGCATTTCTGGCCACGATCGACATCGGCGCGCTGGTGCAGCGGCAAGGCGATTTCTTCGATCGCCCCGGTTTCGTCTGGTCGCTGGTGGATGCCGCGGAGCTGCCGGAGTGGCTGCGGGCGAACAAGGCCGCGCTGTCGCATCTGTTCGCGCCGGGGGCGCCCACGCCGGTGCGGCCGCAGGTGACGTTGTTGCCGCCCGTGGTCATCTGCCCTTATCTCCACGACCAGGAGAAAGACGAGATCCGGGCGAAATTCGCGCTCGATACCGAGGCGGGCGCTGCCATTCCGTTTTTCCTGTGGCAGGACGTGGACCGGATCGGGCCGGAGCGGGCGTTCGAGCGGTGTTGGGAACAGTTCCCGGAACGCGACATCATCATCGTCCATTCCGACATGGCGCCGTTCCCGGGTGACGCGCCCACGCTGTGGTACGATCAGCTTTGCGACTATCGCGCCCTGCGGCCGGAAGCCGGCATGATCGCCGCCAATCTGTATTACCCCCTGGCCGCGCCGGACGCGACGCAGCGCGTGCAATGCGCCGGCGGCACGTTCATCGATGCGACCATCGCCCATCTGCACGGCTACGTGGACGCCGTGGGCGGTGTGTCTCAAACGCTGCTGGATGCCGTGCGGCCGGTGGATTGGGTGACGTTCGGAGGCGTGCTGATCCGGCGCGCGGTGATCGAGGCCTGCGGCGGTTTCGATGGCCGGTATCAATGGGCCTACTACATGGATTGCGACTACTGCTTCGAGGCCAGGCTGCGCGGATTTCGCCTGTTGCAGGTGCCGGTGCGCTTGCTGCATGAGGAGAGCCGCTCGACGCGCGCGGCGACGGCGGACAATCCCGACCTGACCTTGCACATCCAGCAGAACAGCGACCTGTTCACCGCGAAATGGCAAAGTTTCGTCCCGGCCCTGCCGTCTGAGAAGGCGCTGGCGTTCGTATACACCCGCACCGGCGAAAATGTGGCCAAGGTGAAGGCGCTCGATACCGGCATCTTCACGATTCAGCCGGGCCATAACGACGATCGCGTCTCGTTCCTGCGTCTCCAGAACTTGGTGCGCGAGATCAGGCCTGGCTACACCTATCTGGAGGTCGGCTCCGATATCGGCGGCTCGCTGCTGCCGCATCTGCTCGATCCCGCCTGCGCGGCGGCCATATCGGTCGATCCGCGCCCGGCGCTGCAGCCGGATGAGCGCGGGTTGGATTTCGAGTATGTGGGCAACTCCACCCAGCGCATGCTGGCGGAACTGGACCGCTTCGCCCGGCCGGATGAACGCGCGAAGCTTTCCACGATCGAGCGGGACATATCGGCGGTGGACACATCGTCTGTGCCGTCTCGCCCGTCGCTGGTGCTGATCGATGGGGAGCATACCAACGTTGCGGCGTTCTCGGATTTCGTGGCGGTGTTCGCGCTGGTTGCCGACGATGCGATGATCGTTTTCCACGATGCCAATTTGGTCGGCGACGCCATTCAGATGGCGGAACGGTTCCTGCTGCACGCGGGCAAGCCGTATAGCCTGACCATCCTGCCAAGCTGTGTGGCGGTGTTGGGTTTTGGAGTTTTCGCCGGCGCCGCGCAGACCGCGTTGCAGCCGTTCGGTCTGCCCACCGCCGCGTATTTCGCCGCCGCGCGCGCCGGGCGGCATCGCGCGGTGGCGGATGCGGTGATCGCGCACATTAAGGGCATGCCCGGCTTCGGCGTGGACGCGATGCTGGCGCAGACCCGCCAGGCCGAGGCGGAAAAGACCGCGTTGCAGGCGGCATTGGAGCACGCCTCGGCCGCGCAGGCGCGGGATCGGGGCGAGATCGACGCGTTGCATGCCACGATCGCGCATCTGCAGGCTGCGCGCGACGACGGGCAAGCTTTGGTTGCGGCCATGAAGGCATCGACATCCTGGCGGCTGACGGCGCCGCTGCGTGCGGTGATGGGCGCCTTGCGGGGGCGGGGCGCATGAACTGGCGCGATCCCGCTGCGTCGGACAAGCATTACTGGCATCGGTTCAGTGCGTTCTACGAGCGGCATTTCGCGACGCTTGGCGAGGTGTCGTCCATTCTGGAATACGGGGTGCTCGACGGTGCCTCGATCCGTTGGCTGCGGTTGCTGTTTCCGCAGGCCGAGATCGTGGGGGTGGACATTCTGCCGGTGCAGCCCAGCTGGCCTGTGGGGCCGGGCATCACCTACCGCACCGTCGATCAGGCCAGCCGGCCCGCCATCGGGCGTCTGCTGCACGATCTCGGCCGGCGCTTCGATCTGGTGATCGAGGATGGCAGCCATTTTCCGCCGCATCAGGCGCATTGTCTGGCCGAGACGTTCCCGTTGGTGCGGGAGGGTGGCATCTATATTCTGGAAGATCTGCACACGTCGCATCCGCGTCATTCGTATTACCGTGATTACTGTGCGCCGGGGACGCCGAACTGCCTGCATCTGCTGTTGTATATCGAGCATCTCCGCGCCACCGGGCAGACCATGCGGCCAGCCGATATCGGGCGTCTGGCGCATCCCGGGATGTTTACCGAGGCGGATGTGAGCGGGCTGGCGGCGATGATCGGCCGTGTGGAGATCTTTCGCAGGGCCACTTTGCCGCTGCGGTGCTATGCCTGCGGCACGGACGATTTCGACCCGGTGGCGCTTGTGTGCCGCTGTGGGGTGGACCTGGATATTCTCAGCGCTGATTCGATGACGTCTGTGCTGTATCGTGAGAATTGTTCTTTTGTGAACAAAAAAACCAAAAAACTTTATTCTATGATGTGATTTGTGCGGGTCTTGCCGCACCACGCGCATCATTGGTGAAAGTCTTTTTGCTTCTTTTTCTTCAGAAAAAGAAGATCTTCCTACCCCTTCGGCAGACGCACTACAAAGCGGGCGCCCACCACGGTGCCTGTGGCGTCGCGGCGGTTTTCGGCGGTAATCTGGCCGCGCAGGGCTTCCACGATCTGGCGGCTGATCGACAGGCCGAGGCCGGAATGCTGGCCGAAATGTTCGCCGTGCGGGCGTTCGGAATAGAAGCGGGCGAAGATGTTCTCGAGCTTGGCGTCCGGGATGCCGGGGCCGGAATCCTCGATGGCGATCTCCACCATGGTTGCGTCGTCATGGGCGGACAGGCCGATCACGCCGTCTGGCGGGGAGAAGCTTTGCGCGTTGCCGATGAGGTTGCGCAGGACCTGGACCAGCCTTCCCTCCACGGCCTGTACGACCAGCCGTCCGTCGCCCAGCGTGAGTTTGATGCGGGGGTCGCCGTCGTGGCGGGTGGTGTCGTTGATTTCCGCGAGCAGGCTGAGGATGGGCGCCACGTCCACGGGCTCGGTGGCCACGCGGGACAGCTCGGCGTCGATGCGCGAGGCGTCTGAGATGTCGCTGATGAGACGGTCGAGGCGGCCGACATCCTCGGCGATGATTGCGGTGAGGCGGCGTTGTTTGGCGGGGTCGTCGATCCGGCGCAGCGTTTCGATGGCGCTGCGGATGGAAGAGAGCGGGTTTTTGATCTCGTGGGCGACGTCGGCTGCGAACTGCTCGATTGCGTCCATCCGAGACCACAGCGCCGAGGCCGATTCGGAGAGCGCGCGGGCGAGCTCGCCCACCTCGTCGCCGCGGGCCAGCAGGGCCACGGGCACCGCGCCGGCGCGACCGCTGCCTTCGCGCATCCGGGCGGCGGCACCGGCGAGCCGCAGGATCGGGCGGGCGATGGTGAGCGACAGATACCACGACAGCATCACCGTGAGGCCCAGCGCCAGGGTGAACAGCGCCAGGATGGACAGCCGCACCGCCAGGACGCTGTCATCCACCTCGCGCGCTTCCCGCGTGAGCAGCACCACGCCAAGGTTGCGGCGATTGCGCGAGATGGGTTCGGCCACGCTGACGAGAAGGCGGTTGTCGTCGGTGCGGCGGATATAGGGCGGGATGAGCCGGCCGGTTTTGGCCGCGTTGAGGCGCAGTTCCTCGCGCACGTCCGGCGCCCAGTCGGCGCCCACGGCGGGGCGGCCGATATCGAGCAGCGAGCTTTCGGTGGAATGCGGCAGGATGCTTTGCAGATCGTCGTAAACCCGGCCGACCAGGCCCACGAGCATGCCGCGGCTTACGGCCGGTGGCAGCGGTTCGGTGACGACGGCGCCGGCGGCGCCTTCGCGCACCCGGCTGTCGGCCAGCACCTCGCCATCGGGCGAATAGAGTTTGGCCTGGGCGTTGGGCGTGGGCTCCGTCAGGCGGCGCAGCAGCGGGCGTGCCAGTTCCGATACCACACGGGGGCTGTCGGGCGTTTCCTCGCGCACCGCTGCCTCGCTGAGGGCGCCGGCGTAGATGCGGGCCTGCTCGCGCAGGGTGGTGACCTCGGCGGCGAGCAGGCCGTTCTGGTATTGGTCCAGATACAGCAGTGCGGCCAGCAGCAGCGCCAGCGGCAGCAGGTTCACCAGCAGGATGCGCTGCAGCAGCGGCGATAGCAGACGCACCCGGGGCTCCGGTATGTCGTCCGTTCGCGTCATGACGGGGTGCAGGCCGCTATCGGGCATCGTTGTGCTCACGCCTCCTTGTAGCGGTAGCCGATGCCGTAGAGCGTTTCGATATGGTTGAAATCGTCGTCCGCCTGCCGGAATTTCTTGCGGACGCGCTTGATGTGGCTGTCGATGGTGCGGTCGTCGACATAGATGTTGTCGCCGTAGGCGGTGTCGATCAGCTGGTCGCGGGATTTCACCATGCCGGGGCGGGCGGCCAGGGCCTTGACCAGCAGGAACTCGGTGACGGTCAGCGCGATGTCGCTGCCTTTCCAGTGGCATTGGTGCTTGGTTTCGTCCAGCACCAGCTCGCCGCGGGTCATCACGCCGCCCGGGGCGGCACCGGAGCCCTCCGCGCGGCTGGTTTCGTTGCGGCGCAGCAGGGCGCGGTTGCGCTCGATGAGCAGGCGCTGGCTGAACGGCTTGGTGATGTAGTCGTCCGCGCCCAGGCGCAGGCCCATCAGCTCGTCCACCTCCTCGTCCTTGGAGGTGAGGAAGATGACGGGGAGCTGGGTGCGCGTGCGCAGGCGCTGCAGCAGTTCCATGCCGTCCATGCGCGGCATCTTGATGTCGAGCACGGCGAGGTCCACCGGTTTGGCGATGATGCCCTGTAAGGCGCTCTCGCCATCCGTATATGTGCGCACGGTGAAACCCTCCTGCTCCAGGGTCATGGACACCGAGGTGAGGATGTTGCGGTCGTCGTCGACCAGCGCGATGGTCTGCTTCATGGGAGGCGGCCTTCGTTGCGGTGGGCGGATTGTGGCAGACGATTGTGGCGCAATGAGGAAGAAGGGTGAACGAAACATGGCTGGGCCCGAAAATCCTTCCAATGCGGAAAAGCGTGATGCATCTGGTGACGCGCAAGGCCGGGCAGCGGGGCCGGAGCCGGCGTGGCAGGCGCGCATGTTGTTGCGCGCGGCGCGTACGGGAACGCTGGCGACGTCGGCGCAGGGCCAGCCCTTCGCGTCGTTGATCACGCCGGCCTGTGCGCCCGATCTGTCGGTGCTGGTGCTGCTCTCGTCATTGTCCGAGCACACGCGGCATCTGCACGACGACCCGCGTTGTGCCGTGATGGTGACGGGGGCTGCCGAGACGGCCAATCCGCAGACGGCGCCGCGTGTGACGATCACCGGGCTGGCCGCGTTGGAGCCCGATCCGGCGTTGAAGGCGCGCTGGCTGGCGGTGCATCCGTATGCGCAGCTGTATGCCGAATTCACCGACTTCGCGTTGTTCCGCATTCGCCCGAGCGCGGGCCAGCTGATCGGCGGGTTTGCGCGGGCGTTCCGGTTGCGCGCGGCGGATCTTGCACCCGATCCCGATGCGGTGGCCGCCTTGCTGGCGGCGGAGGCGGGAATTTGCAGCCATTGCAATGACGATCATGCCGATGCGTTGGCGATGCTGGCGCAGGCGCCGGGCGCGTGGCGCATGGTGGCGGCAGACGTGGATGGCTGTGACCTGGCGCAGGGGGAGGTTGTGCGGCGTGTGGCGTGGACGCAGCCGGTGGCCGATGCGGGCGCCGTGCGATCCGAACTGGTGACGTTGATGCGGGCGGCGCGTGCGGCCGTCGTGTGAGACCGTGTGTGCGCATAAGGAACTTTTGAGAGGATGGGGCGTACAACGAGCTGAAAAAGGAGACACGTGTATGAGCATCTTCGGCACCATCATGGATAAAATCTTCCATCATCCGGCTGCAGCCCAGCCGGCATCCGGCGGCGCCACGGCGCAATCACCGTCTGACGTGTCATCTTCAAGCGCTGCATCGACGATGGTTCAGACGGCGGAAAAGATCGCGTCGGACCTGTTGGCGGGGAGCAGTGCCGCACCTGCGACAGCGGGCGCGTCGTCGCCTGTCGATGTTGGGGCGGCACTTTCCGCGATGGCCCAGCAGAAGGGTGGTGGCGGCGACTATCAGCATTCGATCGTGGATCTGTTGAAGTTGCTGGATCTTGATTCCAGCCTGGATTCACGCAAGCAGCTGGGGCAGGAATTGGGTGTACACGCCGGTGCCGATGGCAGCGCAGAACAGAATATTGCTCTGCACAAGGCGGTGGTTGAGAAGCTGGCGGAAAATGGCGGCAAGGTACCGGCCAGCATGCGCAGCTAAAGAGACATTCATCCAGCTGTTGGGTGAAGTTTTTTGGTTCTTTTGTTCATAAAAGAACATCTATGTTTTGAGGCCAGCTTAACACGTTAGAACCTGATGATTTTGAGTGGACGGAATCATCAGGTTCTAACTTGTTGTTTTATCGATCATGTTTATGCGCTTGGGTTGAGCAACCCAAACGCATCATGATCTAATGCGCCTCGCCCCAGGTTTTACCGGTGCCCGTTTCCACAACCAGCGGCACTGAGAGCGAGGCGGCGGCTTCCATCACGCGTTTGGCCAGGGCTGCGGTGTCTCGTGCCTCGTGTTCGGGCGCTTCGAAGAGCAATTCGTCGTGAACCTGCAGCAGAAGCCGAGCGGACAGGCCGGCCTCGCCGAGCGCCTGCGGCAGTTTGACCATGGCGCGTTTGATGACGTCCGCCGCGCCGCCTTGCAGGGGGGCGTTGATGGCCTGGCGTTCGGCGTAGCTGCGGCGCGCCGGATTCTTGTCGGCGATCCCCGGAACCCAGCAGCGACGGCCGAAGGGGGTGAGGACGTAGCCGCCCTGTTTTGCTTCCGCCACCGTGCGGTCCATGAAGGCGCGGATCTGCGGGTAGCGGGCGAAATAGGCCTGGATGTAGTCGCGCGCCTCGCCTGGCGGGATGGAGAGCTGGCGGGCGAGACCGAAGGCCGATATGCCGTAGATGATGCCGAAGTTGATGGCTTTGGCGCGGCGGCGCGTCATGGCGTCCATCCCTTCCATCGGCACGCCGAACACCTCGCTGGCGGTGCGGGCGTGGATGTCTTCGCCGTTGGCGAAGCTGGCCTTCAGCGCGGGGATGTCGGCCATGTGGGCGAGCAGGCGGAGCTCGATCTGCGAATAGTCGCAGCTGACGAGGGCGTGGCCGGGCTCGGCGATGAAGGTGCGGCGGATGCGGGCGCCCTCGGGGGTGCGGATGGGGATGTTCTGCAGGTTGGGATCGGTGGAGCTCAGCCGCCCCGTGCTGGTGATGGCCATGGCGAAGCTGGTGTGGACGCGACCGGTGGCCGGATTGATCTGGCCCACGAGCGCATCGGCGTAGGTGGATTTCAGCTTGGCGAGTTGCCGCCATTCCATCAGTCGCGCCGGCAATATGTGGCCTTGGTCGGCGAGGTCTTGCAGCACCGCGGCGTCGGTGCCCCAGGCGCCGGTTTTCATGCGTTTGCCGCCGGGCAGCTTCATGCGGTCGAACAGCACCTCGCCGAGCTGCTTGGGGGAGCCGAGGTTGAAGATTTCGCCGGCGAGCGCGTGGATCTCGGTTTCCATCACCGCCATGCGGGCGGCGAAATCCAGCGACATGGCGGAGAGGTCGTCGCGGTCGACTTTCACGCCGGCCCGTTCCATGTCGAGCAGCACGGGGATGAGGCGGCGTTCCACCTGTTCGTAAAGGGCGAGCGATTGGGCGGTGCGCAGGCGCGGTTTCAGCACATGCCAGAGCCGCAGCGTGACGTCGGTGTCCTCGGCGGCGTAGGCGGTGGCGCGGTCGAGCGGGACCTGGGCGAAGGGGATGCGGGCGCGGCCGGTGCCGGTGACGCTGTCGTACGCGATGGGGGTGTGGCCGAGATGCAGGCGGGACAGCTCGTCCATGCCGTGGCCGTGGGCGCCACCTTCCATGGCGTAGG
This sequence comes from Rhodospirillales bacterium, assembly GCA_025362815.1. Lineage (GTDB taxonomy): Bacteria > Pseudomonadota > Alphaproteobacteria > Acetobacterales > Acetobacteraceae > CAIQQQ01. Next base: position 14,977 of record JANYFG010000016.1, read on the forward strand.
AGATCAACATGGTGTCGTCCACCGGCGTGATCACGCGCAGGCCGGCGTGATGCAGCATCATCATGTCGAACTTGGCGTTCTGGAAGATTTTCAGCACGCAGGGGTCGGCCATCAGCGGGGCCAGCGCCATGATGGCGTCCGGGCGGGCGATCTGCTCGCCGACGCTTTCGTGGGCGAGCGGCACGTAGCAGGATTTGCCGGGGGCGATGGCGAAGGAGAAGCCGATCAGGTTCGCCCGCATGGCGTCGAGGCCGTCGGTTTCGGTGTCGATGGCGACGATGCCGGCGAGCGTGGCCTCGGCGATCCAGCGATGCAGCTCGGCGAGATCGGTGATGCAGGCATAGGGGCCGAAGCCGTCCGCCGGGGCGATCTGGGGGGCTGGGGGCTCTCCGGCCAAGAGCAGCTGGCCTTGCAGGCCTTGGGGGCGAATGGCGGGGGCGGCGACGGCCGCGGCGGCGTCCTCAAGGCCCAGGCGTTGGACCGTGCTGCGAAATCCCTGGGCCACGAGGAAGCCGACGAGCACCGGCTTGTCCAATTCCGTGACCGCCAGGGCGTCCACCGGCAGCGGCAGCGGGGCGTCGTCTCGCAGGATGACGAGCTGGCGGGAGATGCGGGCGGCTTCGGCGTGTTCGATCAGGAGGTCGCGGCGTTTGGACGGCTTCATGGCGGGAGCGGCGGCCAGCACGGCTTCGAGATCGCCGAATTCCTGGATGAGCAGCGCCGCGGTTTTGGGGCCGATGCCGGGCACGCCTGGCACGTTGTCCACGCTGTCGCCCATCAGGGCCTGGACCTCGATCAGCTTGCCCGGTGGCACGCCGAACTTCTCGAACACCTCCGGCTCGCCGATGGCTTTGAGCTTGATGGGGTCCATCATGTCCACGCCGGGACGGATGAGCTGCATGAGGTCTTTGTCGGAGGAGACGATGGTGGTGCGGCCGCCCAGCTCGCAGACTTCGCGGGCGTAGGAGGCGATGAGGTCGTCGGCCTCCCAGTCCGCCAACTCGATGGCGGGGACGCCGAATGCCAGGGTGGCTTCGCGCACCAGGGCGAATTGCGGGATCAGCTCGGGGGGCGGTTCGGGGCGCTGGGCCTTGTATTTGTCGTAGAGGCGGTTGCGGAAGGTGAGGCGCCCGGCGTCGAAGATGACGGCGAAATGGGTGCCGACATGGTCTTTCAGCATGCGGGCAAGCATGTTGGTGAAGCCGAACACGGCGTTGACGGGCGTGCCGTCTGGCCGGGTCATCGGCGGCAGGGCGTGGAACGCGCGGAAGATGAAGCCCGAGCCGTCGATCAGGATGAGATGGAGCGGCTCCGGCTTTGTTTCAGTGGCCATCAGAGGTTCAGTGGCCATCACCGTGCCCGGCGCCTTCGTTCAGCACGTAAAGGCGCGAGCAGTAGGGGCAGGTGACGTTGTGGTCGAGGATGCGCAGGAAGACGCGCGGATGGCCCATGGCGCCGTCGCCGCCGTCGCAGGCCACGGTGCGGTCGTCCACGTGGATGGTCTCCACGAGTGAGGCGGCGGCATCGGCCATGTCGGGTCCTTACGTCGGGTGGTGATTTCGGTGTGCGGCGGGGCGTTGGCACATGGCCCGCATGATAGCCCGCATGTTAGGGTGGGCGCCAATGCGTTCAACCTCACCCATTTCGCGACGCGTGGCTGTGCTGGGGCTGGCAGCCTTGGGCGGATGCGTGTCGCAGGCGGCCCCACCGGGACCCAGCATCATGACGCCCCTTCAGGACGAAGACGACTTCGTGATGCCGGATGGCGCCCGCCTGCCCTATCGGGTGTGGCGGCCCGAGGGCGATGTGGCGGCGGTGGTGCTGGCGCTGCACGGGTTCAACGACAGCCGCGACGCGTGGGAGGTGCCGGCGCCGGATTTCACGGCGGCGGGCATATTGGTCTATGCGCCGGACCAGCGCGGGTTCGGCGCGGCGCCGGGCCGTGGGCTGTGGGCGGGGGCGGATGCCATGGCGGCCGATGCCGCGCATATGGCGGCGCTGCTGCGGGCGAAGCATCCGGGCAAGCGGCTGATATTGCTGGGTGAAAGCATGGGTGCGGCGGTGCTGATGTGTACCGGCGCCAATCTGGCCCCCGATGTGGACGGCTATGTTCTCTGCGCGCCGGCGGTATGGGGCCGGGCGCGGATGAATGTTCTGATGCAGGGCAGCCTGTGGCTTGCGGCCACCTTCGTGCCCGGGCTTGCGGTGGGGCGTGGCCCCGTGAAGATCACGCCGTCGGACAACAGGGAGGCGCTCATTCGCCTGTCGACGGACCCGTTGACCATACGCAACACGCGGTTCGACACGTTGCGCGGGCTGGTCAATCTGATGGATGAGGCGTTGGAAGCCGCGCCGCGTTTTCACGCGCCTGGCTTGTTCCTGTATGGCGCGCATGACGATCTGGTGCCGCAGCGGGCCACCGCCGCCGTGTGGCGCAAACTGCCGCCCACCGCTTTGCGCGCCTTTTATCCGAACGGCTACCATCTGTTGCCGCGCGACCTGCACCGCGCGGCCCCCAACGCCGACATGGTCGCCTATATCGTGCATGCCCGCGCGCCCGCCGACGCCGCCGAGGCCGCACGGGCGTGGCTTGCCGCGCAGGGCTGATACGGCGGCCGGCGCGAAGGGCGTGACATCGGCCCCCGGATTGCGCTATCAGACGCGCAGTGGACCCGTAGCTCAGCTGGATAGAGCGCTGCCCTCCGAAGGCAGAGGCCGAACGTTCGAATCGTTTCGGGTCCGCCATTCTCCCGATGTTCGATGTGTTGGGATGGATCACGACCTTGTGCGTTGCGCGCGGGGCCGCTGAAATGGCGATGCATGCTGGAGGACGAGGATTGTGAAGTCGCGGTTGGCCATCTTCACGATCTGTTCGAACAACTACATGCCGGCGGCGCGCACGTTCCTGCAATCCGTGCGGCGTCATCATCCGGAGGCAGACCTGTTCGTTTGCCTGGTGGATCGCCGGATTGACATGGCCGGGCTTTATGATCCGGACTGGACGATCGTGGAGGCGCATACGCTGCCGATCCACGATTTCACGGCGTTTTCATTCCGCTACGACATCATGGAGATGAACACCGCGGTCAAGCCGTTCATGTTCCAGCATCTGCTGGGGGCGCTGGCGTATGACCAGGCGCTTTATTTCGATCCGGATATCGAGATCTTCCGGCCGCTGGAGCCCATACTTGGCCCGCTGCGCGATGGTGCGTCATTCGTGCTGACGCCGCATCTGTGCGCGCCGGTGGAGGACGAGGACGAGCCGAACGATATGACCATCATGCGGGCCGGGGTGTATAATCTGGGCTTTCTGGGGGTTTCGGCCGGCGAGGAGTCGCGCCGGATTTTGGCGTGGTGGGCGCGGCGGCTGACGTATTTATGTATTTCGGCCATCGAGATCGGGATTTTCGTCGATCAGAAGTTCATGGATCTGGTGCCGGGCTTTGCGAAGACCGCGCATATTTCGCACGATACCGGGCTGAACGTGGCCTATTGGAACCTGGGTCAGCGCCGTTTGGAGGACACCGGCGACGGCTGGAGGGTGGATGGGGGGGATCTGACCTTTTTCCATTACAGCGGCTTCAACGCCCGCAAGCCCGCCACCTTGTCCAAATATGCGCCGCGCTACGATGGCAATTTGTCGCCTGCGGTTTCGAAGCTCATCGCGGGCTATGCCGAGCGGCTGATCGCCAACGGGGTGGGCACGGTGCCCGATGACGGCTACGCGTTTGGCCGCTTCGCGTCCGGCACCACGATCCATCCTTTTGTGCGCGAGATGTTTCGCAAATGGCATCTGAGCTGGGGCAGCGATCCGTTTCAGACCTACGAGGCGTTTCTGGGCCAGCGCCATTCCGGCGCGACGGCGGGCCCGGCGGGGCAGACCGTCACGAATTTCATGAAGTATCTCTACGATCGGTTTCCGTCGTTGAGCGGGCGGCTGGTGTTGAGCAATCCTGCCCATGTGGCGGAGCTGGTTGACTGGTACTACCACCATGCCGAGCGCGAGCTGAAGATCGACCCGCGCATCATCCGGCCCGCTCTGGCGACGCAGCCTGCGGTGCTGGTCGGGGCTCCGATCGCATTGCCGCCTGCCGGGCCGAGCGTTTGGGCGGCGCCGGCCGATGGGGTGGCGCGCGATGTGACCGTGATCGGCTATCTGCGCACCGCGAGCGGCGTGGGCGAGGTGGGGCGACAGACACTGCGCACGCTGGCTTCGGGCGAGGTGCCGGTGGAGGGCATCGACGTGGCGCTGGGCGTGGCGGCGCGGCGCGACGATGCGAGCGCGGCCGATGCCCTGGTGGAGGTCTCCACCGCGCCGGTGCAGATCTTCAACATCAACGCCGATCAGCTTCCCGCGGTGATCGACCATCTGGGGCCGCGGCTGCGACCCGATGCGGTGCGCATCAACATTCCGTTCTGGGAGCTGAGCCGCTATCCGCAGGCGTGGCTGCCGGGGCTTTCGGCCATGGACGAGATCTGGGCGCCCAGCCGCTTCATCGCCGAGGCGCTGGAGGGATGCGTGGACGGCTCGGTGGTGCATATGCCCGTGGCGCTGGAATTCACGCCGCCGCCGCCACTGCCGCGTGGCCGTTTCGGGTTGCCGGCGGATCGTTTCCTGTTCTTTTTCGCCTTCGATTTCCTGTCGTTCATCGAGCGCAAGAACCCGCACGCCGCCATCGCGGCGTTTCGTGCGGCGTTCCCTGGGCCGGGGCAGGCGGGGTTAGTGCTGAAATGCATGAACGGGTCTGTGGTGCCGGAGAAGCTGCAGGCGTTCCGGGACGCGGTGGCCGGGCAGCCCGGTATTTTCCTGATCACCGAGACGCTGAGCCGCGAGGAGACGCTGGGGTTGATCGCCGGCACGGACGCGGTTCTGTCGTTGCATCGCAGCGAGGGTCTGGGACTTTTGATCGCCGAGGCCATGCTGCTGGGCAAACCTGTGATCGCCACCGATTATTCCGCGAGCCAGGATCTGCTGTCGGCCGAGACGGGCTATCCCGTGCGTTGCAGCCTGGTTCCGGTGGAGGCGGGGGCGTATCCGTTCGCGGAGGGGCAGGTTTGGGCGGAGCCGGATATCGGCCATGCGGCGGAGCTGATGCGGGCGCTGGCGGACGATCCTGGCCAGGCGGCCCCGCGTGTGGCGGCGGCGCTGCGGCACATGCGGACACATTTCAGTTACAAGAATGTGGGTCGACTCCAAGCGGCGCGTCTTCACACCCTGCTGGCGGCCCGAGAGGCCGGCTGACGGATGGGGCGTGCCTGCCCAACGCCTGTTCATGACGCCTCAAGGATCTCCGACCGGATGCAACCCTCCTCCAAGCCGTTCATTTCATTCAGCATCAACCGAGAGGATGTGTTGCTGGACCGATTGTTCGGCACAGTTCCCCGCGGCTTTTTCATCGATGTGGGGGCGGCGCACCCGGTGTTCGAGAACGACACCAAGGCGCTGTCGGACCGTGGCTGGACCGGGATCAACATCGAGCCGAACCTGAATTTCTTTCGTGAGCTGGAGGCGGAGCGGCCGCGCGATCGCAACCTGTGCGTGGCGGTGGGCGACGTGCCGGGCGTGCTGGCGTTCCACGAGGTTGTGGGCACCGGGCTGTCGACCCTGGATGACGAGGCGGCGCGGGAGGCGGCGTCGCAGGGGTTCACGGTGATCGACCACCAGGTGGAGGTGCGGTCGCTGCGCGATATCCTGGTGGATGCGGCGCCGTCGCGGATCGATCTGCTGAAGATCGACGTGGAGGGGTTCGAGCTGAAGGTGCTGATGTCGAACGACTGGGACCGGTTTCGTCCCAGCCTGATCATGACGGAGGCGACGTATCCGCAGACCCCGGTGCGACGGCCGGATCATATCACGCCGTATCTGGCGGGCTGCGGGTATCGGCATGTCTATTTCGACGGCCTGAACGATTACTATGCCGAGGCGGGTTTCGACATTCCGCCCGGCGTGTTCGATGTGCCGCTCTGCGTGTTCGACGAGATTGTGCCGCACGCGGAGGTATTGCTGACCCAGGCGCGCGATTCGCTGGCGCGCGATGTGGAGGCCTTGCGCCGGCAGGGTGCTTCCACGGACGCCTATGTCGCGTCGTTGACGCAGACGCTGGCCGAACGCGAAACCGGCATCGAGTCGCTGACGCAGGCGCTGCGGGCGAGCCATACGCGGGCTGAGGGGTATTCCGACCGGCTGCTGGCGATGACGCTGGATCTGCAGCGGGCCAACACCGAAATTTCGAATTTGCGGTCTGAGATCACCGATCTCATCGGGGCCGGCGCGGACCGCGCCGGTGTTTCGATGGCGTATCGGGTGGGCGGGCTGCAAGAGGAGATCCGTCAGCTGCGCGCCTCGTCGTCCTGGCGTGTGACCCGGCCGCTGCGGGCTATTGTGCATCCGAAGCGGACGCTGATGTTCGTGCTCAAGCGCCTCGCGCGGTGATCAGGGGAGCGGGCCGGGGCTTGGGTCTGTGGGTGCGTGAGCGCGCAGGTGGCGGCGGATCACCGGCAGGAGGGTGAGGCCGGAGAGTGCCAGCAGCGGCAGCAGGATGGCGGGCCTGAGGATCACGCCCAGGCCGGGCGGGGTGTCGCTGGCGAGCACGCTGTCGATGCCGCTGCCGATGCTGGTGAAGACGATGGTGGCCGGCAGCAGGCCGATGGCGGTGGCGAGCACGAAGGGGCGCACGCGCATATGGGCGAGCGCGGCTGCGAGGTTGAGCAGCCAGCCCGGCACCACCGGCGCCATGCGCAGGGCCAGCAAGGCGGTGAATCCGTCACGCGCCACCAGCCGGCGTATGCGGTCCATCTGGCCGTTGTGACCGCCAGTCTGGCTGCCGGTTTGGCGGCGCAGCATGGCGCGGCCGAGGGTTCCGCGCGCGACCAGGAACAGCACCAGCGATCCGCCGGTGGCGCCGAGCACGGCGCAGGCGAGGCCGCCCCATAGGCCGAAGACGCTGCCGCCGGTGATGCTCATGGGCGGGCCGAGGGGAAGCCCGCAGGCGGCGACGCAGATATAGATGAGGATGTAGAGTGCAGCCGCCTGCAGCATGTGGGCGCCGGCCAGGGCCTGCAGCGCGCGCAGGCGGCCGGCGAGCAGCGGCCAGAGATGGATATTGTGAAGACCGAGCTGCCACGCGATCAGACCCATCAAAAGCAATGCCACCGCCGCGAGCGCAATGCGCGGGATCATGTGCGGGCTTGCCGGAAGGTGAAATGCTGGTGCAGGAAATAGCTGGTGACGGCGGGGCTGGCGACGCCGATGACATGTGCCACCGTCTCGGCCTGCCAGGTGAAGCCGATGGCGGGGAACAGCCATCGGGCGAGGCCCACGCTTATCAGCCAGACCTGGGCGAAGGCCACGGCGTTGACGAGCGCGAAACGGGCGGCCTGACCGCCGGGCGTGCTGTGGGCGGCATCGAACACGAAGCGCCGCGCCAGGATGAAGGCGGTGATCATGCCGAAGAGGTAGGCGATGGCCACGGCGATTTCGTAGCGGACGGCGTATTCCAGCGCGTAGCGTGCCGCGATGTTGACGAAGGCGGCGGCCCCGCTGGTGAGCAGGAAGCGGATGAAGCGGTCGCGCCCGGGCCTGTCAGCCGACACGGGACGCCATCTCCTGGCCCAGGCGCACGCTTTCGGAAATGCCGCGATCCTCGGGATAGTAAAAACAGGTGTCGGCGATCTGCAGGCCGTCGATGGGGGTTTGAATGGGCGGGATTTTGGCCTGAAAGCCTGGGGGGCAGACGGGTTGGGCGTGTTTGAGGCGGCCCAGCGTGGCCTCGATCAGGTCGGACGGGGCGATGTCGGGATTGACCAGGCGGACGCTGGCCATGGCTTCGGCGATGAAGGTGTCGTCGGGGCGGCGCCACAGATCTAGCTCGGTGGGCATGTAGAACGGCACGTAGACGATGGTCTCGCCGGAGGGCACGGCGCGCAGGTTGGTGAATTCGATGATACCCGGGACGGTGGCGTGGGGGTTGACGATGTTCACCCAGAAATGGGGCGTGACGGAGCGTTTCAGCTTCAGCAGCACGCAGACGACGCCGATGTTCTCGATCGCGTCGTAGGCGGCGCGGGATGCGGGGGGCAGGTCGGGGATCAGGTGGCTGACGAGGGGCGTGGGGATGGTGGAGATGACGTGGTCGGCGTTGATCACCCCATCGGCGGTGGCCACGCCGGTGACGCGGTTGTCGTGGGTCAGGACGCGTGTGGCGGGCGTGGCGAGCCGGATGTCGCCGCCTTTTTCGGTGATGGCGCGGATGAGGGCATCAACGAGCGTTTGGGTGCCGCCTTCGATGTAGCCGAGCTCTTCCTGCAGCAGGGATTTGCGGGAGCGGCCGATGCGGCGGATGCGGGTCCAGATCCAGGAGGCGGACACGTTGTCGGCGTGCTGGTAGAACTTCAGGTCGAACAGCGGCTTCCAGAGCGTCTCGTACACGCGTTTGCCGCACCAGCCCTCGATCCAGTCCTTGGCGGATGTGTGTTCGAGGGCGGCCCAGGAATTCACCTTGGTTGAGGTGAACATCAGCGTGCCGTAGCGGATCTTTTCGACGAGGGTGAGCAGCGGGAATTTCAGCAGCGAGACGGGGTCGCCCCAGCGGTGGAGTTTGCCGCCGATGTGGTAGGCCATGGAGGTGGCACGCCAGCGCATGCGGTCGGCGAGGCCGAGCTCGGCCATCAGCGCGAAGGTCGGGGCGTCGCTCTTGCAGACGAAATGGTAGTAGCGCTCGATGGAGACGCCGCCGAAGTCGAAATGCGCGGCCATGCCGCCGGGCTCTGCGCCGGCTTCGAGGAGGGTGACGCGGTGGCCGAGGCAGAGCGCGCGGTAGGCGGCGGCCAGGCCCATGGCGCCGGCGCCGAGGACGACGATATGGGCCATCAGAACTCCAGGGTGACGGCCGCGTAGCGCGGGTCGCGGAAGGTTTCGTCCAGCGCCTGGCGAAGCGGGGTGGCGGGGACGCCGAAGATGCCGGGCCAGTCGATCACCTCGAACACGTCGGGCGTGACCAGGGCGCGAAGTTGCTTGGTGGTGAAGGGCGGGTTGCGGTCGACCAGCGCATAGGCGGAGAGCAGCAGCCAGAACAGGCCGTAGGGGATGCGGATGATGGGTGTTTTGGCGGATACCGCCGCGCGGATCAGGCGGATGAGGTCGATATAGGCGATGTGCTCGCGGCCGCTGATGTTGTGGGCGGTGCCGCTGAGGCGCTGTTCGAGGCTTGCGATGATGATGCTGCAGAAATCGCCGGCGTAGAGGGGTTGGCGGACGAACTGGCCGTCTCCGGGAATGGGGAAGACCGGCATGCGCTGCATGAAGCGGGCGAGCCAGCCGAGGTGTTTGCGGTCGAACCAGCCGAACATCAGGGTGGGGCGCAGCGTGATGGTGGGGTGGCCGGCGGCGACGACGAGGTTTTCCTGCGCCTTCTTGGTCTCGGTGTACCAGTCGACGGCGGCGGAGTTGACCACGGACGAGCTGATATGGACGAGATGCACGTCCCGCCGATCGGCAAGCGCCTCCATCAGGCGCGCGGAGGCGGTGACGTTGTTGCGGATGAACTCCGCCTCCACGAGCCCGCCGATCTGGGCGTGGCCGACGACGACGGCGTCGACATCGGCGAAGGCGGATTGCCAGGGGCCGGGCTCGGCCATGTCGGCTTCGATCACCGTGATGTCGGGGTGCAGGTCGCGGAGGATTTGCGTGTTGGGGCCGTGCTTGTCGATGGCGACGATGCTGTGGCCGCCGCGGCGTTTCAGGCGGGCGATCAGGTTCTGGCCCATCAGCCCGGCGGCGCCGGTGATCGCGATCTTCATGGAGCGCTCAGAGTTTGGTGCGGTGGAAGACGAAGGACGGCACCGCGCGGATGATCAGCATCACGCCCCGCCAGAACCACGGCGTGTAGAGAACGCCCCCGCGCACGGCGATGGCGTTGGTGATGTCTTTCGCCACCTGGTCCGGCGTGGCCCAGAGCGGGCCGCCTTGCTTCACATGCGCTGTCATCTTGGTGGAGACGAAGCCGGGGCGGATGTCGATCACCGCGATTCCCGTGGCGTGAAGGCGGTGGCGCAGGCCCTGGAGGTAGCGTTGCAGGCCGCCTTTGGCCGCGCCGTAGATGTGGTTGCTCATGCGGCCGCGATCGCCGGCGACCGATGATATGGCGGCAAGGGTGCCGATGCGGCCCGCCGCCGCCTGGGACGTGAAGCGGCGGGCGAGTTCGCCCAGCAGCAGCACCGGGCTGGTGAAGTTTATGACAAGCGCCGCCTCGGCCAGGGCGGCATCCGCCTCGCAGGCGGCCTGGTCGGGCAGGGTGCCGTAGGCGAGGAAGGCGACATCGAGCCCGCCGAGCGCGTCGCACGCGGTGTCTGCCACCTGGCCGAGCGCGGGCAGGTTCACGAAATCGGCGGTTTGTACAACCACTTCGGGGGCGCCGCGCACCAGCAGGTCGGCCCGGGTTCCCGCCAGGGCGGCTTCGTTGCGGCCTATGAGCACGATCGACCATTTCGCCTCGGCATAGAGGCGGGCCACGGCCACGGCGATGTCGGACGTGGCGCCGAAGATCGCGATTGTCTTGCGGGCGGGGCTGGGTGCTTGCATGAGCGAGCCTATATCCCGGATGCGGCGCGCAAGTCGACACGGCGGGCGAAGGACGAGGCGAAGCGGGGATCGATCGACCGGGCGAAGCGGTCGATTTCGGGGTAGCCCTGCCGGAACGTGGCGGCCGTCATCACGCCGTCCTTGGCGGGATAGAGGCGTCCGCCGGCGGCTACCGTGATGGCTTCGAGGCGGGACAGAAGACCCAGCGTGGGCTGTCCGCGATTGGGGAAATCCAGCGCCAGGGTGGCGCCCGGCATCGGGAAGGACATCAGGCCGGGTGAAAGCGGGTCTCCGAACATCTTCAGGACCGACAGCATGGAGCCCTGGCCGGATGCGGTGATGACCTGGAGCATCTCGCGCATCGCGGCTTCGGCGTGGGCCAGCGGCACCACGTTCTGGAACTGGTAGAACCCGGCGGGGCCGTAGGCGCGGTTCCAGTGGCCGATGGCGTCCAGCGGGTAGAACACCTTTTCGTAGGGGCCGACGCTGCGTGTGTGCGTGGTGGCGATGCCGAGTTTTCGCCAGTAGAGCGCGTTGAAGGCGCGGACCGTGTGGGTGTTGGTGAGCGGCATCGGGGGCTTGATGGGAAAGCTGAGCCGGGGTGCGCGTGGCGGTGGCGCGGCTGCGATGCCGGGCGCGGGGCGGGCGCGGGAGAAGATGCCGCGACCGAGGCTTTTGCCGCCGGCGAGGCAATCGATCCAGGCGGCGGTGTATTCCCAGGTGGCATCTGATTCCCCGGCGAGGCGGAAGAAGTCGCCCAGCGTGTCGAACCGGATGTCCTCGGCCTCGACGGCGAGGCCCGGCACGCGGCGCAACTGGATCGTGGCGCGCAGGATGAGGCCGGTGAGGCCGAGGCCACCGATGGTGGCGTGGAACAGCTCGGCGTTTTCGGTGGGCGAGCAGACCAGGCGCGCGCCGTCGCTGCGCACGAGGTCGAATTCGCGCACGTGGCGGCCGAAGGTGCCGTGCAGATGGTGGTTCTTGCCGTGCACGTCGTTGGCGATGGCGCCGGCGACGGTGACGAAGCGCGAGCCGGGGGTGACGGGCAGCATCCAGCCGCTGCCGTCCGGATCCGGCTTGCAGATGACCGCGAGGATATCGGCGAGCGTGACGCCCGCCTCGCAGGTGAGCACGCCGGTGGCGCGGTCGAAGGCGATGAAGCGGTCGAGCGATCGGCAGTCGATCAGGCGGCCGCCTGGGTTCAGCGCCACGTCGCCATACGAGCGGCCCAGGCCGTGGCCGAGCATTGTGGCTTCAGTGGGTGCGGTGACGGACGATGCGGCTGTTTCGGTGGAGGCGGGGCGGCTTGCATGGTGGGGCGCGTGCAGGATCCGGCCCCACGAGGTGTAGTTGGAATGTCGGGTGGTCATAGCCGTGCCGCGAACAGGATGATGACCACCGCGGCGCCCAGCGCGAGGGAAATGCGGTCTTTCAGCGCGAACACCACGGGGTCTTCGCTCATGCGGCCGTGCACGGCGAGGTGCCACAGACGCAGCGTCCAGATCAGCAGGACGGGCATGATGGCCCACAGCGCGCCGGGATGGGCGTAGATGGTGCGGGGATACTGGTCGTTGATGAGATAGACCATGAAGATGACGATGGCGGAAAAGCCGGACGCCAGGCCGCTGGTGAGCAGGATGGGCAGGTCCTGCTCGGTGTAGCCGCGCGCCTGCACGCCGCCCTGGCTGGCGCGATTGAGACGGTTGAGCTCGGCGTAGCGCTTGATGATGGCGAGACCGAAGAAGAACAGCATGGAGAAGGTGAGCAGCCAGGGCGAGATGGGGGTTGGCAACAGCACCGCGCCGGCAAGCACGCGCAGGGTGAACAGGCCGGCGAGCACCGTGACATCCACCATCGGCATCTGCTTGAAAAGGAAGCTGTAGGCGAGCGTGATGACCAGATAGGCCAGCAGGGCGGCGGTGCCGAACCAGGGCAGAACGAGGCTTGCGAGCAGCGCGCCGGCGATCATCGCCGTGGCGACGACGATGCCGTGGCGCACCGAGATGGCGCCGGAGGCCAGGGGGCGGTGGCGTTTGCGCGGGTGTTTGCGGTCTGCCGCGAGGTCGAACAGGTCGTTGATGAGATAGGTGGCCGAGGCCAGCACGCCCATCAGCACCCAGAGGAGCACGAGCTGGGCGATGACGGCGGGATGCGGCGGCGACAGCAGGGCCGCGAGGAAGACCAGGGTGTTCTTGGCCCAGTGTTGCAGGCGCAGCGCGCGGGCCCACAGGCGCAGGCTGGGTTCGGCCGCTGGGAACGTGGCTTCGACCAGCACATGCGGGGGCAGGCCGTCGCGCAGACGGTCCACCGGGCCCACCAGCACCACGCTTCTGGCGCGGGCGAAGATGGGCTGGTCGACGTCGCCGTCCCCGGCATAGGCGAAATCCGCGCCCAGGCGGGCCTCGATACAGGCGGCCTTGGCGGCGCCGCTGAGATTGGTGACGCCGTCTGACCCGCAGGCCATGTCGAACAGGCCGACATGGGCCGCCACGTCGTCGGCGATGGCCTGGTCGGCGGCGGTGAACAGACCGATGGTGCGGCCGGTTTGCCGCTGGGCGGTGAGATAGGCGAGGAGATCGGCGTTGTAGGGGAACGATGCGGCGGTGGGATGGGCGTGGCGCACGACCTCGCGCTTGAAGGCGGCCTTGCCGGATTTCAACGATCGCGCGACCGCCAGCATATGGCGCGGGCGCAGCTTGACGACGTTGATGAGGCCTTCGTGCAGGCTGTCCGACCGGATGAGCGTGCCGTCCAGATCGACCGCGAGGGGTGGTAAGGGTGCCGTCATTCAGGGACCGCCGGGCTTCTTGATTTGTCGCGACAGGAAGGTGTGCGCGGAGGCATAGCCGGATCGATCGCCGGAGGGAATGGCGCGGCGGTGGGGGCTTGGGGTATCGTTGAGTGGCGCGGGCGATTTGAAGGGTGGGATGGTGCTGTGACGGATGTCTGGACCAGCGGTTTGATCCGCGATTTGGCCGGCCGGCCGGCGGGTGGCGGGGCATGATGCGCGGGCTTTTGGATCGGCTGCCGTGGCGGGGCCAGGTGGCGCCGGATTTGGGCGCGGTGGGGGCACAGCCGGTGGCGCCGTCTTTGCTGGTGCTGGGGCACAGCCATATGATCGCCCTGCAAGGCGCGCGCGACCTGATGCGCGATGCGGGCGGGGTGGCGATGCCGCCGATGTCTTTCGTGCAGCTGTTGGATGCCGATATCAGCCCCAACGTGCATTTCGACGGCACCGCGATGGTGCTGGTGCCGGCGTTGCAGGCGCGGTTGGAGCAGGAGATCGCGACCCATCGGGCGACCTGCGTGTTCGACTGCATCAGTGGCAACGAATATCACTTCCTCGGCCTGGTGAACCATCCGCGCCGGTTCGATTTCGTGCTGCCTTCGGCCCCCGCGCTGCCGTTGGCCGAGGGGGCGGAGATCGTGCCGTATGCGCTGGTGCGCGCCAGCCTCAAGGCTTCGATGGAATACGCGCTGACCGTTCTGGCCTGTCTGCGACAGGCGACGACGCTGCCGGTGTGGCACATCCAGTCGCCGCCGCCGGTTTCCAGCAACGACGAGATCGCGGCGCATCCAACCCAGTTCGGTGATGCCATTGCCGCCCACGGCGTGGCGCCGCCGGCGTTTCGGCTGAAATTGTGGCGGCTGCAGTCCGAGATCGTGCGCGAGGCCTGTGCGGCGGCTGGCATCCATTTTCTGGAGGTGCCGGCGGCGGCGATGGACCCGCTGGGGTTCGTGCATCCGGATGCCTGGCACCGTGATCCCACGCACGCCAATTACTGGTATGGCCGGCTGGTGCTGGAGCAGATGTTCGCGTTGGCCCGGGATGGGGACGTCAAGGTGGAGGCTTCATGAGCGCGCATCCGTATCGTGGCCTGCCCGATCAGGCGTTCTGGCGCCGGTCCGTGGCGGAGCCTTCGCGCGGCGAGGTGGACCCTGTGGTATCCGCGCCGTTCGTGCTGACGCCGGACATGCGGATTGCCACCGCGGGAAGCTGTTTCGCGCAGCATATCGCGCGGCATCTTCGGGCCTCGGGGTTCAACTTCCTGGTGACCGAGACGGCGCATCCGATTGCCGGCGCGGAGCTTGCGGAGGCGTATGGCTACGGGCTTTACACCGCGCGTTACGGCAATCTCTATACATCGCGTCAACTGGTGCAGTTGTTCGACCGCGCGTATGGGCATTTCGTTCCTGAGACCGAATACTGGCATGACAAGGACGGGCAGGTCATCGACCCGTTTCGGCCGCAGATCCAGCCAGGCGGGTTTCAGACGATCGAGGAGCTGCGGGCGGACCGGCGGCATCATTTCGCCTGTGTGCGGGAGGCGTTCGAGACGCTAGACGTGTTCGTGTTCACGCTGGGGCTGACAGAATGCTGGACCGCGCGCGGCGACGGTGCCGCGTATCCGCTGTGCCCGGGCGTGGCGGGGGGCACGTTCGATCCGGCGCAGCACGTGTTCGTCAATCTGCGGGCGGGCGACGTGGCGGCTGATCTGGAGGCGTTCGCGCAACGGCTGCGCGGGGTGAATCCCAAGGCGCGGATTTTGGTGACGGTCTCGCCGGTGCCGTTGATTGCGACGGTGACGGGGCAGCACGTGCTGGTGGCCACGACGTATTCGAAATCGGTATTGCGGGTAGCCGCCGCCGAGGCCGAGGCGGCGGTGCCGGAGATCACGTATTTTCCATCTTACGAGATCATCACGGGCAACTTCAATCGCGGCGCGTATTTTGCCGAGGATTGCCGGTCTGTGACGGAGGAAGGCGTTTCGCATGTGATGCGCGTGTTCATGCGGCATTTCACGACGGGTGGGGCCGGCGACGTGGCGCCGCCGCGGGCGGAACCGGTGGTGGACGCGCACACGGCCTCGATCAAGAAGATCGTGGCGGTGGTGTGCGATGAAGAGGCACTGGACCGGGGCGCCTGATTTTATGAAAGATCAGGCAACATTCTTCTTTTTCTGAAGAAAAAGAAGCAAAAAGACTTTCATTTGATTGGTTGCGTGTTGCTGATGATTCCGCAACACGCAACCTCATGAATAAAGTTTTTTGGTTCTTTTGTTCACAAAAGAACTTCTTTACTTAATGCGCGATGCTGACCTCCCGAACATAAAGCCCCAGTTCCCGATCGTCTCGTGACGTTTTGTCGTAGGTCTGTGGCGCGCGCGGATTGTGGATCTGGAGGTTGAGGTCGATCCAGTCCGCGTCTTTCAGGGCGGCGGCCGGGATGGCGAAGGTGAGTGTGACCGGGGTGTTCGACGAGAGCGTCTGTTGTCCGACGATGGTGCCGTTCACGGCCACGGCGAGATCGACCGGGCGACTTCCGCCGGGGTTGTAGCCGGTGGCCGCGAGCACCACGCTGATGGCGCGGTCCATCGTTTCCAGCCGGAAGCGGAGATGGGCGTCGCGCCCTTCCGTCCATCGGCCGCCGGGTTCGGCCACCGACCAGCCGCGCCCGAGATAGGCGGCTTCCTGGCCTTGGAACGTGATGGTTTCGCGATCCTGACTGCGCAGGACCGGCGGGGCGATCGGCTCGATCGTGGGGCAGAGGTAGAACCGGCTGGGCAGCCAGCAGGGCAGGCCGAACGTGACGGTCTGGCGGGCGGGCACGGTGGGGGACGTGGCGTTGAGCGTGACCTTGGGGCTGACCGCGAGGTTGGCCTCGCCCGGGATGAGCGGGCGGAGCGGCACGAGCATCATGCCGCCGGGGCGCGGGAAGGCGCGGAAGTCGCCGAAGTAGAGATATTTGCGATCGGCGATGACGAGCTTGTGCGGGCCGAAATAGATGTCTCCCCATTCGCCGGTGGCCGGGATCAGAAGGGCATCGGCGAAATGGGGCATGCCGTTCGTGAAGACGGCGGATTTGCCGTCTGGCGCAACGAGGCCGGGGGTGGTTTTCGCGTCGATAACCAGTTCGGCCCGCCACGGCAGCGCGATGCACAGCGCAAGCACGGCGGCGGCGATGAGACGTAGCCGGTGGCCGATGCCGAAGACGACGCTGTGGAGCAGGAGCACACCGTAGAGGCCGAGGAATGGCATCACCCATTTGAAGTAATGGTAGTTTCGGAACCGGAACAGGCCATCGGGGTGCAGGTCGCGAAAGGCGAGGTAGAGCGCGATGTGAAGGACGATGGCCAGGATGACGGCGAGGTGGGCGATATGGTCGCGGCGTGCGGACGGCGAGACGACGATTGCGGCGGCGCCGGCGAGGCCCGCTGCGAGCCAGGGAAAGGCCTCGATCATGCCTTGCCCGTCGGTGAACAGCGGGCGTGGGTCAAGGAACAGCGTGACCCAGCGCTGAGGGATCATGCGCCATTCGAACCCGATCAGGCTTGCGCCGGCGACGTAGCCGTTTTGCTCGAAGCCGTAGAGCAGCACGTAGATTCCGCCGACGACGGCCAGGGCGATGGCGGTGCCGGCGGTGCCCAGGGACGCGGCGGCGAGGATCGGGCGCCAGCCGGTGGTGCGGCGCAGGGTTGCGAGCCCCATGCAGAATGCGCACGCGGTCATCAGCGGCATCAGGTCGGTGGGGCGGAACGCGGCGACGCCGGCCGCGGCGAGGCCGGTCCAGAAGGCGAGGCTGGGCCGGTTGGGCGTTTCGATGAAGTGGATGGCGGCGAGCAGGCAGGCATAGGTGAGCGGGGTGGCGCCCGTGGTGGTCCAGGGCACCACCCAACTGTCGAGCACGAGCGGCGAGAAGCAGGTGACGGCGGTGAAGACGACGGCGCCGAGCAGGCGGGCGTGCGGGATCTGCCGGCCGAGCCGCCCGGCGATGGCGGCGAACAGGACGAGCGAGGCGAGCAGGCAGACGAGATTGACGATGGCGTAGGCATGGACCGATGCCAGGCCGACGAAGGGGGCGCCGAGCATGGAGTAGCCGGGGAGGTAGAAATGCTGGTCTGGGCTGAGGTCCAGCCGTGACCAGGCGAGCGTGGCCGCCCAGTAACGCTCCTGGTCGAACCAGCCCCACCAGCCGAGATCGCCGCCGATATGCGGGTGATGCGGATGCCGGCGGTAGGCGAGCAGGAATTGCAGCGCCGCGAGGGCCATGGCGATGAGGATGCCGCCGGCGTCGATGAGGCGCTTCTGGCGTGGGGAGACGTTGGGCATTATGCGGAGGAGCCGATCATAGAGGGCATGTGGGAGTGGGCCACGGCCCCTGGGGGAAATGCCGCCCAGAGACATACGCGTGGCGCCCGTTCGGCGCGCGTTCAGCGCGTGGGGCAAGCCTAGCCGCGGGCGGAGTCGATATGGCAGAACAGGTTGCTGCTGAGGGGGCCGAGCTGGATGCCGGTGTAGCCGATCACCGGATGGGCTGCGGCGGGGCAGGCCGCCTTCAGCCGGGCCTTCGACATCAGGATGAGATTCGACTCATCGGCCCATTTGGTCTTGCCCGACAGACCGCAGGCGAATGCGAAACTGGCGTTCATCCAGTGCATCAGCGGAATGTTGGTGTGGTGTTCGACCGGGAAGAAACGGTGCGGCACGGTGATGAACACCTGGCGCGACACCCGGCACAGCTCCGACACGAAGAAGCGCTGGTTGGCCAAGCTTCCCACGTGTTCCAGAACGGCGTTGGACGTGGCGACGTCGAAGGCGTGGTCGGCGAAGGGGAGTGGCACGTTGGCGCGGATCTGGTGGTAGCCGACGGCGGGGAAGGCCGCCTTGAACGCCAGCGCCTCGCCCAGGCCGGCGGCCGTGATCATGTGGGGGTGGGGGTAGCAGCGTTCGATGACGTTGGCGGCCGGGCCTATGACGTCTGACACGCCGACATCGAGGATGGTGGCGGTGGCGGCCGGCTGCACGACGCGCATGAAGTCGTGGAAGATGCGGTCGCGCGCGCGGATGGCCACTCGTTCAGCGACCGAATTCGGTGTTGCGGCCTCGTAATACCGTTGATCGACAAATTCTTCGGTCACGAAATTATGTTAACCTTCCTACCCGACAACACGTATTTTATGCAGCCGTTTTAATCATCCCGCCACGTCGACGTGTCAAGCTGCGGCGCTGTTTGCGCGCCCGGTTGCGGCCGAACTCGCGGCCTTGTGCGGGGGTGTGGTAGCGTGGCGCCAACAACCTGAAAGTGGCCGCGACATGTCTGGTGTTCCCCTGTCTGTCGAAATCGGCGCCGGCGGCACCGTGATCATCCGTTATGGCGATGTTGCCTGGACGCTGCCGGCCGAGGCGGCCGCGCGGTTCGGGCGGGCGCTGGTGGCGGGCGCGGTGGCGGCGAACGCCGGGGAGCCGCCGCCGACCGGGACGCATGTGTCTGACGCGCATCTTCCGATCACGGCGTGGAAGACGGGCGTTTCGAACGTGAACATGGAGCCCATTCTGATGATGGAGGTGAAGGGCGGGCTATGGATGAGTTTCCAGTTGCCGCATGCGAGTGCTGAAGCCATGGGGGAGGCTTTGTCCAGCACCGGCAGCACCGGTGGGCGGCCGCCGGGACAGCTGCTGAGCTGAGCGCGAAGCACCACCTTTCGGCCGCGCTTCGCGCCCGCGCCTAGCCGCGCTTGATGTTCCAGAACAGGGGAAGCCCATCCAGCATCCCCGACAAATCCGCGCGGTAGGCGGTTGTGGTGATGGTTTGGCCGAGCGGGATGTAGGGCACGTCCTCGAAGGCCTGGAGCTGGATCTGTTCGGCGATCTTGCGTTGGGCGGCGACGCCGTCGGCCTGGAGCCAGTCGGCACGGAGCTGTTCGATCCTGGGGCTCGACGGCCAGCCGGGGGCGGCGTCTTTTCCGTTGCCGCGCAGGAAGACGTGGCCGGCGGGGTTGATGTGGTCGGTGCCGGCCCAGCTGGTTTGGAAGATGCTCCAGCCGCCCTCGTCCGGCGTGCCGGATTTGAAGCGGCGGGACAGTGAGCTGGCCCAGTCCATCGAGGCGACCTCGAGGTTGAGGCCGATGCGCTTGAGGATGTCTGCCGTGACTTCGGCGAGCGCCTTCACGCTGGCGATGTCCTGCGGCGCCATCAGCAACACCTTTTCGCCCTTGTAGCCGGCGGCGGCGATGTCGCGCTTCACCTTTTCGAGGTCGCGCGGGCCGGTGAGGGCGGCCATCCCCGCGGGGCTGGCCATGGGGGTGTTGGGGCAGAAATAGCCGACGCCGTCGTTCCAGCGGGCGCGGTCGTCGCCGTTGACCGCGATCATGTAGTCGGACTGGGTGATGGCGCCGAAGATGGCGCGGCGCATGGCGGGGTTGTTGAACGGCGCCTGGGTTTGGTTGAACCGCATGGTGGCGATGGTGCCGGTGGGGACCACCACGCGGGTGGCGACGCCGCGCGATTTTTGCAGGAGCGGCAGAAGGTCGGCCTGGGGGGTGTAGAGCCAGTCGATCTCGCCGCGTTGCAGGGCGGCGGAGGAGGTGGCGGGGTCTTGCAGGATGGTCCATTCCACGCGGTCGAAGTTTACCACTTTGCCGCCGGCGGTGCGTTGCGGGGCTTCCTGGCGGGGGAGGTATTTTTCGTTCTTGCGATAGACGACGCGTGCGCCGGCGACGCGTTCCGTGGCGTCGTAGATGAAGGGGCCGCTGCCGGTGGGATCGGTGATGGGTTTGGTGGGGTCTGCCTCCGCGATGCGGGCGGGCATGACGCCGCACATCATGGGCGAGGTTTTGCTCAGCGCGTCGGCGAGCAGCGGAAAGGGGGATTTCAGGCGGATGAGGATGGTGCGGTCGTCTGGCGTGGTGATCTCGTCGATGGCGGCGGCGAGCGCCTGGCCGTAGACGTCTCGCTTCGACCAGCGGCGGATGGAGGCCGCGGCGTCTTTTGCCAAGACGCGTTCGCCGTCGTGGAAGGCGAGGCCGGGGCGGAGGACGAGGCGCCAGAGCAGGCCGTTGTTTTCGACGCTGTGGCCTTCAAGCATCTGGGGCTGGGGGGTGTAAGCCTGGTCTTGGCCGAACAGCGTGTCGTAGACCATGAAGCCGTGGTCGCGCGTTTGGTAGGCGGTGACCCAGGTGGGGTCGAGGATGGCCAGGTCGGCATCCGGCACGAAGCGCAGCACGCGGGCGCCCTGGGCGCGGGCCACGTGGGGGGCGGCGAGAGAGGCGGTTGCGGCGGCCAGGAAGCTGCGGCGTTGCATCGGATTTGTCCTGTTCCTCGGTTGCCTGCGAGTATGGCGCAACGCGCGTTGGGGGGAAGCCATGGAATCGGTGGATGTTGTGGTGGTGGGCGCGGGCGTGGTGGGCATTGCTGTGGCGCGTGCGCTGGCGATGGCGGGGCGCGAGGTGATCGTGCTCGACGCGGCCGAGGCGATCGGCACCGAAACGTCCTCGCGCAACAGCGAGGTTATTCATGCCGGGATCTATTATCCCAAGGACAGCCTGCAGGCGCGGCTGTGCGTGGCGGGGCGGCGCAAGCTTTACGCGTATTGCGACGAACGCGGCGTTTCGTATTCCAAATGCGGGAAGTTGATCGTGGCGACCTCGGACGAGGAGGACGGCAAGCTCGCGGGGATTCTGGCGCGGGCGCAGGCGAACGGCGTGGAGGGGATGCGGGTGCTTTCGGGCGCGGAGGCGCGGGCGTTGGAGCCGAACCTTGTGTGCACGTCGGCCTTGTTGTCGCCGGAGACCGGGGTGTTGGACAGCCACGGGTATATGCTGGCGTTGCAGGGCGATGCCGAGGCTGCCGGTGCGGTGTTCGTGTTTCACAGCCCGGTTTTGGGCGGGCGCGCCGTGGATGGCGGCGTGGAGATCGAGGTGGGCGGGGCCGAGCCCATGACTTTGCGGTGCCGCCTGCTGGTCAACTCGGCGGGGTTGCATGCGACGGAGCTGGCGCGGGGGATTGTGGGAATGCCCTCGCAGCTGGTGCCGCGGCAGTATTACGCGCGGGGGTGTTATTTCAACCTGGCCGGGCGCTCGCCGTTTTCGCGGTTGATCTACCCGGTGCCGGTGGCGGGGGGCTTAGGGGTGCATCTAACCATCGACCTCGGCGGGCAGGCGCGGTTCGGGCCGGATGTGGAGTGGGTGGAGACGCTGGACTACGCGGTGGACCCTCGGCGGGCGGATTCTTTCTACGATGCGGTGCGGCGGTATTGGCCGGGGTTGAAGGACGGGGCCTTGCAGCCAGGGTATGCGGGGATACGACCAAAACTTTCGGCGCAGGGGGCGCCGGCGTTGGATTTCGTGGTGCAGGCGGAGGGTGTGCATGGGGTTGGGGGGTTGGTGAATTTGTTCGGGATCGAGAGTCCTGGGTTGACGAGTGCGATTGCCCTGGCTGACTTCCTTGCACTACGCTGTCAAAGTGATTGAAATTTTAAATGTCTCTAGCAAGTTAGGGTTTTAGAATCGCCATCAAATTAGTATTTTCTTAAAAGGATCGCATCCTAGTCATGGCCGTCGGTATCGAAAAAAATCACGAGATTTGGTCGATTCTTAAGAGATATGGGGTCAGGGTCACAGCACGAAAATATTTTGAAGTATTAAAGCAAAAAGTATATCCGATGAGTTTGCAACACTAACTATCGATGGATGCTCACGTTTGA
>JANYFG010000047.1 GCA_025362815.1 Rhodospirillales bacterium
GGTGGAACCGGGGAGATCGGCATGAACTTCAATGTCTATCGCTGCGACGGCAAATACCTCGCTGTGGATTGCGGCATCGGCTTCGGCGGCGCCGAATTGCCCGAGGTTGATGTGATGGTGCCCGACCCGGTCTGGCTGGCCGAACGCCGGGACAAGCTGGTCGGCATGGTCATCACCCATGCGCATGAGGACCATATCGGCGCGGTGGCGCATCTGTGGCGCAAGCTGAAATGCCCGATCTACGGCACGCCCTTCGTCATCAACGTGCTGCGCCGCAAGCTGGGCGAGGTCGGCCTGGCGCAGGAAGTGCCGCTGCATGCGGTCAAGCCGGGCGGCACCTTCTCGCTCGCACCTTTCGACTGCCAGTTCATCGGCGTCAGCCACTCCATCGTCGAGGGCCAGGCGCTGGTGCTGCGCACGCGGCACGGCATCGTCGTCCACACCGGCGACTGGAAGCTGGACCCCAAGCCGCTGGTCGGGCCGCCGACGGATGAAGCGGCCTTCGCCAAGGTCGGGCGCGAGGGCGTGCTGGCCATGGTCTGCGACAGCACCAATGCGATGGTCGAGGGCCACTCGGGCTCGGAGTCCGACGTGCGCGAAGGCCTGACCAAGACCATCGGCGAATTGAAGGGCCGCGTCGCGGTGACCTGCTTCGCCACCAACATCGCGCGGCTGGAAAGCGTGGCCATGGCAGCCCAGGCCGCGGGACGGCGCGTGGCGCTGTTCGGCCGGTCCCTGCGCAACGCGGTGACCTCCGCGCGCGAATGCGGCTACCTCAAGACGGTGCCCGACTTCCTCAACGAGGATGAAGCCCAGCACCAATCCGATGACGGTCTGGTCATCCTCTGCACCGGCAGCCAGGGTGAGGAGCGCAGCGCGCTCTCCAAGATCGCCTCCGACACCCACCCCAGCATCTCGCTGGGCGAGGGCGATCACGTCATCTTCTCGGCGCGCATGATCCCTGGCAATGAGCGCGCCGTGCTGCGCATGCAGGACGAGCTGAGCCGCGCCGGCTGCAACGTCATCACCGCCAATGACGCGCCGGTGCATTGCTCCGGCCACCCGTGCCGGGACGAGCTGAAGCAGCTCTACGCCCTGGTGAAGCCGAAATACTGTGTGCCCGTGCATGGCGAATGGCGCCACCTCTCCGAACATGCCGGCCTGGCCGAAGACTGCGGCGCCGACGCCATTCTGATCGAGGATGGCGACATCCTGCGCCTTGCCCCGGGCCGCGCCGATGTGGTGGAAAGTGCTGTGGTCGGCCGCCTGGCCATTGACGGCAACCGGCTGCTGCCGCTGGAAGGCGGCGTGCTCGGCGCCCGCAAGCGGATGCTGTTCAACGGTGTGGTCGTGGCCAGCTTCGCGATCGACAAGGCCGGCAAGGTGCTGGGCCGGCCGCAGGTCGCCGCGCCCGGCCTGTTCGACGCCGATGGAGAAGAGCCCGAGCAGCTGGCCAACGAGCTGGCACGCGTGGTAATGGAGCTGCCGCAATCACTCAAGCGCCAGGACGATGCATTGCGTGAGGCCGCCCGGGCGGCGCTGCGCAAATCGGTGGGGCGTCGGCTGAAGAAGCGCCCCAACGTCGAAGTCCACCTTCTCCGCGTATGAGCGCGGTTACCGGCTCGCTTGTCTATTTCCTGATCTGGTGGGTGGCGCTGTTCTGTGTGCTGCCCATCGGCATCCGGCCGGATGTGACGGGGGAAGCCACCCCCGGCGGCTGGCGCGGCGCGCCGATCCGCATCCGCGTCGGCTTCATCATTCTGGGCACCACCGTGCTTGCGGCGATTCTCTGGGCCGGCGTGTGGTGGTTCATGAGCCTGGAGGGCGCCAGCTTCCGCGATGGCTGGCTGGCGCGCTGAACCACTGCGCAAAAAATAAGCGGACCACACCCCCATTGGTATGATCCGCTTGGTTATCAGGCAGGCGCGGGCTTTTCGCCCTGTTTTTGCCTTCCGTTCCGGCCGTTTGGCGTTGAGCCGTTCAGCCTGTTCCGTCAGTCTTGGACATAGAGAGAGGGTTGGTCCTCTTTCTGCCGTGTGACTGGCGTTTCCTCCCTAAACTTGGGCTGCGCGATTTCTCGCGCAGCCCATTTTTTTTAGCCCAACACGTGAGCGTTGCATAGCAATTTTCGCAGCCAAATCGGGCAAATCAGGCAGGATTCTTACGAAATGTGATGCTGCACTGCAGTTATATTGCGTCGGTTGCGTAACGAACGCCGCCCCTTGCGGCCACGCCCGCAGCCTCTAGGTTGCGCGCCACACCACCCGAGGACGACCAGCCTTGCGCCTTTCCCGCGCCTTCCTGCCCACGCTCAAGGAAACCCCCGCCGAAGCGCAGATCGTCTCGCATCGGCTGATGCTGCGGGCCGGGCTGGTGCGGCAGACCTCTGCCGGCATCTACGCCTGGCTGCCGCTGGGCTGGCGGGTGCTGCAGAACGTGGCGCGCATCGTCCGCGAGGAGCAGGACCGCGCCGGCGCACATGAGGTGCTGATGCCGACCATCCAGTCGGCCGAGCTGTGGCGTCAGTCCGGCCGCTACGACGGCTACGGCAAGGAAATGCTGCGGATCATCGACCGCCACGACCGCGAGATGCTCTACGGCCCGACCAACGAGGAGATGATCACCGACATCTTCAAGACCTACGCCAAGAGCTACCGCGACCTGCCGCGCAACCTCTACCACATCCAATGGAAGTTCCGTGACGAGGTGCGGCCGCGCTTCGGCGTGATGCGCGGGCGCGAATTCCTGATGAAGGACGCCTACAGCTTCGACCTCACGGCCGAGGGCGCGCAGCACAGCTACCGGCAGATGTTCTTCGCCTATCTCCGCACCTTCCAGCGCCTCGGTCTGAAGGCGGTGCCGATGCGGGCGGATACCGGCCCGATCGGCGGCAATCTGAGCCACGAGTTCATCGTCCTCGCCGAGACCGGCGAGAGCGGCGTCTTCTACGACAGCCGGTTCGAGGCGTCGGACTGGGCGTCGACCGTCACGGATTACGACGACGTGGCCGGCCTGAAACAGGCCTTCGACGACGTCACATCGGTCTATGCCGCGACCGATGAGATGCACGACGCCGCGGCCTTCGACGCCCTGGCGCCCGAATCCCGCCGCGAGGGCCGTGGCATCGAGGTCGGCCACATCTTCTATTTTGGCACCAAATACAGCGCGGCGATGGGCCTCGAAGTCCCCGGCCCGGACGGCAGGAAAGTGGCGCCGGAGATGGGCAGCTACGGCATCGGCGTCTCCCGCCTGGTCGGCGCGCTGATCGAGGCGAACCACGACGACGCCGGCATCATCTGGCCCGACGCCGTGGCGCCCTATCGCGCCGCCATCCTCAACCTCAAGCAGGGCGACGCGGCCTGTGACGCCATGTGTGACCAGCTGCACGCCGCGCTGGGCGACGACAGCATCTACGACGACCGCAGCGAACGCGCCGGGGTGAAATTCGCCGACGCCGACCTGATGGGCTTTCCCTGGCAGGCCATTATAGGCCCGCGCGGCGCCGCGGCGGGCAAGGTGGAGCTGAAGCGCCGCGCCACCGGAGAGCGCGATGAACTGACCGTGGAGGAAGCCCTTGTCCGCATCCGCACCTGAACCAAAACCCTCCAAGCTTCGCGGCTTCCTCGTCGCCGTCTTCGCCACCATCGTGGCCTATGCCGGCACGCAGCAGCTCATCCTGTTCATGCAATGGCCGGACAACTTCATCCTGTTCATGGTGGTGTTCATCGCCATCGACATGGCCGTGATGTGGGCGGTGGAGCGCCTGCTCGCCCTGCTGCCGAAACGCGCGCACTGATGTTCAACCCCTTCGAACGCAAGATCGCCTTCCGCTACCTCCGGGCACGCAAGGGCGAGCGATTCGTCTCCGTCATCGCCATCTTCTCGCTGGTCGGCATCGCGCTGGGCGTCGCCACCCTCATCATCGTCATGAGCGTGATGAACGGCTTCCGGCAGGAGCTGCTCAGCCGCATCCTCGGCCTCAACGGCCACATGGCGGTCTATGCCCAGAGCACGCCCACCATCCCCGACTATGCCGAGCTGGTGGCTCGCATCCGCGCCGTACCCGGCGTCGTCTCCGCCACCCCCCTGGTCGAGGGCCAGGTGCTGATGACCAGCGAATCCGGCGGCGCATCCGGCGGCCTGGCCCGCGGTGTGCGGCCCGAGGACATGCAGGCCCGCGCCATCATCGCCAACAACATCCGCGCCGGCGCGCTGGCCGATTTCACCGGCGACGACGCCGTCATCATCGGCACCCGCCTGGCGACGCGCCTGGGCATCGCGGTCGGCCAGCGCCTGACGCTGATCTCGCCGCAGGGGCGCACCACCGTGCTCGGCACCGTGCCACGGCTGCGCGCCTATCGTGTCGCCGCGCTGTTCGAGGTCGGCATGAACGAATACGACAGCACCTTCGTCTTCCTGCCGATGGGCGCGGCGCAGACCTTCTTCCAGACCGGCGACACCGCGAACCAGATCGAGATCTTCGTCGACGACCCGCTGCGCGCCCGGGCGGTGAACGAACGCATCCGCGCCGCCGCGGGGCGCCCTTTGCGCATCCTCGACTGGCAGGACGCCAACTCCAGCTTCTTCAACGCGGTGAAGGTGGAGCGCAACGTGATGTTCCTCATCCTCACCCTCATCATCATCGTGGCCGCGTTCAATATCGTGAGCAGCCTTATCATGCTGGTGAAGGATAAGGGCCGCGACATCGCGGTGCTGCGGACGATGGGTGCGACGCGCGGCAACGTCATGCGCATCTTCCTGCTGTGCGGGGCGAGTGTGGGGGTGATGGGCACCGGCATCGGCTTCCTGCTCGGCCTGGTG
>JANYFG010000051.1 GCA_025362815.1 Rhodospirillales bacterium
ATCTAAATCCGATCGAGCAGGTCTTCGCAAAGCTCAAGCATCTGCTGCGAAAAGCCGCTGAACGAACGGTCGAAGACACCTGGAGGCGGTGCGGGGAACTGCTCGGCCACTTCAAACACGACGAATGCGGCCGCTACCTAGAAAATTCCGGATATGCTTCAAGCTAAACTCATCATGCTCTAGATCATGATGCGTTTGGGCTGCTTCACCCAAACGCATTAACATGATCGATAAAACAACAAGTTAGAGCCTGATGATTTTGTCTACTTAAAATCATCAGGCTCTAGCTCCACTACTGCCGGACGACCTCGACGCGTCTGTTCTGCGCCCGGCCCAGCGACGTCTCGTTCGGTGCCACCGGCTTGTCCTGGCCGAAGCCCGCGGTCTCGAGCCGGGCCGCGCCCACGCCTGCCGCCACCAGATAGGCCTTCACGGCTGCGGCACGCCGCGCGCTGAGATCCTGATTATGGGCGGCGGTGCTCGTTGAATCCGTATGCCCCTCCACCGTCAGTCTCCAGGCGGCATTGGCCTGCAAGGCGGTCTTGAGCTGCTCCAGCGTGGGGGTGGCGTCGGGGCGCAGGCGATCGCTGTCGGTGTCGAAGTTGATACCGTACAAGCGCACCCGCCCGGTGGTGGCGAGCTGGTCGGCGACCAGGCTGGTGCTGGCGGTGGGCGGCTTCCAGTGCGGGCAGGAGCCGATATCGTTGCTGATCTTGCGCAGCTTCCAGTTGTCGTGCCAGGAATCCGAGCCGTCCGCCATACGCCACAGGCCCTGGAAACCCTTTCCGTCGCGCGTGGCCACCATCACGGCGGGGCCGGATTTGGCGCCTTTCTCCTCGTTCCAGGTCAGCCGCATCAGATGTGATTCAAGCCCGCCCTGCACCAGGCCCTCCTTGAACTCATAGCAGCCGGTGAGCTGGGCGCCGGACTGCGCCAGATGGAACCTGCCGTAGGAGGCACTCTCATAGGTGCCGGATACGGTGGGTAGCGGCGTGTTGGTCATCTGCGTGCCGTAGCCGTGCAGGTTCATCACCTCCAGATATTTGTCGTCGCCGTGATTTGCGGTCAACACGAACCGCACCCAACGTCCGGTGGCCGGAGTCTGGGCCGGCACGTCGAAGCTTTGGCCGTCCTTGGCGGGTGCGAGCGTCACACTCATCACCTTGGCAAAGCCCGCGGTGGAGGACTGGTCGGAGACGAACACGTCGATCGTCTTCGCCGAACGCTCGGGGCTTTCGGCGTGCAGCGTGTCGAACGCGAAGCGCGTGAAGCGGGACTGTTCGGGCAGCGACACCACCACCTCGAACGGCGGCTTCGCCCCATCCTGGCTCGCCCAGCCGGTGGTGGTTTCCTCGTCGAGCAACCACAACGGGCTCCAGCTGTCGTCGTAGGGCGTCGAACTGCGTTCAATCAGCGCGCCGTTGGAAAACGCCAGAAGGTCGATCTGCCCGCCCGGCGGCTCCTCGGCGCGAACGGCGGGGGACAGCAGCAAAACGAGTGCGGCGATCAAGGTCCAACGCATGTGTCTCACCCCTGCGAACGCGCGACGATTGCAGAGGCGCAAGGAGATGAAAAGACCCGGCGGCCTGACTTATCGCGTGAAGACGCTGACGCTTTCCAGGCGGGCCGACCACAGGAACTGGTCGACCGGCTGGGTGGAGACCAGCTTGAACCCCACGCCGCGCAGCATCGCGGCATCGCGGGCCAGTGCGCCGGGATTGCAGCTGACATAGATCACGCGCTTGATCTTCGACGCCGCAATTTGCGCGGTCTGCGTCTCGGCGCCGCCATGCGGGGGGTCCAGCACCACGCACGCGAAGGCGTCGATCTCCTTGGCCGACAGCGGCTGGCGCACGAGATCGCGTTTTTCCACCGTCACGCGGCCGGTCTGCCCGGTGGCGTCGGCCGCGGCCTTCAGCGCCGCGGCGGCGAGCGGATCGCCCTCCACGCCGTGCACGCGCATGTGCTTGGCGATGGCAAACGTCAGCGTGCCACTGCCCGCATACAGTTCCAGCACACGGGATTTGGCGGTCGGTTTGGCGGGCAGCGCGGCCATGACGGCGGCGATGATCGCGGCCTCCCCGGGGCGGGAGGTCTGCAGGAAGCCGCCGGGTGGCGGGATCACGTCGGTGCCGGAAAAGCTGGTGGTGGCCGGGCGCAGCAGGGCCGCGATTTCGGGCACCCCCGTGTTCTGCGCCCACATCACGCGCGGCATCCTGTGTTCGGTGGCGAACGCGGCCAGCCGGGTGCGATCCACCACCGACAGCGGCCGATCGGTGCGCAGCAGCAGGTCCGGCCCGCTGTCGAGCAGGTTGACGATGGCCGACCCCTCTCGCCCCAGCCCGTTCAGCCCGCGCAGCAGCACGCGCAAGGGCGGGAGCAGCTTGAACAAGGTGGGATGCAGAACGTGGCATTCGACAAGGTCGATCACCGTGCTGTCGCGCGCCGCGTGCAGGCCGAGGGTGATTCCGAGATCGCGCTTGATGGCGAGGTCCATGCGGCGACGCTGATAGGGCGGGGTCTGGACGATCGGCGCCGTGTCTGGCTCGAACCCGGCGCGGCGCAGGGCGGCGGTCAACAGATTGGTCTTCCAGCCGAGATAGTGCTCAGGCTGCCAATGCTGCAACGCGCAGCCGCCGCAGGTCGCGAAATGCAGGCAAGGCGGCTCGATGCGCTGCGGGCTCGGCTCCAGCACCACGTCGGCCACGGCGGCGAAACCCTCGCCGCGCTTGCCGGTGGGGCGCACGTCGCACAGCTCGCCGGGCAGGGTGAAGGGCACATACACCCGCTCGCCCCCACGCCCCTCGATGACGGGCATCTCACCCACCCCGTCGCCATCGCTGCCCAGCCGCTGAATGCGGATCTGGGCAGATGCCGGAAGGGTTACGCCCCGAATGCGGACAATCCCGTCTGGGCGCGGCCGAGGATCAGGGCGTGCACGTCGTGCGTGCCCTCATAGGTGTTCACAGCCTCGAGGTTCATCACGTGGCGGATGACGTGATACTCGTCGGCGATGCCGTTGCCGCCATGCATGTCACGCGACATGCGGGCGATATCCAACGCCTTGCCGCAGGAATTGCGCTTGCACAGGCTGATCATTTCGGCGGCGGCTTCATGATCGTCCATCAGCCGGCCAAGCCGCAACACGGCCTGCAGCCCGATGGTGATCTCGGTCTGCATGTCCGCGAGCTTCTTTTGTACAAGCTGCGTGGCGGCCAGCGGGCGGCCGAACATCATGCGCTGCATGGTGTAGTCGCGCGCCGCGTGCCAGCAGAACTCGGCGGCCCCCAACGCGCCCCAGGCGATGCCGTAGCGGGCACGGTTGAGGCAGGAGAACGGCCCGCGCAGGCCGCGCACCTTCGGCAGCATGTTGGCTGAGGGCACGAACACGTCCGACATCATGATCATGCCGGTGATGCTGGCGCGCAGGCTGAACTTGCCCTCGATCTTCGGTGCCGTGAGGCCCGTCATGCCCTTTTCGAGGATGAAGCCGCGAATGTCGCCGGCGTCGTCCTTCGCCCAGACCACGAACACGTCGGCGATCGGCGAATTGGTGATCCAGGTTTTCGAGCCGCTGACGAGAAAGCCGCCATCCACGCTCTTGGCGCGCGTGCGCATCGAGGCGGGGTCGGAGCCGGCATCGGGTTCGGTGAGCCCGAAGCAGCCGACGAATTCGCCGGAGCGCAGTTTCGGCAGAAACCGATCCTTCTGATCCTCGGAGCCGAATTCATGGATCGGGAACATCACCAGCGAAGACTGCACGGAGAACGCGCTGCGATAGCCGCTGTCCACACGCTCCACTTCACGGGCCATCAGGCCGTAGCTGACATAGTTCACGCCGGCGCAGCCATGGCTGTCGAGCGTGGCGCCGAGGAAGCCCATCTCGCCCAGCTCGTTCATGATCTCGCGATCGAACTTTTCATGGCGGTTCGCCATGAGAACGCGCGGCATCAACTTGTCCTGGCAATAGGCGTTCGCGGCATCGCGAATGGCGCGCTCGTCTTCTGAGAGCTGGCCGTCCAGCATCAGCGCGTCGTCCCATTTGAACGGCGCCAGCGGGGCTTTCTTCGCGGCTGCGACTGCAATGGGAGATACGACGTTCATGGCTTAATCCTCCGTGCCGGCTGCTTCCTGGGAGGCGCCTTCTTGAGCGGCGGGCGCCGTGGCCGGATTATGACGCTTGGGCATCGCCGCCACCAGCATGAAGGCGGGGGTTTCGTCCCCGAAGCCCAGCACGGCGGGGCCGAGATCGTCATCGCGCCGCGGCCGGTCACGGTTGCGATCGAACCGGGGATTGGCCTGGCGATCGAAACGCGGCTCGGGGGCGCGCTCCGCCTGCCGCTCGATCGGGCGCGGCTCGAAATTCACCTCCGGCTGCGGCGCATCGACCGGAACCGGCGGTGCCTCCACGCGGTTGCGGCCACGCGGCGCGCGGCGATTTTCAGACTTCTGCGGCTTTGCCTCATCGGCGGCCTTCACGTCCGCGTCGGCGAGCATCTCTGGCTTCGGCTCGCGCTTGTCGTGACGCTTCGGCGCCCTCTCGGGTTTGGTGTCCGATTTTGCCTCCGGCTTGCCGCGCCCCCGGCCACGCTTGCCGCGGCCTTCGGAGAATTCCACGAGGTCGAGCCCGTCGATCACCACCGTCTCGAACTTCGTGTTCGTCAGCTTCTCGATCGCCTCCACCGCCAGGCGGTCATCCGGCGTGGCCAGCATGAAGGTCTTGCCCTCCTTGCCCGCGCGGCCGGTGCGGCCGATGCGATGGACGAAATCCTCGGCATGGATCGGCACGTCGAAGTTGAACACATGGCTCAACCCGCCGATATCGATGCCGCGCGCGGCCACATCGGAACAGCACAGAAGGCGCAGCTCGCCGGCCTTGAACTTCTCGAGCGTGGCAAAGCGCACCGGCTGCGCCATGTCGCCGTGCAGGGCGCCCACGTCGAAGCCATGCTGCGAGAGCGACTTGAACAGGATGTCCACGTCCTTCTTGCGGTTGCAGAAGATCAGGGCGTTCTGCACGTCCTCGGACCGGATCAGCCGGCGCAGCGCCTCGCGCTTGTCGGTCTCGGCAACCATCACCATCCGCGACGTGATGGTGGTGGCGACGGAGGCGGGCTTGGAGACCGAGATCTCCTTGGGGTTGCGCAGGAACGCGTCGGCCAGGAGCTTGATCTCGGGCGCCATCGTGGCCGAGAAGAACAGCGTCTGACGGTTGGGCGGCAGCATCGCCACGATCTTCTCGACATCGGGGATGAACCCCATGTCCAGCATCCGGTCGGCCTCGTCGATCACGAGAACAGATGTCTGCGTGAGCAGCATGCCGCCGCGCTCGAACATGTCGATCAGCCGGCCGGGCGTGGCGATCAGCACGTCCACACCCTTGGCCAGAAGGTCCTTCTGGTCCGACATGCTCTCGCCGCCGATGATCAGCGCGTGGGTGAGCTTGAGGTGCTTGCCGTATTTCACGAAATTCTCGGCCACCTGAAGCGCCAGCTCACGCGTCGGCTCCAGAATGAGGCTGCGCGGCATGCGGGCGCGGGCGCGGCTGCCTTGCAGGATATCGAGCATCGGAAGCGTGAAGCTGGCGGTCTTGCCGGTGCCGGTCTGCGCGCAGCCCAGAACGTCGCGGCCCATCAGCACATAGGGGATGGCCTGCGCCTGGATCGGCGTGGGGGTCAGGTAGCCCATTTCGGCGATGGCGCGCAGAATGGGGTCGGACAGGCCGAGATCGGCGAAACCGTTCTTCGCAGGCTCGCTCGCGTCAGGTAGCTCGGCTTCCCCATCGCCGTCGGGCGCGGGTGCAGACGTAAGCGCAGACGTTTGCGCAAGCGTGGGCGCGTCCTCCACGGTGTCCTGCGGGGCGGCATCGTGATGGGCGATATCGGGCGAGCCAACATCGGGCGTGTGCACGGTGTTCGCGTCTTGTGCCGACAATGTTTCGGACGGCGTCTGGGTCTCGATCAAGTTTTGTTTGCTTCCAAGGCGGCGCCAGCGCAGGCGCACGGCAAAACGCGCGGGAAGGCCGCGCGATGGGCTCGGTATCGAGAAACAGGCCCCGAAAGTCAAGGTTGGCGGCCGTTCGCACAGCACTTACTTGGCTGCCATGTGCCCAGCACCTACAAACGTTTCATGACTGACGATTTGCTTTTCCTGCCCGGCCTTCTCTGCGACGCGCGGCTGTGGCGCCACCAGACCGCGATCTGGCCCGATGCCGTGGTCGCCGACCTCACGCAGGACGATCATGTGGACGCGATGGCATATCGGGCCCTGGCCGCGATGCCCGGCCGCTTCGCGCTGTGCGGCCTTTCGATGGGCGGCTACGTGGCGCTGGCCATCATGCGGATCGCGCCCGAGCGCGTCACACGGCTGGCGCTGTTCGACACCTCCGCGCGTGCCGACACGCCGGACCAGTCGCGACGGCGGCGGGTGCTGATGGCCATGACGCGCGGCAACCGGTTTCGCGGCGTGACGCCGCGTCTGCTGCCGCAGCTTCTGCACCCCGAGCATCTCGGAAACGCCACCTTGACCCAGGAGGTGCTCGACATGGCCGAAGCGGTGGGACGGGAAGCGTTTCTGCGTCAGCAGGAAGCCATTCTGCGCCGGCCGGACAGCCTGGCGCTGCTGGCGGGCATCACCGTGCCCACCCTGGTGGCTGTGGGTGACGCCGATGCCCTGACGCCGCCGGCGCTGGCCGCGGAAATGGCGGCGCTGATCCCCCACGCCACGCTGCATTGCATTGAAAAGGCGGGCCATCTGCCGCCGATGGAGCAGCCGCACGCGGTGACCTGCATTCTTCGATCCTGGCTGGCCGTCGCGCGATAAGGTGGGGTCCGCCGTGCCAACGCCATCGCGTTGACGCACCGCCGGTGGCATATAACGGGTGCGCGATGGCGCGCCGGGGGAGAGACGGCATGTTCGCTGTGGGACAGAAACTCTGGCATCGCCGGGGCCAGCCGAGCGGCACCGTGCTGGAGATCGATGGCGACCGCGTCTATCTGCAGCAGGACAACGGCGTGGAGGTTGATTTCGCCGTAGGCGACCTTGTTGCCAGCGCGCCCGGCGACGATGTGGCCCGGATCGCGCACAGCCGCGAGGGCCATATCGTGCCCAACCGGGTCATCACGCCGCGCGACATCACGCCCGAGCATCAACGCGTGCTCGACGCCATTCCCGCGCGCACGTTGCAGGCCATCGCCGCGCTGTTCGAGCGCCGCCCGAAAGCGGGGAAATTCAGCGCGCAGGATGTGGCGAGCAAGCTGAACGTGATCACCGACATCACCGACGTGCCGTATCGCGTGATGCGCACCTATATCGGCCGCCCCGGCGAGCTCGGCCTGCTGATGGGCAAGGGCATCGCGGACAGCCAAAAAGCGAAGATACCAAGATCCAACGAATAAAAGTCTTTTTGCTTCTTTTTCTTCAGAAAAAGAAGATTCGTCCCAAGGTGTCAGGAGCCGATCATTCCGCCGGTGCCACCAACGCCGGACCGGTCGCCTTCTTGCGTCGACGAGACCGACCGCCTTGCAGCGCCAGGTAGATCACCGGCGTCGTGTAAAGCGTCAGCATCTGCGACACGATCAGCCCGCCCACGATGGCCACGCCCAGGGGGCGGCGCAGTTCCGCGCCGGTGCCGTAGGCCAGCGCCAACGGCAGCGCGCCGAGCAGGGCGGCCAGCGTGGTCATCATGATCGGGCGGAAGCGTTCCAGGCAGGCGGCGTGGATGGCGTCTTCCGGCGATCTGCCGTGGTGGCGTTCTTCTTCGAGCGCGAAATCCACCATCATGATGGCGTTCTTCTTCACGATGCCCACCAGCAGCAGAATGCCGATGATGGCCATGATCGACAGCTCGGTCCCGGTCACCAGCAGCGCCAGCAACGCGCCGAGGCCGGCCGAGGGGATGGTGGACAGGATGGTGATCGGCTGCGTCAGGCTTTCGTAGAGCACGCCGAGCACGATGTAGATCGTGAGGATGGCGGCCCCGATCAGCAGCGGAATGGCGCCGATGCTGTCGCCGAGCAGCTTGGCGTTGCCGCCGAATTCGGTGTGGATGGTCTCGGGGATGCGCAGATCCACGGCCGCCTGACGCACCGCGTCCAGGGCCGGTCCAAGCGGCGCGTCCGGCGGCGTGCCGAAATTCACGGTGGCGGCGGGGAACTGGCCCTGGTGGCGCACGGCCAGCGGGGCGAAACCGCGTTCAACGCGCACCAGCGTGCCCAGCGGGATCTGCACCCCGCCGGGGCCGGCCACGCGCAGCTTGTTCAGCGATTCCGGATCGCGTTGCAGGCCGGGCAGGGTCTCCAGCACCACGCGATACTGGTTGCGGTCGGTGTAGATGATCGACACCTGGCGCTGTGCGAAGGCGTTGTTCAGAACGTTGTCGATGGCGGAGACCGACACGCCGAGGCGCGCCGCCGCCACCCGGTCGATCACCACGTTGGCCTGGGGCGCGGAGCGGTCCTGATCGGAGGTGACATCCACGATGCCCGGCACGGTGCGCAGCTTGTCTTCCAGCTTCTGCGTCCAGTCGCGCAATTCGGTGAGGTCGCCGCCCAGCAGCACGAACTGGTTCGAGGACCCGCCGCGCCCGCCGGCGCGCAAATCCTGCGCGGAATACAGGAAGGTTTGAATCCCCGCCACCGCCTGCAATTTCGGCCGCAGCCGTGCGATGACCTGCTCCGACGTCACGCCGCGTTCCGACAGCGGCTTGAGGCCGATTGTGAGCTGGCCCCGATTGAGCGAGGCGAAGCCGCTGGCAACCCCGATGGTGGACCCGATGCCTGAAATGGCGGGGTCAGACAGCAGGATGTCCACCACGGTGCGTTCCCGCTCGGCCATGGCGGCAAACGAGATATCGGGGTCCGCCACCGTGCCGCCTTGAATGATGCCGGTGTCCTGCGTGGGCAGGAAGCCTTTCGGCACCACGCCGTAAAGCCAGATGGTGAGCCCGATGGTGGCGAGCGTTGCCGCCAGCATCAGCCAGTTATGCCGCAACGTCCACCCCAGGCTGCGTTCGTAGAACCGGCCCATGGCGCGAAACCCACGGTCCACCGCGCCATCGACCGACGACCACCAGGTGATGCGGGGCGGCTTGTCGCTCATGAACTGGCCGCACACCATGGGGGTGAGGGTGAGCGACACGACGGCCGAGATGGCGATGGCCACGGTCAGCGTCACGGCGAATTCGTGCAGCAGCTTGCCCAGGATGCCCGGCATGAAAAGGATGGGGATGAACACCGCCACCAGCGAGATGCTGATGGACAGCACCGTGAACCCGATCTGCCGGCTGCCGGCGAGTGCCGCCTGCATCGCGCCCATGCCGCGTTCGCGCAGGCGCACGATGTTCTCGATCATCACGATGGCGTCGTCCACCACGAAGCCCACCGAGATGGTGAGCGCCATGAGCGAGAAATTGTCGAGCGCGAAGCCCGCGAACCACATGGCGGCCAGCGTGCCGGCGATGGACAGCGGCACCGTGACGCCGGCGGCAATGGTGGGCACCAGCCGCCGCATGAACAGCAGCACCACGAGGAGCACCAGGCCGATGGTGATGAGCAGGGTGAACTGAAGGTCGTCCACGCTGGCGCGGATGGTGCCGGTGCGGTCGGCCAGGATGGTCATGTTGATGTCGGGCGGCATCCAGCTTGCGAGCAGCGGCAGGATGGCGCGGATGCGGTCCGCCGTCTCGATCACGTTGGCGCTGCCGGTCTTGGTGATGTTGAGCAGGATGGCGGGCTTGGCGCCGAGCGAGGCGGAAAGCCGAAGGTTGGCCACGCCGTCGATCACCGATGCCACGTCGCTCAGCCGCACGCTGGCGCCGCCGGCCGACTTCACCACCAGCGGGCGATAGTCCGAAGCCTTGCTCAGCTGGTTGTTCAGCCCGATCGACTCGCTGCGCTCGGCGCCGGAAAAGCCGCCCAACGCGCCGTTCACGTTGGCCTGGCGGATGACATTATAAACGTCCTGCCCGGAGATCCCCGCGGCAGACAGCGCGGCCGGGTCCAGCCTCACGCGCACCGCCGGTTTCTCGGCGCCGTTCACCTGCACCTGCGCCACGCCCTCCACCTGGCTCAGCCGCTGGCCGAGGATGCTGTCGGCGGCGTCATAGATGGCGGCGGGCGACAAGGTGTCCGATGTCAGCGCGATGGTCATGATCGGCGCGTCGGCGGGGTTGAACTTGCGGAAATATGGCCGGCCCGGAAGGTCCGCCGGAAGGTCGGACGTGGCGGCGTTGATGGCGGCCTGCACATCGTGCGCGGCGCCCTCGATGTCGCGGTGGATGTCGAACTGCACGACGATGGAGGTGCTGCCGACCGAGCTGGTGGACGTGATCTCCGACACGCCCGCGATCTCGCCCAACCGGCGTTCGAGCGGTGCTGCGATGGAGGCGGCCATGGTTTCGGGGTCGGCCCCGGGGCGGGAGGCGAACACCACGATGGTGGGGATGTCCACGCTGGGCAGCGGCGCCACCGGCAGGAAGTTGTAGGCCACGGCGCCCGAGATCAGAATGCCGATGCCCAGCAGGATGGTGGCGACCGGTCTGCGGATGAAGCCTTCGGAAAACGTCATCTATTCGGCCGCCGCGGGGGAGGCCGCGTCGGATTTCGCGCGCGGCCGAACCCGTTCGCGCAGCCGCTCGAAGGCCAGGAAGATGACGGGCGTGGTATACAGCGTCAGCAGCTGGCTCAGCAGCAGGCCGCCCACGATGGTCACGCCGAGGGGAAAGCGCAGCTCGGAGCCCGATCCGTTCTCGATCACCAGCGGAAGGGCGCCGAGCAACGCGGCCATGGTGGTCATCATGATGGGCCTGAAGCGCAACAGGCAGGCTTCGGTGATGGCGGGCAGCGGCGCGATGCCGCGTTCGCGCTCCGCCTCGATGGCGAAGTCGATCATCATGATGGCGTTCTTCTTCACGATGCCCATCAGCAGCACCACGCCCACCAGCGCCACCAGCGACAGATCCTGGCCCACCAGCATCAAGGCCAGCAACGCGCCGATGCCGGCCGAGGGCAGGGTGGACAGGATGGTGATGGGGTGGATGGTGCTCTCATACAGCACGCCGAGGACGATGTAGATCACGATCATGGCCGCCAGGATCAGCCACGGTTCGGAGGCGAGCGAGCTTTGAAATTCCGCCGCGTCGCCGGAGTAATTGCCCACGATGGTTTGCGGCATGCCGATGTCGTGCTCGGCCTTGGCAATCGCCGTCACGGCCTCGCCCAGCGAATATCCGGGGGCGAGATTGAAGCTGAGCGTCACCGCCGGGAACTGCGCCTGGTGGGTGACCACCAGCGGGGCCGTGATTTTCTCGATGCTGGCGATGGCCGAAAGCGGCACCTGGCTGCCTGCGGTGCCGGGCACGCGCAGCCGCAGCAGCGAATTGGGGTCGGCCTGCCACGCCGGATCGGCTTCCAGCACCACGCGGTACTGGTTGGATTGCGCGAAGATGGTGGAGATTTGGCGCTGGCCGAAACTGTCGTACAGCACGTCCTGGATCGCCTGCATGGACACGCCGAGCCGTTGGGCGATGTCGCGGTCGATGCGCACATAGGTGCGGAACCCGAGATCCTGCTGATCGGTGGCCACATCCTGCAGACCCGGGATGCCGCGGATCGCGTCCAGCAACTGGGGGCCCCAGATTCCCAGCTCCGTCGCATCGGTGTCGATGATGGTGTACTGGAACTGGGTGCGGCTGATGCGCGTGCCGATCTGGATGTCCTGCACCGGCTGCATGAACACCGAGACGCCGGGTATTCCGTTCAGGCGCGATTGCAGCCGGGCGGCGATGGCGGCGGCGGATGCGCGCTCGGTGCGCGGCTTCAGCGCGATGGTGATGCGCCCGGTGTTGGGCGTGGCGTTGATGCTGCCGGCGCCCACGAAGCCCACCACGCCCACCACATCTGGATCGGCGCGAATGATGTCGGCGGCCTGGGCCTGCAAGGTGGCCATGCGCGGGACGGACACGCTCTGCTCGGCCTCCGTCACCGCCACGATCACGCCGGTGTCCTGCTGCGGCAGGAAGCCC
>JANYFG010000083.1 GCA_025362815.1 Rhodospirillales bacterium
CGCCGGGGTTGCTGGGTGCCGGGGTGACGCAGCTCAATCTGGCGATGGACGTGCTGATCGCGTCTTTTCTGCCGGCAGGCACGCAGTCGGTGCTGTATTATGCCGACCGGATCAACCAGTTGCCGTTGGGGATCATCGGCACCGCGGTGGGCACGGCGTTGCTTCCGACCTTGTCGCGTCAGGTGGCGGCCGGCGAGGATTCGGTGGGAACGCTGAACCGGGCGCTGGAATATGCGCTGGTGCTGACCATTCCGGCGGCTCTGGCGCTGATGATGGTGGCGGAGCCGATCACCTGGGTGTTGTTCGGCCGGGGCGCTTTCACGCCGATGGCGGCGCATCTTTCGGCGCAGTCGCTGGCGGCCTATGCGTTCGGGCTGCCGGCCTTTGTGCTGGCCAAGGTGCTGGTGCCGGCGTTTTTTGCGCGGGGCGATACCGCGACGACGGTGCGCTGGGGGTTGGCTTCGGTGGGGTTGAACCTGGCGCTGAATTTCGCGTTCATGATTCCGCTGCAGCATATCGGGCCGGCGCTGGCGACCAGCCTTGCCGCCTGGTTCAATGTTTCGACGTTGGGCGTTATTCTTTGGCGGCGTGGGCATTTCAAGTCTGACGCTGAATTGCGTCGTCACGTGCCGGGCATGGCGTTGGCGGCTTTGGTGATGGCGGGCGTGCTTTATGTTTTGAAACATCAGGCGTTCGACGCGACGGCCGCGCCGGGCTTGCGTTGGCTTGGGCTGGCGATTCTCATTGGGGGCGGGATGGCGACGTATTTTGCGGCCGGGCAGATCACCGGCGCGTTCGACCTGCGCAGCTTGCTGGGCAGGCTGCGCCGTCGGCGTGCTTGACCCTGGCGCTGAAGCGCCGGACTAATCGCGCCCCATTCGATGGAACTGACCAAAATGCAGCGTATCTTCTCCGGCATCCAGCCGACCGGCGTTCCCCATCTTGGCAATTACCTGGGTGCGATCCGGAACTGGGCGGCGCTGCAGACGAGCCATGAATGCCTGTATTGCGTGGTGGATCTGCACGCGATCACGGCCGATCACGATCCGAAGACGCTGGCCGGTTCGACGCGAGATCTGGCGGCGTCACTGATTGCGTGCGGCATCGATCCCGCCAAGCACATCCTGTTCAATCAGTCCGCGGTGCACGCCCATGTGCGGTTGGGGTGGATCTTTACGTGCGTGGCGCGGATGGGCTGGTTGAACCGGATGACGCAGTTCAAGGACAAGGCCGGCAAGGATCGGGAGAACGTGTCCACCGGTCTGTTCACTTATCCGAACCTGATGGCGGCTGACATTCTGGCGTATCACGCCACGCGGGTGCCGGTGGGCGAGGATCAGAAGCAGCATATCGAGTTGGCGAACGATATCGCGGAGAAGTTCAACCACGACATGGGCACGGATTTTTTCCCGCATATCGAGCCGATGATCATGGGCCCGGCGGCGCGGGTGATGAGCCTGCGTGATGGGGCGAAGAAGATGAGCAAGTCCGACGCTTCGGATCAGAGCCGCATCAATCTGACCGATGATGCGGAGACGATTGCGCTGAAGATCAAGCGCGCGAAGACCGACCCGGAGCCTTTGCCTTCGGAGGCCGAGGGACTGGAATCTCGTCCCGAGGCGCGGAACCTGGTGGGGATCTATGCGGCGTTGATGGATACCGACCATGCGCATGTGCTGAAGCAGTTCGGTGGGCAGGGGTTTGGGGCCTTCAAGTCGCAGCTTGCCGATCTGGTCGTGGAGAAGCTGGCGCCGATCGCCAGCGAGACGCGGCGGTTGTTGGCGGATCCGGCGCATGTTGATTCGGTTTTGCGGGATGGGGCGCGGCGGGCGGCGGCTTTGGCCAATCCGATTGTGGATGAGGCGGAGCGGTTGGTGGGGTTTTTGAAGCCTTAAGCCTCCAGCACCACGCAATGGGCGGGGTCGACCGATAGCCAGGCTCCGATGCCGGCGGCGATTCCGTCCAGCGCGGTGCAGCGAACGACCAATTCCCGGCCGGCCCAGATGATGTGGAGTTGAGTCGCCGCAGCCGGAGGGGCCGAGCAACGTGAGTTGTTGGCCGGGCATCACCTTGAAGCTGACCGGGCCGACGGCTGCGACGGAGCCGTAGCTGATGACGAGGTTGTCGACCTCGATATGCGGAGCCGTCATGGTTCAGACCTTGTGCTGCGACGCGCGGCGCGTGGCGATGGTGAAGA
>JANYFG010000087.1 GCA_025362815.1 Rhodospirillales bacterium
AGGCCGCGTTCGATCAGCTGGTCGGCGGTGCCGAGAATGCCGGCCTTCTCGGCCCAGCTCAGCGGCGCGTCGTTGAAGCCGTGCAGGAGGTATATGACGGGATAGCGTTGGGTGGACGTGGCGTAATCCTTTGGCAGGTAGATCTCGTAGGTCCAGGGGCGTTGCAGGACCGTGGCGTCGAACGTGGTCTCACGCAGCGCGCCGACCTGGGGGGAGGACGATGCGCCGGCCAGCCGGAAAGGCGTGGCCAGGGCGGTGAATGCCCCGGCCAAAGCGTGGCGCCGTTTCATCGCACGGCCTCGGCCACACCGGTTGCCAGGGCGCCGGCGATGCAGTCGAACAGCAGGCGGATATCGGCGAGGCGTTTGGCGGGGGGCGCGGTGCCGTCGAAACGCAAGGTGCCGTCGTCGTTCCAGCGGCGCATCAGTTCGCTGCGGCGCAGCACGGGGATGTCCTCGGCCACGGCCACGCCTGCGATGGCGCTGTTGTACTGCCAGAGATTGATGACGCGCGCGAGGCTCGGCGCCCATTGCAGGTCGATCAGCACGAGATCGGCCTTGGCGTCCTTGATAGTGGTGACGCCTTCCTGCAGCGTGTCGATGAAGGCGCCGGGGTCTTCGGACATGCCGGCCTCGGTGGAGCCCGGCGCCCAGATCACGAGATCCGGGTGGGTTTCGGTGAGATCGCGGGCCAGGCGGTCGACGCGGGTGCGGGTGGTGGCGCCCTTCACGCCGCGATTGAGTACCTGCACCTCTACGCCGGGAACCAGAACGCGCAGCTGTGCGGCGAGCCGGGCGGGGTAGGTGTATTCCTCGCCGCTGGCCACGACTCCCGCCGTGGAGGAGCCGC
Organism: Rhodospirillales bacterium; assembly: GCA_025362815.1. Classification (GTDB taxonomy): domain Bacteria; phylum Pseudomonadota; class Alphaproteobacteria; order Acetobacterales; family Acetobacteraceae; genus CAIQQQ01. The sequence goes on from JANYFG010000087.1 coordinate 850, forward strand.
CGATGGTGAGGATGGTGATCGCGTGGCGGCTGGCGGCGGATTTCACGGCGGGAAGATGGAGCCCGCCCAGCGCCAGGTCGTCTGGCACCCGGCACGACCCAGCCTCGGCGTGGGCGCACAGAATGCCCAAAAGGCTGAGTGCGACGAGGATCGGGCGCATCAGGCTTGGGCCGCGTTGGCGGGAGCCGGCCGAGGCAGCTTGCCACCGCCGTCGAACCAGGCCAGCAGCAGACCGAAGGCGAGCAAGGCGGCGATGCCCACCACATTGACCATGGCCTGCACCTGAAGCCCCTCGCCCAGCACCGTGAGCGCCACGTTGCTCAGGACCGCCAGCAGAATGGAAAGGCAAAAGACCTCCAGCGAATTCTGTCCGCACAGAACAATAAGCCAGGCCACACGGGTTTTGAAGAAGGCGGCGTCCTGCCGGACCAGCCGCGCCACCACCAGCGCCAAAGCGAGCATGTTGGCCAGCCGCACCATGGGAAGTGCGGACTTGTTCACCGGCCAGAGATATCGCGTCAACAGAGTTGGCACAGGGGTAAAATTCTCGTGAAGAACCCAGCTCAGTTTCACCACAAATCCAGCCGCGACAACAGCGATGGCGGCGCGAAACAGCCATTTTCCCAGCATCGGCCTGTTTTGCGCCAAAATCTGGCGGCCTGTGGCGTTGGCGTGGCCGAAGGCGGCGCCGGCGACGAACAACAACTGCCAGGCAAGGGGATTGAACGTCCAGGGCCGGTCGTCCGGATAGCCTGTCAAGTTGAGGCCGGTGATGCGGACGATGGCGTAAAGCGCGATGGCGGGCACAACAGCGACCAAAACGTGGCGGCGCAGCGCTATGAGCACCAGCGGAAAGGCGGCCAGCAGCACGATATAGAGCGGCAGAATGTCGAGGAACATCGGCTGGAACTGCAGCAGCAAGACGCGGATCACGGCCTCGGCCGGCTCCTCCAGGAATTTGCCCACCTGCAATTCGTCGGCGAAGAGCGGGTTGTTGAAGTGCAGGATGGTGTAGCTGACCTCGGCATTGTAAATCATGAACAGGCAGAGATGGGCGACGTAGAGCTGCCAGACGCGGCGCCATATGCGGGCCGCGGCCATCAGCGGGCCCACCTTGTCGAAGGCGCGGGAATAGACGAGGGCGGCGGTGTAGCCGGAGATAAAGATGAACACCTCCGACGCGTCGCTCAGCGCCACCGATTGCAGGGTGAAGGTGCTCAGAAAGTTGGCCGGCACATGGTCGATGAAAATGAAGAACAGGGCGGCGCCGCGGAAGAAGTCCAGCCGATAGTCGCGGGCGTTGCTCGGAGCCAGACTCATGGCGGGGATCCCTGATACCAGAGCCTGATGCTGGCCGAAGCCTGTCACTCATTCGTGTTATCAGACTCGTTCGGCAAACTTCAAGGCGTCAGACCACCGGGATCACGGACAGCGCCGCCGTGAGTTGGGCCAGGGCGCGGGCGCGGTGGCTGGCGGCATTCTTTTGAGCCGAGGTCATTTCGGCGTAGCTGTGTGTCTCGCCCAGCGGGACAAAGATCGGATCGTAGCCGAAGCCGCCGGCGCCGCGCGGCGGCCAGACCGTGTGACCCTCGACGCGGCCGAGGAAGGTTGCGGTGTGACCGTCTGGCCAGGCGAGGCAAAGGGCGCTGGTGAACCAGGCGCGGCGATCCTCGCTGGCGCCGATCCCGGCGTGGACGCGGGTCATGGCGGCGGCGAAATCGGCGGGTTTGCCGGCCCAGCGCGCGGAGTGCACGCCGGGCGCGCCGTCGAGGGCCGCCACCGAGAAGCCGCTGTCATCGGCCAGAGCCGGGTGGCCTGACGCGAGGGCGGCGGCGAGCGCCTTGATGCGGGCGTTGCCCACGAAATCGGGCGCCGTCTCGTCCGGCTCCGGCAGCCCGAGATCGCCGGCGGAGACGACCACCGCGCCGAGGGGGGCCAGCAAGGTTTCGAAATCGGCCAGTTTGCCCTTGTTGTGGGTGGCCAGGACCAGCGTGGCGCCGGCGGTGAGCCTTCTGGCCATTACCCCGCCAGTGCCGCCAGCTGGGCCGCGTGCAATTCCTGCGTGCCTTTGCGGGCAAGCGCCATCAGGGCATCGAACTGGGCGGGCATGAAGGCGGTTTTCTCGGCGGTGGCCTGGATTTCCACGATGCCGCCCGAGGCTGTGAGCACGAAATTGGCGTCTGCCTCGGCATTGCTGTCCTCGGCGTAGTCGAGATCGAGCACCGCCTGGCCTTCGTAAAGGCCACAGGAGATGGCGGAAACCTGCCCCAGCATGGGCACGGATGTGATGACGTTCATTTTGATGAGGTGTTTGAACGCAAGGTTCAGCGCCACCCAGGCGCCAGTGATGGACGCGCAGCGTGTGCCGCCGTCGGCGTTCAGCACGTCGCAGTCCAGCGTGATGGACATCTCGCCCATGGCGGCGAGGTCGGTGACCGCGCGCAGGCTGCGGCCGATGAGGCGCTGGATTTCCTGGGTGCGGCCGGATTGCTTGCCGCGCGCGGCCTCGCGGTCGCCGCGTGTGTGGGTGGCGCGGGGGAGCATGCCGTATTCGGCGGTGACCCAGCCCTGGCCCTTGCCGCGCAGGAAGGGCGGCACCCGGGATTCGACGCTGGCGGTGCACAGCACCTCGGTGCCGCCCATCTTGATGATGCAGCTGCCCTCGGCATGGTGCGAGAAGCCGGGCACGATGCTGACGATGCGAAGCTGATCGAGGGCGCGGCCTGATGGGCGGGTGCCAGAGGGACGGATGCCCGAAGGGATGGCGGGGAAGGTCATCTTGATGCTCGTTCGGATGGTTTGGCCGGGGCTATGGCGGCAGGGCGCGGATTGCGCAAGTGTGGGCGGTCTGGAGGGACCATGTTGAAACTGGGAATTATCGGCGCCGGCATCATGGGTGAGCGGCTGGCGCGCGCGGCGCGGGAACAGGCTGCCGACCGCGTGGCGATCGTGGGGGTGTGGGATCCGTCCGCGGCCGCGATGGCCCGCTTTGGCGCGGCGGTGCCCGACACGCCGCATGCAGGCTCGGCGGCCGCGCTGATCGCTGCCTCGGATTGCGTCTATGTGGCGTCACCGCCGGCCAGCCATCTCGGCCATGCGCGGGCGGCGTTGGACGCGGGCAAGGCCTTGTTCTGCGAAAAGCCGTTGGGCGTGGATCTCGCGGAATCCCGCGCGTTCGTCTCGGCGCATCGCGGCGCGCGGGCGGCGGTGAACTTTCCATTCGCGTCCTCGCTGGCGGTGGCGCGGCTGGCGGAATGGATGGCGGCCATCGGCCCGCCGCGCACCTTGACGATCGACGTGGCGTTTCGGGTGTGGCCGCGGCCCTGGCAGCACGACGCCGCCGCGTGGCTGGATCGCCCGGCGGAGGGCGGGTTCACGCGCGAGGTGGTGTCGCATTTTCTGTTCCTGGCGCGCCGCCTGCTGGGCCCGCTCGCGCTGGTGGAGCAGCTTGTGCGGTATCCGGACGACGGCGCGAGCGAGCGCGACATCCGGGCGCGCCTGTCGGCGGGCGAGGTTGCGGTGAACCTCACCGGCAACGTGGGCAACACGCCGAAGGACGATCACAACGCCTGGACGTTGCGCGGCGACGGCGGGGCGATCCGGCTGCGCGACTGGTCGTTTGCCGAGCGGCAGTTGGCGGATGGCACCTGGCAGGCCGACGCCGACGCCCTGCCGAACGAGCGGATGCGGCCGGTTGTGTTGAACAGGCAGTTGGACGGGGTGGCGAAGATGGCCCGCGGCGAGGCGCATCACCTGGCCACCATCCAGGAGGCGTTCGACGTGCAGCAGATCGTGGAGGCCATTCTGGCGGGATGATGGACCGGGGGTGATGAACCTGGATGATTGCTCCCGCCTGGCGAAAGCTGCGAGACTGCGAACGATGGACCTCCCTCCCCTGCCCCCCGCCGGTCGCTCGACACCCGGACTGGACCTTCGCTCAGCCGCCGTGTTGCGCGAGATCGTGGAGCAATATGTCGAGACCGGGGTGCCGGTGGGCAGCCGCACGCTGTCGCGCCGGCTGCCGTGGAGCCTGAGCCCGGCCACCATCCGCAACGTGATGGCCGATCTCACCGATGCCGGGTTGCTGTTCGCGCCGCATACCTCGGCGGGCCGTCTGCCCACCGAGCTGGGGCTGCGGCTGTTCGTGGACGGGCTGCTGCAGTTCGGCGAATTGGGCGACGAGGACCGGGTGGCCATCAGTGCCTCGGTGGAGGCGGCGGGCCGGTCGCTGGAGGACACGCTGGCGGAGGCTTCGGTGATGCTGTCGGGGCTGTCATCGGCGGCGGGGCTCGTGCTGGCGCCGAAATCCGATGAGCCGCTGCGACATATCGAGTTCGTGCCGCTGGGCTCCGGGCGGGCGCTGGTGGTGCTGGTGGGCGGTGACGGGCATGTGGAAAACCGAGTGATCGAAATCCCCGCCGGCGTGCCGCCCTCGGCGTTGCAGCAGGCGGGAAACTACCTCAACGCGCGGCTGGCGCATCGCAAGCTGGTGGATCTACGGCGCGTGGTGGCGGAGGAACTGGCGGAAAACCGAACGCAGTTGGATGCGTTGACCTCGCAGGTGGTGGCGGCCGGGCTCGCGACGTGGACCGGCGAGGGGCGCGCCGGGTCTCTGATTTTGCGCGGTCAGGCACGTCTGCTCGCCGATGTGACCGAAACCGACAAGCTGGCGGCCATCCAGATGCTGTTCGAGCGGCTGGAGACGCAGGAGACGATGATCCGGCTGCTGGACCTCGCCGAGCGATCCGAGGGGGTGAGCATCTTCATCGGCGCCGAAAGCGGCCTGTTCGGCACCACCGGCATTTCGATGGTGGTGGCGCCGGCGCGCAACGGCACGGGGCGGATCGTGGGCGCCATCGGGGTGATCGGGCCCACGCGCATCAACTACGGGCGCATCATACCGGTGGTGGACTACACCGCGCGGGTGATCGGGCGGCTGTTGGGCTGAGCGTGGCGTGGATTTGACGGCGGGTATGGCGCGTTGAAACGCGTGACGCTGAACCTGCGGCTTGCAAATGCCGCCGTCCGGGCGCCGGAACGCCGAAGGCATATGACGGGACGGCACGTTCATCTTTCATTAAGGCATGGCTGTTATGGTTGTGCGTGAAAGCGACCATGGCTGCCGCTTGTTTCGCGGCCATAGCTCCATTACCTGAAGGATTATGAGCACGAACACCGATATCCCCCAGGACGACCCGCAGGACGCGGCAAGCCACCCCGACACGCCCGAGGATCTGATGCAGGCCGCAAGCGCCCGCATTGCCGAGCTCGAAGCGGAACGGGATGATTTCCGCGACAAATGGATGCGCGCGGAAGCGGAGACGCAGAATGTGCGGACCCGGTCCAAACGCGATGTGGATGAAACGCGGCAGTATGCCGTGCAGAAATTCGCGCGCGACGTGGCCGAGGCGGCGGAGAACATCAAGCGCGGGCTGGACAGCATTCCGGCACGCGCCGAGGGCGAGGCTGACATCGTGGGCAAATTGCGCGATGGTTTCGAGGGGGTGGAGCGCAGCTTCGTGGCCCTTTTGGAACGCAACGGCGTGGTGCGCACCGATCCGACCGGAGGGCTGTTCGACCCCAACCTGCACCAGGCGATGTCGGAGCAGGAAACGTCGGATCATCCACCCGGCACGGTGGTGCAGGCCTGGACAAACGCCTGGACCCTCAACGGGCGCATCCTGCGGCCTGCGATGGTGGTGGTGGCGAAAGCGCCCGCCCACGCCGCTTCCACCGACGAGCAGCCGGCACGGCTGGACACCACCGCCTGACCGGATACGGCCTCATATGTGAGGGGGCAGAACTGCACGATAAAATGGCAGCCCGACCTTGCCGCACGGGGTGCCGCTGAATACATCTCGCCTAGCCTATTCGGGCAACGACTTTGAGGATCGCTCGCGCATCCTCGCTGCATTAACAACAGGGACGAATTTCGGTGCTTCGGGCCGGGTTCCTCCGCTGACAAGGAGACTGCAATGAGCAAGGTCATCGGTATCGACCTCGGCACCACCAATTCCTGCGTGGCGATCATGGAGGGCGGCGACGTTCGCGTAATCGAGAATGCGGAAGGTGCGCGCACCACCCCGTCGATCATCGCCTTTTCGGACAGCGGCGAACGCCTGGTTGGCCAGTCCGCCAAGCGGCAGGCCGTCACGAACCCCACCAACACGCTTTATGCCGTCAAGCGCCTGATCGGGCGTCGCTTCGAAGACCCGTTGGTGGCCAAGGACAAGGGCATGGTCCCTTATTCGATCGTCAAGGGCGACAATGGCGATGCATGGGTGGAGGCGCGCAGCGAGAAGTATTCGCCGAGCCAGATCAGCGCGTTCATTCTGGGCAAGATGAAGGAGACCGCCGAGGCGTATCTCGGCGAGACGGTGTCGCAGGCCGTGATCACGGTGCCGGCGTATTTCAACGACAGCCAGCGTCAGGCCACCAAGGATGCCGGCCGCATCGCCGGGCTGGAGGTGCTGCGCATCATCAACGAGCCGACCGCCGCGGCGCTGGCCTACGGCATGGACAAGAAGAAAAGCGGCGTTATCGCGGTCTATGACCTCGGTGGCGGCACGTTCGACGTGTCGGTGCTGGAGATCGGCGACGGCGTGTTCGAGGTGAAATCCACCAACGGCGACACGTTCCTGGGCGGCGAAGATTTCGACATGCGGGTGATCGAATATCTCGCGGCCGAATTCAAGAAGGACCAGGGCATCGACCTACGGTCCGACAAGCTGGCGTTGCAGCGTTTGAAGGAAGCCGCCGAGAAGGCCAAGATCGAGCTGTCTTCGTCCAAGGAGACGGAGATCAACCTGCCGTTCATCACCGCCGACGCCTCCGGGCCGAAGCATCTGGTGATGAAGCTGACCCGCGCGAAGCTGGAAAGCCTGGTGGACGACCTGATCGCCCGCACGATGGAGCCTTGCCGCGCCGCGCTGAAGGATGCGGGCGTGACGGCGGCCGAGATCGAAGAGGTTATCCTCGTCGGCGGCATGACGCGCATGCCCAAGGTGATCGAGGCGGTGAAGGCGTTCTTTGGTCGTGAGCCGGCGCGCAACGTGAACCCCGACGAAGTTGTGGCGATCGGTGCGGCCGTGCAGGGCGCCGTGCTGAAGGGCGACGTGAAGGACGTGCTGCTGCTCGACGTGACCCCGCTTTCGCTGGGTATCGAGACGTTGGGCGGCGTGTTCACTCGCCTGATCGACCGCAACACCACGATCCCAACGAAGAAGAGCCAGGTGTTCTCGACCGCCGATGATGGGCAGACCGCTGTGACCATCAAGGTGTTCCAGGGCGAGCGCGAGCTGGCGGCGGACAACAAGATCCTGGGCCAGTTCGACCTGGTGGGGCTGCCTTCCGCCCCGCGCGGCGTGCCGCAGATCGAGGTGACGTTCGACATCGACGCCAACGGAATCGTGTCGGTATCGGCGAAGGACAAGGCAACCGGCAAGGAGCAGCAGATCCGCATCCAGGCCAGCGGTGGGCTGTCTGACGCCGATATCCAGAAGATGGTCAAGGAAGCCGAGGCGAATGCTGAGGGGGACAAGGTGCGGCGTGCATTCATCGAGGCGCGCAACCATGCCGATGGGTTGATCCATTCGACGGAAAAAACCTTGAAGGAGAACGAGGGCAAGGTGGCCCCCGCCGACAAGACCGGCGCCGAAGCGGCGATTGCGGCGGCCCGCACGGCAATGGAAGGCAGCGATGTGGCGGCGTTGACCACCGCCACGGAGGCGCTGAGCCAGATTGCGATGAAGATCGGCGAGGCCGTCTACAAGGCCGGCGCCGAGGCAGAGGCACCGCAGGCCGAGGGCGCCCATCCCACAGGCAAGCCTGACGACAAGGTGGTGGATGCCGATTTCGAGGAAGTCCACGACCCGAAGAAGAAGTCCGCCTGATCTCTTGCGGAGATTTCGCCGCGACGATCTTTTGACGTGAAGCGGCACCCGCATCGTGGTCGATGCGGGTGCCGACGTATTCGGGATGTGATGACCTGCCATGGCCAAGCCAGATTTTTACGCCACCTTGGGCGCCGCGCGCGACGCGACCGCGGACGACCTGAAGAAGGCCTATCGCAAGCTGGCGATGCAGTATCATCCGGATCGCAATCCCGGCGATGCCTCGGCAGAGGCCAAATTCAAGGAAATCAACGAGGCCTACGACATTCTGAAGGATGATCAGAAGCGTGGCGCCTATGACCGCTACGGTCATGCGGCCTTTGAGGGCGGCATGGGCGGCGGTGGCGGCGGCGGCTTCGAGGGCGGCGGGCTGGGCGATATCTTCGACCAGATGTTCGGCGACTTCATGGGCGGCAAGCGTGGCGGCGGCGGTCAGCGCTCCGGCAACGATATCCGCACGCAGGTGGAGATCGAGCTGACCGAGGCGTTCGCGGGCACCAAGACGACGCTGCGCATTCCCACCCGGGTGGCGTGTGACGCGTGCAACGGCACCGGCTCGGAAAGCAAGGAGCGCGCGAATGACACCTGTGGCACCTGTGGCGGTGCCGGCAAAGTGCGGGCGCAGCAGGGATTTTTTCTGGTCGAGCGCACCTGCCCGACCTGCGGCGGCAAAGGCCGCGTGGTGCGCAATCCGTGCCGGATCTGTCATGGCGCCGGGACCACGCAGCGTGAGCGGAGCCTGCAGGTGGCGATCCCGGCGGGGGTGGAGGACGGAACGCGCATCCGCCTGGCGGGCGAAGGGGAATCAGGCGGCGCCGGCGTGCAGCCCGGCGATCTCTATGTGCATGTGGCGGTTCGCGCGCATCCGATTTTCCAGCGTGACGCCGCCAACGTGTTCTGCGTGGTACCGCTGCGCATGACCCAGGCGGCGTTGGGCACGGAGATCGAGGTGCCGGCCATCGATGCCACGCGCGTCCGGGTCAAGATTCCAGCGGGTTCGCAGACGGGCGACCAGTTCCGGCTGCGCGGCAAAGGCTTTTCCGTGCTGCGCAGTTCGCAGCGCGGCGACATGTATATTCAGGTGAAGGTGGAGACCGCGCAGAACCTGACCCGCAAGCAGCGGGAGCTGCTGGAGAGCTTCGAGGCCGAGGCGAATGCGAAGATCAGCCCCGAGTCAGAAGGGTTTTGGGAGCGGGTGAAGTCGTTCTTCGAGAAGAGCAAGGGTGCATGATGAGCGGAAAGAGCGGCTTCGGGATAGCGGGGATCGCGGGCCGCATGGGGCGGATGCTGATCGAGGAGATTGCCGCCGCCGGCGCGCCGCTGGCGGGTGGCATCGACCATGACGGCGGGGTGAACGACGCCACATTGTTCGCCGATATCGCGGGCCTGGCCGGGGCGTGTGAGGTGGTGATCGACTTTACCCATGCCAGCGCCGTGCGCGGCCATGCCCGCATGTTGGCGCGCGCGGGCACCGCCTGGGTGCTGGGGACCACGGGGTTGTCGGCCGAGGACGAGGCCGAGGTGGCGCGGGCGGCGCAGAGCGTGGCCGTGGTCTATGCGCCCAATTTTTCGCCCGGTGTGAATCTGGTGCTGGCTTTGGCGGCGCAGATGGCTTCGGCTTTGCCGGCCGCGGTGTATGACGCCGAGATTTTGGAAATGCATCATCGCCAGAAGGTCGATGCCCCCTCCGGTACCGCGATTGGTATCGGGCGCGCGGTGGCCCAGGGCCGACGCGTGGCGCTGGAGGACGTAATGGAGTCGGGGCGGGACGGGCATACCGGGGCGCGCAAGCCGGGCGCGATCGGGTTTGCCGCGTTGCGCGGTGGCCAGGTGGTGGGCGAGCACACGCTGCTGTTCGCCTCGGCCGACGAGCATATCTCCCTCACCCACCGCGCCTTCGATCGCCGCGTGTTTGCCGCAGGCGCGGTGAGGGCGGCGTTGTGGGTGCGGGGGCGGCCGGCTGGGCTTTATTCGATGATGGATGTTCTGGGTATGGTGCCGACGCCGAAGCCTGCCTGAAGGCTTCCGGGCGCCGATGGGTGGTGTGGTGTGCAAGGGCTTGCCCTTGACCACGGACGTGGATTCCGCCACACCGCACGCGGCATATGCCGAAACCTTTATATGTTGATATTTCGGGAGTGGCGCATGCGCGACAAGGGCGAATACCTGTTTACGTCCGAATCTGTTTCGGAAGGTCATCCGGACAAAGTGGCGGACAGGATCAGCGATACCGTCGTTGACGCGTTTCTTGCCGCCGATCCGTATGCCCGCGTGGCCTGTGAGACGTTGGTGACCACCAATCGTGTTGTGCTGGCCGGCGAGACACGCGGGCCGGACACCGTGACGCATGAACATCTCGCCCATCTCGCACGCATGGCCATTCGCGACATCGGCTACGACCAGGCCGGTTTCTCGTGGAAGACCGCCGATATCGCCGTGCATCTGCATCCGCAGAGCCAGGACATCGCCCAGGGCGTAGACAGCGCCGGCAACAAGGACGAGGGCGCCGGCGACCAGGGCATCATGTTCGGGTATGCCTGCACGGAGACGCCGAGCCTGATGCCGGCGCCGCTGTATTACTCGCATCTCATTCTGCGTCGCATCAGCGAGCTGCGTCGCGCGCATGATCTGTCGGTGGCCGGGCTCGAGCCGGACGCCAAAAGCCAGGTGACGTTGCGTTATGTGGATGGCAAGCCGGTGGGTGCGACGTCGGTTGTGGTGTCGACGCAGCACCAGGAAGGTGTGACCCAGAAGCGCATCAAGGACATGCTGATGCCGCTGATCGAGAGCAGCCTGCCGGCTGGCTGGATGCCTTCGGCCGATGAGATCTACATCAACCCGACCGGCAATTTCGTGATCGGCGGGCCGGACGGCGATTGCGGGCTGACCGGCCGCAAGATCATCGTCGATACCTATGGTGGGGCGGCCCCGCATGGCGGCGGCGCGTTCTCGGGCAAGGACCCGACGAAGGTGGACCGGTCGGCGGCGTATGTGTGCCGTTATCTCGCCAAGAACGTGGTGGCGGCTGGGTTGGCCGAGAAATGCACCTTGCAGATCAGCTACGCCATCGGCGTGTCGCATCCGCTGTCGGTGTATGTGGATCTGCAGAACACCGGGCACGACGTGGACGAGGCGAAGCTGGAGGCGACGTTGCGCGAGCTCGTGAACCTCACGCCGCGCGGCATTCGCGAGCATCTGCACATGAACCGCCCGATCTACGCCGTGACGTCGGCCTATGGGCATTTCGGGCGCGATCCCGACGCCGAAAAGGGCACCTTCACCTGGGAGAAGACCGATCTGGTCCCGGCGCTGAAATCTGCTTTCGGCCGTTGATCTGAGATGAGTGACACGCAGGGAGAGGGGGGCTCCCCTCCCCCTGCGGCGGCTTCGCGGACAGTCAAACCGCCGCCCGACCGGCTTTATGGGCGGATCAAGAGTCATTCCCTGCGCCCGCGCCAGCGCCTGTTGCTCGACGAGACCCTTCCCCGCGTGCGATTTTTGATGGATGACGCCGCCGATCCGCGGGCGGTATTCCCTTGCGAGCTCGGCGCACTCTGGCTCGAGGTCGGCTTCGGAGGCGGGGAGCATGCGCATGCGCAGATCGAGACCAACCCCAGGGTGGGTCTGATTGCCTGCGAGGTGTTCGAGCTGGGGCTGTGTTCGCTGCTGTCGAAGCTGGTGGAGGAGGGCCGGGAGGCCAGCGGGTCGGTGCCCGGCAATCTTCGCCTGTTCGACGATGACGCCCGAACCTTGATCCGGGCATTGCCGGACAGCAGCCTGCATCGCATGTTTCTGATGTTTCCGGATCCTTGGCCGAAGATGCGCCACGCCAAGCGGCGCTTTGTCCACCCTGCCCTGCTGCCTGACATCGCGCGTGTGCTGGTGCCGGGCGGCGAATGGCGGATTGCCAGCGATGACCCCACCTATCAGGCGTGGGTGGCCGAGGTGATGGGCGCGCAGACGCTGTTCGATGTGGCGCCGCCCGCGACATCGCGCCCGGAGGGTTGGCCGCCGACGCGTTACGAGGCGAAAGCTTTGCGCGCAGGCCGGCAGCCACTGTATTGGAGTGCGGTCAAGAGGAATTAGAATATTTAAGTCCTTCTTTTTCTGAAGAAAAAGAAGCAAAAAGACTTTTATTCATTTTAATTCATGAAATAGAATGAAGTTTTTTGGTTATTTTGTTCACAAAAGAACATTCTTTATGTCGATAGAGCCTGGAGGTCTATGATGTATCAGCCACCTGCCTTCGTCGAACACGATTTGCGAAAGCTGCACGCGCTGATTTGCGCGCGCCCGCTGGCGTTGATCATCACCAATGGCCCCGATGGGCTGATCGTCGATCCGATACCGTTCTTGCTCGACCCCACGCGCGGACCGCATGGCACGTTGCGGGCGCATCTGGCGCGGGGGAATCCGCAGCTCCAGGCGCTGGCCGTGGTGGATGAGGTCATGGTCGTGTTTCAGGAGGCCAACGCTTACGTCTCGCCGGGGTTTTATGCCAGCAAGCGGGAGCATGGGCGGGTGGTGCCGACGTGGAATTATTCGGTGGTGCAGGTGTGGGGCAAGCCTGTGGTGATGGACGACACGCCTTGGGTGCACCGCCAGGTAGAGAATTTGACGGATCTGCATGAAAGCGGGCGGCCAGATGCCTGGAAGGTTTCGGATGCGCCTGATGCCTTCGTGACCGCCCACATGAAGGGGATTGTGGGGCTGGAGATTCCGATCGCGCGCACCGAGGGCAAGTTCAAGCTCAGTCAGAACCGGCCGGCGGCGGATCATCAAGGGGTGGTGGACGGGCTTGCCGGGTCGGACGATGCGCTGGCGCGGGCGGTCGCGGAGCAGATGCGGGAGGCCTGAGCGGAGTCGCTTGGGCTTGTCTAGCCCGGGTGGGTGAACAGGATGATCTCAGCGCCGGACAGGGAGGTGCCGCGGTGCTGGGCGCCGGTGGGCACGACGCAGCATTGGCCGGCGGCGAGGTGCTGGGTGTGGTCCTGGAATTCGACCTTGAAGTCGCCGGTCCAGACGATGACGGTTTCGGTGGTGTGGTCGTGCCGGTCCCAACGGCCTTCGCCGCCGCCGATGACGCGCACCATGCGAATGTTGACGCCGCCGAGCGTGACGGTTTCCTCGGGCTGGCCGTGTTGCGCCAGGCGGGCGAAGACGACGCCGAAATCGGTGGTCATGGGCATCGGCTCCATTTGTGTCAGCGCCGCCAGATGATGGCGGAGCTCACGGCGTAGTTCCAGACCAGGCTCATGACGGCGCCGACGAGGCCCGCGATCCACCAGCTTGTCATTTGCGGGCCGAACAGGAAGGCCGCGACCGAAAGGTTGCCGATGGCGCCGACGGCGCTGATGAGCGCGAAGAGCGCGAGCCCCGTCCAGGCGCGTTTGCCGCGCAGCCTGCGGTCGCCGAAAGTGAAGAGGTTGTTCAGCACGAAATTGCCCAGGATGGCCACGGCGGTGGCGACCCCTTGCGCGGTGGCGAAGGGCTCGCCCAGCGTCTTCAGGGCCAGCAGCAGCACCAGCATATGCAGCACGATTCCGATCGTGCCCACGCCTGCGAACAGCACGAAGCGGACGGGGACAAGATGGCCCACGGTTTTGTCGACGAGGAGGAGCAGATAGTCGCGCATGACGCCGGCATCGAGCTTGCTTTCGCCGGCGACCCGGGTGCGGAACTGGAACGGGAGTTCCACGATGCGCGGAGGGGTGGGGAGCGAGGCGATGATGTCGAGCAGGATTTTGAAGCCGATGGCGGAGAGATTACGCAAGGCGGTATTGAACGTGGCGCGGCGGAGCATAAAAAAGCCGCTCATGGGGTCGGCGACCTGGGTTTTGAGGACCATCTGGCCGAGCCTGGTGGCGAAGTTGGACATGCCGGCGCGCCTGGCGTCCCATTCGCCGATGCCACCGCCGGGCACGTAGCGGCTGCCGATGACGATTTCGGCCCCTTGCTCCCCCTTGAGGGCGGCAAGCATTTTCGGCAGCAGCGCTTCGTCGTGCTGTAGGTCGCCGTCCATGGCGGCGACGTAGGGGGCGAAGCTGGCCTGGGCGCCTTCGATGAAGGCCGATGAAAGGCCCCGGCGACCGACGCGGTGGAGCATGCGGATGCGCGGATCGGTGCGGGCGATGGCGGCGATGGCGTCGCGCGTGCCGTCCCGGCTGTCGTCGTCGACGAACATGATTTCCCAGGCGATGCCGGGCAGGACGCGGTCGACGGCGGCCACGAGGGGACCCACGTTCAGGGCCTCGTTCAGTACCGGGACGACGATGCACAGTTCGGCTGCCGGCGCCGGCGCGCGGGTGATGATGTCGGGGGTCAGCAGCTCGGCGTTCATCGGTTCCATGGCCTCGGCTTATAGTTAAAGCGCATCACACTTGCACTCCCTGCCCGGCAGGGTTATCTCAAGGCTCTTCCACATTCTTCGCGGCTTTTGGGGGGTGGCCTTTGCGGGCCGCCTTTTTTGGTTTTGGCACACGACGACATAGACGACGAACAAGGCGAAGATGCGGCGCAAAGCCGTCCTGAAGACCTGCCGATGCAGGCGGGGCTCGAGGCGCGCATCATCGGCATCATTCATCCCACGGTGTCGGCGCTCGGCTATGAGCTGGTGCGCGTGATGGTGCTGGGGCGCGAGCGGCCGACGGTGCAGATCATGGCCGACCGGGCCGATGGGGCGCAGATTGCCGTGGAGGATTGCGAGACCATCTCTCGGGCTGTGAGCGCCGTGATGGACGTGGACGACCCCATTCCAGGGCGCTGGACACTCGAGGTCAGCTCCGCCGGGATCGACCGGCCTTTGACGCGGGTGAAGGATTGGAACCGGTTTGTGGGTCATCTGGCCCGCGTGGAGCTTTCGATGCCCGTTTTGGGCCGGCGGCGGATCAACGGCATCATTCTGGGTGCCGACGCCACCACCGCCCGCGTGCGTGAAGAGAATGTGGATTACGAGATTCCGCTGGCTGATGTGCGCCGGGCCAAGCTCATCCTCACCGATGCGCTGATCGAGGCTTCCGCGCCCGCCACGCCTCCCCCGCTTAACTGATCAGCCCTCTGAGAGAGCCCATGGACACCTCCGTCTCCCGCCCTGAACTTCTGCTGGTTGCCGACGCCGTGGCCCGCGAGAAATCGATTGATCGCGACGAGGTCCTGGAAGCCATGGAGCAGGCGATCCAGAAGGCCGGCCGCGCCAAATATGGCCACGAGAAGGATATTCGGGCGACCATCGACAAGAAGACCGGCGATGTGCGGCTTTCGCGCTGGACCGAGGCGGTGGAGGTTGTCGAGAACGAAGAGACACAGATCCCCATTCATATCGCGCGCAAGTTCAAGCCCGATATCGAGCTGGGCGGGCATCTGATCGACCCGTTGCCGCCGATCGATTTCGGGCGGATCGCGGCGCAGACGGCCAAGCAGGTGATTGTGCAGCGGGTGCGCGAGTATGAGCGCAAGAAGCAGTACGACGAGTTCAAGGATCGCGTCGGCGAGATTATCAACGGTGTGGTCAAGCGCACCGAATACGGAAACATGATGGTGGAGGTGGGCCGCGCCGAAGCGTTGCTGCGCCGTGACGAGCTGATCCCGCGCGAGAGTTTCCGCAATGGCGACCGGGTGCGCGCCTACATCTATGACGTGCGTGAGGAGCCGCGTGGCCCGCAGGTGTTCCTCTCGCGCACCCATCCCGGGTTTCTGGCCAAACTGTTCGCGCAGGAGGTGCCGGAGATCTATGACGGGATCATCGAGATCAAGGCGGTGTCCCGCGATCCCGGCTCGCGCGCCAAGATGGCGGTGATTTCGCGCGACAGCTCGATCGACCCGGTGGGTGCCTGCGTGGGTATGCGCGGGTCGCGCGTGCAGGCGGTGGTGGCGGAGCTTCAGGGCGAGAAGATTGACATCATTCCGTGGTCGCCGCAGGCCGCGACGTTCGTGGTGAATGCGCTGGCGCCGGCGGAAGTGACGAAGGTGGTGATGGACGAGGATGCCGGGCGGGTTGAGGTTGTGGTGCCGGACGACCAGCTTTCGCTGGCGATCGGGCGTCGTGGCCAGAACGTGCGCCTGGCGAGCCAGCTGACGCGGTGGGACATCGATATTCTGACCGAGGCGGAAGAGTCGGAGCGGCGCCAGGAAGAATTCCGTCGCCGCACCGGATTGTTCGTCGAGGCGTTGGATGTGGACGACGTGATCGCGGGCCTGCTGGTGACGGAAGGGTTCAACACGATCGAGGAACTGGCGTTCGTGCCGCCCGATGAGCTGGCGGATATCGAGGGCTTTGACGAGAGCGTGGCGGAGGAGTTGATCCGCCGGGCCGAGACGTTCCTGGTCAAGCGCGACAACGAGATGAACGATCATCGCATCAGCCTGGGTGTGACGGACGATGTGGCCGGGATCGAGCAGTTCACGCCGCAGATGCTGGTGCAGCTGGGCGAGAAGGACGTGAAGACGCTGGACGATCTGGCGGATCTCGCCTCCGACGAGCTGATCGAGATCGTGGGCGAGACGAACATGGACGAGGACACCGCCAACGAGATCATCATGATCGCGCGGGCGCACTGGTTCGACGAGGGAGCGCCTGCGGACGGCGCCGCTGCGACGGAGGCTGATCACGACTGAAGACCTCGACATCAGTCTGGACGAGGGTGCCTGCGCCGTGGAGCCGGAGGAGGCGGAGACCGGCCCGCTGCGTCGCTGTATCGTGACGCGGGAGCGGTTGGCGAAGGAGCACATGATCCGGTTCGTGGTGGGGCCGGATCGGCAGTTGTACCCTGATCTGGCTGCACGGCTGCCCGGCAGGGGAATATGGTTGAGTGCCCGCCTGAATGTGTTAGAAACCGCTCGCACCCGGGGCGCGTTTGCGAAAGCCGCGCGCGGTCCGGTGACGGTGCCCCCCGATCTCACCTCCGTTCTGCAGGAAGCCCTTGCGCGACGGATCGGAGAATTTCTCGGTCTTGCCCGTCGC
>JANYFG010000120.1 GCA_025362815.1 Rhodospirillales bacterium
CGCGGCTGCGGCTGATGCGGTTCTCGCTGCTCGACACGCAATTCAACACCGAACACCTGGCGCAATTCGGCACGATCGATATCCCGCGCGCGGACTACAAGGCGCGGTTGGCCCGGGCGGTGGAGCAGGAAGTGGCATGGAACCCGCAGCCGGATGGTCTCAAGGAGGAGATCGGCGTGCTGCGCTCTCTTGCTCGAGGAGACGCTTTTTCCGCGGCAATCCCCATCGATAACCGGTGAGAGAGCCGTCCTGCCCCACCACGCGATGGCAGGGCACCACCAGTGAGACATGGTTCTGCGCGCAGGCCCGGGCGACCGCGCGCGTGGCCCGTGGTGCGTCCATGCTGGCCGCCACCTGCGAATAGCTGCGGGTCTCGCCCAGGGGAATGGCGCGCAGGGCCTCCCAGACGCGGCGCTGGAAGGCGGTGCCGCGCAGATCCAGCGGCAGGTCCAGCGCGGCGCGGGGTTCCTCGATGAAGCCGATCAGCGTGCGCATCGTATCGGCCAGCGCCTCGGGCGCATCTTCCACTTGGGCGGCGGGGAAGCGATGCCGAAGGTCGCCTTCCAACGCTGCGAAATCCTCCGCGAAACCAATGAAGCAGACGCCGATATCGGTCGCGCCAACCAGCAACGGGCCCATGGCGGACTGGGCGCGGGCAACGCGGATGGTCTCACCGAGGCCACCCCGGCGTGCCGCCCCTGGCGTCATGCCGAGATGGAGGCCGGGGGACTCATAGACGCGGCTCTCGCTGCCAAAGCCGGCGCCGGCCACGGCGTCCACAACCCGCTCGCCGGCTGCCAGCGCAGCCGACAGGCGCCGCCCGCGCACACTCTCCGCGTAGCTGCGGGGCGTGACGCCGGTCATCTCCTTGAACAGCCGCAGGAAATGGTGGCGCGCATAGCCAGCCCGCGTGGCCAGGGCTTCGAGAGAGGGGATGGCCGCATCGGTTTCAATCATCCGCACCGCCGCTTCCACGCCCTGTCGTTGCATGGCGGCGCGCTCGCCCTTGGGGTCGCAGCGCTTGCAGGCACGGAAACCTTCGGCCTCCGCAGCGCTGGCGTCGGCAAAGAACACGGCGTTGCGGCGCAGCGGCGGTCGCGAGGGGCAGCCAGGGCGGCAATACACGCCCTGGGTGGTGACGGCGTAAAGGAAATCGTCGGACGGGGTGCGGTCCAGCACCTGCCGCCAACGGGTATCCTCAAGGGTGGGGCTGATTGCGTTCATGGACGGAATATGCCGGGCGGCGGGGGAGCTTGCCATCCGCGCGTTGCGCCGGCTCAGGCGTCCTCGCCGATCGCCTTGCGCCGCAACTCACGCAGCCTGGCCTCACCGCCACGCAGCCGCGGGTTGATGGCCAGCGCCGCCTCGAAACTGCGCAGCGCGCCCGTCGTATTGCGGGACTCTTCCTGCCACACTGAAAGCTGCTGCAGCGCCTGCCAATGGCGTGGCTCCAGCCGCAACACCTGCTGCAGGTCGCGCAGCGCTGCCGCTGAGTCGCCGGCGAGATGCGCCGCCAGGGCACGGCCGAACCAGGGGTCCACCGCATCCGGCGCCAGGATGATGGCGGCGTCGAAATCCTCCAGCGCCTCCTCTGGATGGTTGCCGGCCAGATTGCGCTGGCCACGCGCTAGCAGGAGCGTCGCCGAAGGCGTGGCGCGGGCCGAAAGGAGCTGCCTGATGCGCTGCTCGACCAAGCCAGCGCCTTGCTCATCGGGGGCGTCACGCAGGGCTTCGAAGGCGCGGTCCAGCTCAGGCGGTGGCGTGGCCGGCCGCTGCGCCAACACGGGACCGGCCAGCAGCAGGACAAGGGCGAGCGCGCGCATCAACGAAACATGGCGGTGCCGCGGTGCACCGCGCAAGACCTACCGTCCGAGGTGCAGTCCGGCGCGGGCGACGATGTCGCGGAACTTGGCCACTTCACGCGCGATGAAATCGGCGGTGCTGTCCGGCGTGCTGCCGGGCAAGGGGTCCAGCCCTGCGGTGACCAGGCGCTGCTGCGCGATCGGATCGTTCAGCACGCCGTTGATCTGCGCGCTGATGAAGCGGGTGAGGCCAGGGTTCATGCCGCGTGGGCCGACGATGATGTTCCAGGTGGCGATCTCAAAGCCGTCCAGGCCACATTCCTGCATCGTGGGGATGTCGGGGAAGAGCGGATGGCGGGCGCGCGTCGTGACCGCCAGGCCGCGCGAAATATTGTCGCGCAGCGCCGGCGCGGAACTGGCCAGCACTTCCAGCGCGTAATCGATCTCGGACTTCGCGAGCGCTTCCAGCACGCCGGAGCCGCCGCGATAGGGAATGAACTCAGCACGGAAGCCGCCGGCCATGACCCGCATGAACTCGCCGGTCAGATGGCCGATACCGCCGGCGCCCGAAGTCCCCCACGACAACGCGCCAGGGTTGGCGTGGGCGAAGGCCCAGAGTTCCTGCGCCGTGCGGAAGCGCGAGTTGTTGGGGACGGCGAGGACCATCGGCGCATCACCCAGCACAGCGATGGGGGTGAAGTCCGTCACCGGGTCGTAAGGCGTTTGTCCAGGCAGGGCGGCAGGGTTGGTGCCGTGGCTGGAGGCACTGGCCAGCAGCCAGGTATAGCCATCCGGGGCGCGGTTCTTGACCCAATCGGCGCCAATGGAGCCGCCAGCGCCGGCCCGGTTCTCAACGATGATGCGGGTGTTGTTGCCCATCCGGGCGGCCACGCGCTCGGCGATGATGCGGGCGACGATGTCTGTGCTGCCGCCGGCCAGGAAAGGCGAGATCAGCGTGATGGGCCGGTCGGGCCAGCCCGCCGGTTGCGCCGCGGCTGCTGCCGGTAACACGGCCAGCAGGGCGCGGCGCTTCATGCGGTCAGGCTTTCCATGGCGGCGTCCACACCACCGGGGCGGTGTGGCACGCCGCTGAGCTTTAGTGCCATTTCGACCGACGCCAGGGTTCCCAGGATCATCGGCTCGTTGAGGTCGCCCAGATGGCCGATGCGGAAGACCTTGCCGGCCAGCTTGTTGAGGCCGGCGCCGAGCGAGACGTTGAAGCGCTCCCGTGCCGTGGCACGCACCACATCGGCGCTGTGGCCCTCGGGCAGCAGGATGGCGGTGACGCTGTCCGAAACGCGTTCCTCGTTCTGGCAATACAGGCTGACGCCGTCGCCATTGCCGGCCCAGTGACGGACAGCGGCGCGAACGGCTTTGGCCAGCCGGGTGTGGCGGGCCAAAACGCCTTCCAAAGTCTCTTCCTCGATCATCCGAATGGCCTCTTCCAGCCCATAGAACAGGCTGGTGGGCACCGTGCCGATGAAGCTCTTGTGCCGGCGGCCGCCCATTTCGGTCCAGTCGAAGTAGTGCTTGGGCAATGTGCTGTGCCGGTGCGCCGCCAGGGCCTTGTCGGAGACGCCCGTGAAACTCATGCCGGTGGGCAGCATCAGGCCCTTCTGGCTGCCGCCGACGACGCAGTCGACACCCCAGGCATCCATCTCGAACGGGATGCAGCCGAGGGAGGAGATGGTGTCGGAAAGGAACAGGGCCGGGTGGCCGGAGGCGTCCAGCGCCGCGCGCACCTCCGCCAGCGGCAGCATCACGCCTGTCGCCGTCTCATTCTGCACCGCGCACACGGCCTTGATCCGGCGGCTGGTATCGGCGGCCAGCGCGGCACGCAGGTCCGCGAAATCCACTCCCTGCCGCCAGTTCGCCGCCACGGTCTCGATCTTGAGGCCAAGCGCCCGGCCCATCTTGCCCCAGGATTCCGAGAAATGCCCGGTCTCGATCACCAAAAGCGTATCGCCTGGCGAGAAGAGGTTGACCATGCTCGCCTCCCACGCCCCATGGCCCGAGGCGGTGTAGAGAAACAAGTGTTGCTGGGTGCGCAGGATGCGCTTGAGGCCGGCGACACAGCGCTCATACACCGCGAAGAAGCCGGCATCGTTGAAGTCGATGCTGGGCCTGGCGATGGCGAACAGGATGCTGTCAGGAATGTTCGTGGGGCCGGGGTTGGCGAAAAACATGCGCCCGCGCGGCGTGACTGCGTTCATTGGAATTCCCTCGTTGGGCGTTCAATCGCCGTAGGTGCTGATCTCGATGAGGTTCGCATCCGGGTCGCGGCAATAGACGCTGTTCATCAGACCCAGCGCGCCGTGCTTCTGCACCGGCCCCTCGACAATGGTGATGCCGCAACTCGTCAGGTGGTTGGCGATATCGGCAGCGCTCACCGTGACGATGAAGCAAAGATCCTGACTACCCGGGGCAGTCACGGAGCCCGTGTGCCAGACGCCTACATCGGCGTCGTGCGGCCGCAAATTCAGCTTCTGCCCGCCGAAGCGCAGAGCCGTGCGGTTTTCCTTGCCGAAGGTCTCCCGCTCCATGCCCAGCACGCGTTGATACCAGGAGGCCGAGGTTTCGACATCGGCGCAATTGATGACGAGGTGATCGAGGCGATCTACGGAAAAACGCATGGCTCAGGCTTCCTGACGCTTGGCGGTGACTTCGATTTCGATGCGCATCGCATCGCTCTGCAGCCCGGCATGGATGAGGGTGGAGGCGGGGCGGGCGCGGCCAAGGTATTTTTTGATCACCGGCCAGCAAGGCTCCCAATCCTCTCGCCGCGGCACGATGAACAGCACGCGCACCACATCGTCCAGCGAGGCATCGGCCTGGGCCAGCGCGGCGGCGATGTTGCGAAAGGTCTGGTCCGCCTGGCCCACCACATCCTCCACGATGGTCATGGCCGTGTAGTCATAGCCGGTGGTGCCGGAGACGAAGATCATGTCGCCATCCACCACTGCTCGGGAATAGCCGATCTCCTCCTCAAAGCGGGAGCCGGATGAGATCCGTGTGCGCGTTGTCATGGCGTTGTGTCCGAAAGGGTGAGGAGGCCGGATTTGGAAAGCGCGCCGGGGGCGTGGAACCAGGTGACGGCGACGATGAAAAGGTCGGCCTCGGCACCGTCACGGGTGATGCGCAGGCGGTCGCCTGGGCGGGGAACGGCATCAAGCTGCACGCTTTCGGGCGACAACCGTCCGGAGCCCGTGAGATCAAAGCGAAAGCCGGTCAAACGCAGCGCTCCGGCCGATGTCGACGCTCAGGCGTCGCAGGAAATTGCGCCACCTTGTCGGGCGGGCGGATGGGCCGCGCGACCAGCTCGCCAAGGCAGTTCGGGCAGCGCAGACCCAGTTTCGTCTCCGCGCAATCGCGGCACCAGGTGCACTCGAAGGAGCAGATGAACGCGTCGCGGCTGTCGGGCGGCAGGTCCCGATCGCAGCATTCGCATCCGGGGCGGAGCATCAACATCTAGCGGCGCGCCTGTGTCACTCGAGACCCTCGTAAAAATCATGGCCCTTGTCGTCCACCACGATGAAAGCGGGAAAATCCTCGACCTGGATCTTCCAAACCGCCTCCATGCCGAGTTCGGGATATTCAAGCACTTCGACATGCCTGATGCAGTCCTGCGCCAGGCGGGCCGCGGGGCCGCCGACGCTGCCGAGGTAAAAACCGCCATACTTCTTGCAGGCATCGATGACGGCCTTGCTGCGGTTGCCCTTGGCCAGCATCACGAGTGAGCCGCCCGCCGCCTGGAACGCCTCGACATAACTGTCCATCCTCCCCGCCGTGGTCGGGCCAAAGCTGCCGGTGGCCATGCCCGCGGGCGTCTTCGCCGGTCCGGCGTAATAGACCGGGTGGTCCTTCAGATATTGCGGCAGGCCCTGGCCCGCATCCAGTCGCTCCTGCAGCTTGGCGTGCGCGATGTCGCGCGCCACCACGATAGTGCCGTGCAGCGACACTCGGGTTTTGACGGGATACTTTGTGAGCTCGGCGCGGATCGCGTCCATCGGTTGGTTGAGGTCGATCTTCACGACGTCGCCCGCGGTGATGTCGTCGGTGAATTCCGGCAGGTAGTGGGACGGCTCGGTCTCCAGCTGTTCCAGGAAGACACCTTCGGGCGTGATCTTGGCTTTGATCTGTCGATCTGCGCTGCAGGAGACGCCGATGCCGATGGGCAGCGACGCGCCATGCCGTGCCATGCGGATGACCCGCACGTCATGGCAGAAATACTTGCCGCCGAATTGCGCGCCGATGCCCAAATTCTGCGTTAGCTTGTGCACCTCGGCCTCCAGCGCGCGGTCGCGGATGGCGTGGCCGGAGGTATCACCCGTGCCCGGCAGGCCATCGAGCCATTTGGTGCTTCCCAGTTTTACTGCCTTGAGGTTGGCCTCAGCTGATGTCCCGCCGATCACGATAGACAGGTGGTAGGGCGGGCATGCCGAGGTGCCCAGCGTCTTCACCTTTTCCTCAATGAAGGCGAGCAGCTTGGGCTTGTTCAACGTCGCCCGCGTCTGCTGATACAGGAACGTCTTGTTGGCCGAGCCGCCGCCTTTGAGGATGAACATCAGGTGGTACTCGTCGGCGTGATGCTCACCGGGCGAGGCCAGAATGGTGAATTCGACCGGCATGTTGTTGCCGGTGTTGACCTCGTCGAACATGCTGATCGGCGCCATCATCGAATAGCGCAGATTGGTCTCGGTGTAGGTGCGGGCGATGCCGTAGCTCAGCGCCTCCTCCTCGTCGCCCTCCACCCAGACGCGTTGGCCCTTTTTGCCGAAGACGATGGCAGTGCCGGTGTCCTGGCACATGGGCAGCACACCCGATGCTGCGATATTGGCGTTCTTCAGCAGGTCGAGCGCTACAAAACGGTCATTCGGGCTGGCCTCAGGATCCTTCAGGATGCCGGCCAACTGCTGCAGGTGGGCGGGCCGCAGCAAGTGCGACACTTCATGGCAGGCCACCCGGGCCAGCTCCTCCAACGCCGACGGCGCCACCTTGAGCACCGTCCTGCCTTCGACCTGGATGGTGGAAACCCCCGGGATTTCCAGCCTGCGATAGGGGGTGGTGTCTTCGGCCAGCGGAAACATCGTGCTGAAGGCGAAGCCGGCTGGGCGGGCAGGGTTGTCGAGCGGCATGGCGGCCTTGCTGAGGATGTCTGGGCGAGGAATACCCTGACCGGACAATCGCGTCATCCCACGAAATCCCTGGGTGGGCTGTGACCGAAATGCAATGCCGCCAACGAATGGTAGTCTCATAGGATTGCGCAGGTGACACGTCCGTGTGAAATCGCGCACAGCGTGTGATTATGGGCCGTGGTCAACGCGGTTCGAAAAACGGGGGATTTCAAGACTATGTCATCAGCATCGATGCACGCTGGGAAGGAGGCGCCAGATCGCCCCATGACCGCGGAAGAGCGGAAGGTGATTCTCGCCTCCTCGCTGGGTACTGTTTTCGAATGGTATGATTTTTACCTGTTCGGCTCCTTGGCAGCGGTGATCGGCGCCAACTTCTTCAATCCCTTGGGCCCCGACGGACAGTCGCTGTTCCCTGAGTCGACGCGAACGATCTTTGCGCTGCTGGCTTTCGCCGCGGGCTTCATCGTCCGGCCCTTCGGCGCACTTGTGTTCGGCAGGTTGGGCGATCTCGTCGGCCGCAAATACACTTTCCTCGTGACCATCGTCATCATGGGTGCCGCGACCTTCGCGGTCGGCCTGTTGCCGGGCAGCGCGGACATCGGCATCGCCGCGGCGGTGTTGCTGATCGCGTTGCGATGCCTGCAAGGGCTGGCACTCGGCGGCGAGTATGGCGGCGCGGCCACCTACGTGGCCGAGCACGCGCCGCACGGTAAGCGTGGTTTTTACACCAGCTTCATTCAGGTCACTGCAACGGCGGGTCTCTTCCTGTCCCTGTTGGTCATCCTGGGCACCCAGGCGGTGCTGCGCGACGCCAACCTTCCCGACCCTGACATCGCCTTCAAGACCTGGGGCTGGCGGGTGCCGTTCCTGCTTTCGGCGGTGCTGGTCGGAATATCGATCTGGATTCGGCTGCAAATGCAGGAAAGCCCCGCCTTCACGAAAATGAAGGAAGAGGGCACCGGCTCCAAGGCGCCGCTGAGCGAAGCCTTCGGCCAATGGAAGAATGCCAAAGTGGCGCTGCTGGCGCTGCTTGGTCTGGTGATGGGTCAGGCGGTGGTCTGGTACACCGGACAATTCTACGCGCTGTTCTTCATGGGCACGGTGCTGAAGGTGGACCCCTTCACCACGAACATGTTGATCGCCTGGTCGCTGCTGCTGGGCTCGGGCGGCTTCGTGCTGTTCGGCTGGTTGTCGGATAAGATCGGCCGCAAGCCGATCATTATCGGCGGCATGCTCCTGGCCGCGGTCACCTATTTTCCGCTGTTCCATATGATGAGCCAAGTGGCCAACCCGGCGCTGGCCACGGCGCATCAGGATATCAACGTCGTGGTACGGGCCGACTCGGCCCGCTGCTCCTTCCAGTTCAACCCGACCAACACCGCAACCTTTAGCCAGCCCTGTGACCTGACAAAGGCGGCGCTGGCACGCGCCTCCGTGAACTACCGGGTCGAAAACGTGGCCGGTGAGACGGTCACTTTGACCGTCGGCAACCAGCCGACCGTGACGATCGCCGGCACCGCAGCGCAGATCAATGCGCAGATCGCGCCACTGCTGAGAGCGGTGAACTACCCAACTGCGGCCAACCCCGAAGTGGTGCGGATGACCGGCCCCTTCGACGTCTTTCGGCGACAGCCGGCGGTGCTGATCGTCATCCTGACGATTTTGGTGATCTACGTGACCATGGTCTATGGCCCGATCGCCGCGGCGCTGGTGGAAATGTTCCCCACTCGCATCCGCTACACCTCGATGTCGCTCCCTTACCACATCGGCAATGGCTGGTTCGGCGGTTTGATGCCGGCAACGGCATTC
Organism: Rhodospirillales bacterium; assembly: GCA_025362815.1. Classification (GTDB taxonomy): domain Bacteria; phylum Pseudomonadota; class Alphaproteobacteria; order Acetobacterales; family Acetobacteraceae; genus CAIQQQ01. Next base: position 8,747 of record JANYFG010000120.1, read on the forward strand.
GCGATGATCGCCCAGACCGGCGATGTTTATTACGGCCTGTGGTACCCGATCGTGATCGCGGTGGTCTGCGCCGTCATCGGCATCCTGTTCGTGCGCGAGAGCAAGGATAACGACATCAACGCGGAGGAGGTCAGCGGCCGCTGACCCGCACCGTGTCCTGACAGGCGGCGGGGGGTGACCTCCGCCGCCTTTTTCATGGGCCGATAGGCAGGCGCCACAGCAGCGCTGTGGCGCGGGCATTCAGTTCATCGCCAAGCCGCTGAAAGCGCCCGCGGTGCCAGTCACGCTCTGGCCCGTGTGTTCCTATGCCGTTCAGGCCAACAAGGAGCGCCACCGCCAGAAGCACCGGGTTAGTCTAGAAGGAGCTCCCGCAATGCCGGCAGATTGACCTTCCCCAGCGCCGTCCGCGGCAACGCCTCCACCAGCACCACCTCGCGCGGCTGCTTGAAGCGCGCCAGCTGGCCCTCGAAACCCGCCAGGACCGCCGCCGCGTTGAAACCCGGCCCCGCCACCACCACGGCCAACGGCACCTCGCCCCATTTCGCATCCGGCTTGCCGATCACGGCGCACTCCACAACCCCCGGCATCGCCGCCAGCACTCGCTCCACCTCGGCTGGCGACACGTTTTCGCCGCCGGAAATGATCAGGTGCTTCAACCGGTCGGTGAACCACCAGCGGCCCTCCGCATCGACCCGGCCGATGTCGCCGCTCCTGAACCAGCCGTCCTCGAAGCTGGCGGCCGTCGCCACCGGGTCGTTCAGATAGCCGCTCATGAGGTTGGGCCCGCGCAACTGAATCTCGCCGCCAGCCCCCAGCCGCGCCGCGGAGTCCCCCACCGGCCGGCCGATCGACCCCGGCGCCACCATCGCATCCTCGCGCGACTGGGCGATGGCGATGGGCGCCGTTTCGGTGCTGCCATAAACCTGTTGGATGGGCACACCGCGCGACTGAAAGGCCTCGATCAGATCGAGCGGCACCACCGAGGACCCGGCGCCGGCGGCGCGCAGCGATGACAGGTCGGCACTGGCCCAGCGCGGATGCGAGACCAGCGCCTTCATGACGGCGGGAACCAGCAATGTCAGCGTCGGCCGGTGCTGGGTCAGCGCGTCGAAGAAGCTCTCGGCGTCGAATTTCTGGTGCAGGATGATCTCGGCGCCGGCCAGCAGCGCCGGCACCGTCTGGATGTTCAGCCCGCCGACATGGAACATCGGCAGCATGGTCAGCACCCGGTCATCGGCGGTGATCTCGAACAGCGCCTGGCTGTTGCGCGCATTGGCCAGCAGGCCGGCCTGGCTCAGCATCGCCCCCTTCGGCCGGCCGGTGGTGCCGGAGGTGTAGCCGATCAACGCGGTGGCGTCGGGGCTGCCCAGCTCGGCGCCGGCCACCGGCTCGCGCGGCAGCATGCGGATGGAGGATTGGCCGATGGCGCTGATCTCGTCGGCGATCAGGAAGTCTTCCGGCATGCGGTGGCCGAAGCCTTCCACCACCGCGCACATCGCCGCGTCGCGCGCCTGCCAGCACCACTCCTCCTCGGCCAGGCGCCAGTTGATCGGCACCATCGCCAGCCCCGCCCGGGCGCAGCCCAGCAGGGTGGCGAGGTGCACCGCGCTGTTCTGCCCCAGCATGCCGATGTTGCGGCGGCGGGGCTGTTTCTCGGCCTCGCGCAGAAAAATGCGGCTGAGCTGCGCCGACAGGTTCAGCAGTTCCACATAGGTCATCGAGCCATCGGCGTCGCGCACCGCACGCTTGCGTGGGTTGCGGGCGACGCGCTCCTCGAAAGCCGACCACAGCGTCGGCGCCGGCGGCTGCGGCACCAGGCGCGGGCGTGACGGGAAGGCGATGATCTTGGCGCTCATGCGCGACTATCGGCGCTATTCGTCGGTTTCGCCACGCTCATACAGGCTGTCGCGGCCGATGCGGTCGATGCACAGCTCGGCCGTCCAGGGCAGCATCAGCGAACCGCACCGGCTGTCGCGGTAGATCCGCTCGAGCGCGAGCGACTTCAGCATGGCCTGGCCTCCGCAGGTACGGACGGCCTTGATGGCGATGGCGTTGGCGTTCTCCATGACGGTGTTCTGCGCGGCCAGTGCGCGCAGCATGGATTCCTTCGACGGGTCGGGTCCGGCTTCCGAAATGGTCTGGAACCACAGCGCCTTGGTCTGTTCCAGCATGACGCGCATTTCGGCCACCGCGATCTGCTTGGTGGGATACATGCGGCGCTTCACGGGCGGCGTGCCCGGCATTTCGCCACGCAGGTAGCGCACGGTGAAATCGAAAGCGGCCTGCGCCAAGCCCATATAGGTCGGGCTGAGGGTGAGGAACATGTGCGGCCAACGAGTGGCGGCCTGAAAGTAGAGCCCGGACGGCATCAGAGCGGCATCCTCGGCCACGAAGACGTCCTGGAAGAGCAAGTTGCGGCTGACCGTGCCGCGCATGCCCAGCGGGTCCCACTCGCCCGCGACCGTGACGCCCGGCGCATCGGCCGGTACCGCGAGATAGAGCGTGTTGCGGCGCGACGCTGTGCCGTCGGTGATGTCGGTGCAGAGGATGCCGTATTGGTTGGCGTGGCCGGACAAACTCGCAAAAATCTTCTTGCCGTTGACCAGGAAGCCGCCCTCGACGCGCGTGGCCGTGGTGCCGAAGGCGGCGGCGCCGGCGGCGGCCGCGCCGCCCTCGGAGAAGGGCTGCGAGTAGATCGCGCCTTCCTCCAGGATGCGCCGGGAATGCGTGCCGCGTCGGGCCTGGTGCGCGGCGCGGGTAGGCGGATCCATCTCCAGGTCATCGGTCAGCAGGCCAGTCCATAGGGTGGAGCAGACGTGCATGTTCCAGGTCAAGGCGGTCGCGCCGCAGTGCCGGCCGAATTCGGCCGCGGCCAGGCAATAGGCACGGAAATCGGCGCCCAGCCCGCCCTCGGCGGTGGGAATGCAAATGCCGAGCCAGCCCTCGGCGTGCATGTCGCGGTAGTTGTCGATCGGGAAGGCGGCTTCACGGTCCCAGCGCGCGGCGCGCGGCGCCAGCACGCGGGCACCAAATTCGCGTGCGCGGGCGGTCAGCTCGCTCTCCAGTGGCGTCAGCCGGAAGGCGCGCGGGTCGAAGATCGGCGCGTCGAGCGTCGCCGTGGGCAGCGGATGATCCATTCGGGCCTCCTGCAATGAGACCGTCATCATAGTTAATGAATATTCATATGTCAGCGGAAATGTCAGGCCAGGCATCGCGCAGCATCCGGCCGGCATGGATGCCGAGGAGCGTGACGGCGCTATCGCCGGAATGCGCGGCCAGGTAGCGCCCCACCAGCATGAACCCCACCGTATAGCCGGCCCACATCGGCTGGGCGCCACGGCCATAGAACCAGGCATTGTGGTCGTAGGCGCCCTCGGCCCCGGCGCGCGCGCGGGGCAGCCATTCGGCAAGCTGCGCCGGGGTCAGCGCTTTCTCCCACCGTTCCGGCGGCGTGCCGAGGCACTGATGGGTGAAGTGGCCGCTCAGCCCTTCGCTCACCAGGGCATCGCCCAGATTGTGGTCGTAGCCGATGGCGGCCCGGCGCAGGCAATGCGCGATCTCGTGCACCATGAGGCGTTGCAGCGCGCCGGCCGCCAGCACC
>JANYFG010000040.1 GCA_025362815.1 Rhodospirillales bacterium
CAACCTCGAGAAGGCGTTCGAGCAGACCCAGCGCGTCAACGGCACGATCTATGGCCGCGTCAAGGGCGGCTTCACCGTCGATCTCGGCGGCGCGGTCGCCTTCCTGCCCGGCAGCCAGGTGGATATCCGCCCGGTGCGCGACGTGGGCCCGCTGATGGGCACGCCGCAGCCGTTCCAGATCCTCAAGATGGACCGCGCGCGCGGCAACATCGTGGTTTCCCGCCGCGCCGTGCTGGAGGAGACGCGCGCCGAGCAGCGCAGCGAGCTGATCCAGGGCCTCAAGGAAGGCATGATCCTCGACGGCGTGGTCAAGAACATCACCGATTACGGCGCGTTCGTGGACCTCGGCGGCGTCGATGGCCTGCTGCACGTGACGGACATCGCCTGGCGCCGCATCAACCACCCGTCCGAAGCCTTGCAGATCGGCATGCCCGTCAAGGTGCAGGTGATCCGCTTCAACTCCGAGACGCAGCGTATCAGCCTGGGCATGAAGCAGCTCGAGGCAGATCCGTGGGAGGGTGTGACCGCGAAATATCCGCCTGGTGCGAAGTATTCCGGTCGCGTCACCAACATCACCGACTACGGCGCCTTCGTGGAGCTGGAGCCGGGCGTGGAAGGTCTCGTGCATGTCAGCGAGATGTCGTGGACCAAGAAGAACGTCCATCCGGGCAAGATCGTCGCCACCAGCCAGGAGGTCGAGGTTCTTGTGCTCGACGTCGACAGCTCGAAGCGCCGCATCTCGCTGGGCCTGAAGCAGGTTCAGCAGAACCCGTGGGAAGAGTTCATCGAGGCGCATCCGGTCGGCAGCGTGGTCGAGGGCGAAATCCGCAACATCACGGAATTCGGCCTGTTCATCGGCATCGGCGCGGACATCGACGGCATGGTTCACATGTCCGACCTGTCGTGGGACGAGGCCGGCGAGCTGGCGATGGCGAAGTTCGACAAGGGCAACATCATCAAGGCGAAGGTGCTCGACGTCGATGTGGAGAAGGAGCGCATCTCGCTCGGTGTGAAGCAGCTGCATGACGATCCGGCCGCCAGCGTTCTGGACCGCGTCCACAAGGGCGACATCGTCACCTGCGTGGTGACGGCGGTGCAGACCAACGGCATCGAGGTGAAGGTGGACGACGTTCTTACCGGCTTCATCCGCCGCGCCGAGCTTTCGCGTGACAAGGGCGAGCAGCGTCCGGATCGTTTCTCGGTTGGCGAGAAGGTCGATGCCCGCATCGTGGCGGTGGATCGGGCGTCTCGGAAGCTTTCCTTGACCATCAAGGGCAAGGAAATCGAGGAAGACAAGATCGCGATCGCCGAGTTCGGCACGTCCGACAGCGGCGCGTCGCTGGGCGATATCCTGGGGGCCGCGATCCGTCGCCGGAACCAGCAGGACAGCTGATCGATCGGCCACCCCGGGCCGCAAGGTTCGGGATCGTCCGTAAAGCAACAGGCGGCGCCCCCATGGCGCCGCCTGTTTCATTGAGGGCGACTGAAAACCCTGCGGTATCAAGGGGTTGCTATTGACGGCGGGAAAACCCTCTGTCAGCCTCTCGCCGGGCGGCACAAGGGGCGTTGAGGCGTGACGAAATCGGAACTGATCGCGGAACTGTCGGCGGCCAACCCGCATCTTCTGGCACGCGACGTCGAGACCATCGTTGCGACCATCTTCAATGAGATCAGCGCCGCCCTGTCACGGGGCGAACGCGTTGAATTGCGCGGCTTCGGCGCCTTCACCATTAAAAAGCGCGATGCCCGCACCGGGCGGAACCCGCGCACCGGTGAGGCGGTTCCTGTTGACGAAAAGGTCGTGCCGTTCTTCAAGGCAGGCAAGGAACTGCGCGAGCGGGTAAACCGGGGCAAGCCCTCCGCGGTCGCCTGATCGCGCCACGGAGAGATAACCCATGATCCGCGCCATAATCTTCGCGCCGTTGCTGTTCTTGCTGGTGCTGTTCGCGCTGTCCAACCCGCAGCCGGTGCATCTGGGGCTGTGGCCCACCGACACGACGATCGATATCCCGTTGTCCATCACCGTGCTGCTGGCCATGGCCGTGTCGTTCGTGCTGGGCGCCTTGTTGCTGTGGCTGTCCGCCGTGGGCGCCCGTCTGCGTGCGCGACGGGCCGAGCACGCCGTGAAGATGCTGGAGGCGCAGGTCGTTGAACTGAAGGCCCGCGTCAACGCCGCACAAGCCGCACAGAAGACGGGTTCAACGTTGCAGACCCCCCATCAGATGCAGGCCATCAGCGGCGGCGTGGTGACGGCGCTGCCACGGCCGGCCTGACGGCATCTGACGCGTGACCGGGCTCATCGCCGCTCTCGACACCACCGATCCGCAGCAGGCGCTGGCCTGGGCGGGCATGGTTGCGCCGCATTGCGGCATGATCAAGCTCGGGCTGGAGTTCTTCCTGGCCAACGGCATCGAGAGCGCGCGCCTGATGGGTCACCGGCCGGTGTTTCTGGATTTGAAGCTTCACGACATCCCCAACACCGTGGCCGGCGCCGTGCGCGCCGTTCTGCCGCTTCGCCCGGCGATGCTCACGCTGCATGCGGCGGGCGGGTCTGCGATGATCGCCGCCGCCCGCGCCGCGGCGGACCAGGCGGGCGATGCACGGCCTGTTCTGCTGGCCGTCACGGTGCTCACCAGCCTGGATGCCGAGGCGCTGCACGCCACCGGCGTGGCCGGCGGCCCACGTCAGCAGGTGATGCGGCTGGCACGCTTAGCGCTCGATGCCGGCGCCGATGGCTTGGTTTGCAGCGCGCATGAGGTGGCGATGCTGCGTGCCGCAATCGGCCCAGCCCCCGTTCTCGTGGTTCCCGGCATCCGCCCCGTCGGCAGCGCGCAGGGCGACCAGGCGCGCACCATGACACCCACCGAGGCGGCACAGGCGGGGGCGGACTGGCTGGTGGTGGGCCGCCCCCTCACCACCGCCCCGGACCCCGCCGCCGCCGCCGCCGCCATCGCTGCCGAACTGGCCGAACTGGCCGCCCAAGTGGTCGCATGACCCGCATCAAGATCTGCGGCCTGAACGACGCGGCGGGCTTCGATGCAGCCGTGGATTGCGGCGCCGATTACGTCGCCTTCAACTTCTTCGCCAAATCGCCCCGCTTCGTGACGCCTCCACAGGCCGCCGCCCTGTCCGCGCGAAGGCCGGGCGGCCCCTCACGCGTGGCACTTCTCGTTGAACCAGATGACGCGCTGGTGGACAGCGTTATCTTGGCGCTCAGGCCCGATATCCTGCAGCTTTATGCCACGGCTGACCGCGTGGCGGAGATCCAGGCCAGGACCGGCATCGCCGTCTGGCGCGCCGTGGGCGTGGCCACCGCCGCCGATCTGCCCATCTCCGCCAACGGTGCCACCGCACTTCTCATCGAGGCCAAACCACCCAAGGACGCCACCCGGCCCGGCGGCAACGCCACCGCGTTCGACTGGGACGTGCTGCGCGGATGGAAGCCTGAGTTCGACTGGTTGCTGGCCGGCGGGCTCACCCCAGACAACGTCGCCGCCGCCATACGCGTCACCGGCGCCCCTGCAGTGGACGTGGCGTCCGGCGTTGAATCCGCGGCGGGCGTGAAGGACCCGGACCGCATACGCGCCTTTATCCAGGCCGCGCGCGGCCGCGCTTTTGTTCAGGCCGCGCGCGGCCTTTGATCATCGCGCCCGCGACCGCGGCGGATGCGCGCGCCATCGGCATCGTGCATGTGCTGGCCTGGCACGAAACCTATCGCGGCATCGTGCCGGACGACGTTCTGGCCAGCCTCAACCCCGCGGCGCGGGCGGAACGCTGGCACCGCGTCATCACCACCGAGGGCGGCGTGTTCGTTCTCCGCGACGGCGCCCGTCTGCTTGGATTCGCCGCAGCCGGCCCCAATCGTGACGACGCCCTGCCGCAGCAAGGCGAGATCTACACGCTTTATCTGCTCGGCGAAGCGCAACGACACGGCCACGGCCGCCGCCTGATGGCCGCCATGGCCGGGAACCTGCGCGACCGAGAGATCACCAGCGCCGCCCTTTGGGTGGCCAGCGCGAACACGGCGGCATGCCGCTTCTACGACCATCTCGGCGGCACCGTGATCGGCGCGCGCACCGAACAACGCGGCACGTGGACGCTGCCCTGCGTGGCCTATGGGTGGGACGATCTGGCGGGGCTGCTACGGTTTTCGGCATGAAGCCGGCCCTTCGTTTGCAGTTGCTGTTCGCGGTGGTTTGCGTGGTCTGGGGCAGCACCTGGATCGCCATGAAAACCGGCACGGCCGTGGTACCGCCGGCGCTGTTCGCGGGCACGCGCTGGATCGTTGCCGGCTGCATCCTGCTTTCCATCGTGCGGCTGCGGGAGGGCCGGCTTCGGCTGCCCTGGCAGCTTGGCCAGCGTGTTCTCGTCGTGGCGCTGCTGCTGATCACCAGCAACCAGATTCTGATGCTCTATGCGCTGCGCTATGTCGGCAGCGGGCTTGGCGCCGTCATCAACTGCGCGCTGACACCGCTCACCCTGCTGGGCTTTGCCGTGGCGATGCGTCAGGAGCGGGTGACGAAGCGGCTGATCCTGGCGATGGCGCTGGGTGTGATCGGCATCTTCACGCTGTTTGGCCCCGCGGCCCTGGTGGGGCGGCTGGACGGCCTGGTGTTGCTTGGCGCGCTCGGCATCGTGCTCGGCACGCTCACCTATTCACTGGGCTCCGTGCTGGCACGCCCGCTGCTGCGCACGATGTCTCCCCTCATGCTCGCGGGCTTCATCAACATCGTGGGGGGCGTCATGCTCCTGGCCGGCTCGATCGCGTTCGAGCCGGGGGCGGTGGCGGCGCTGGATCTGCGTTGGGGCTGGGCAGCCTGGGGGTCGTGGCTGTTCCTGGTCGGCCCCGCCGCCATCGGCGCGTCGACCATGTTCCTGGTGCTGGTGCGCGACTGGGGCGCCACCAAGGCAGGCAGCTACGCCTTCATCTCACCGATCATCGCCGTTCTGCTCGGCCTTGCCATCAACGGCGAGCCGTTGCATCCCGTCGATGCCGTGGGCATGGCGCTCATGCTGGGCGGCGCCTGGGTGGCCTTGCGAAAGGGCTGACCGCCCACGCTACCCCACGCGATTATCGATCAGCTCGCTGACCACACCAGGGTCCGCCAGGGTGGATGTGTCGCCCAGCCCATCCGTTTCGTTGGCCGCGATCTTGCGCAGGATACGCCGCATGATCTTGCCCGAACGGGTTTTCGGCAAACCCGGCGCCCACTGGATCGCATCGGGCGATGCGATCGGCCCGATCTCCTTGCGCACCCAGGCCACCAGCTCCTTGCGTAGCGCGTCGGTGGGTTCGATGCCGGTTTTCAGCGTGACATAGGCGTAGATGCCCTGGCCCTTGATCTCGTGCGGGAACCCCACCACGGCCGCTTCAGACACGCTGGGATGCGCCACCAGGGCGCTTTCGACCTCCGCCGTGCCCATGCGATGGCCGGACACGTTGATCACGTCGTCCACGCGGCCGGTGATCCAGTAATAGCCGTCCGTGTCTCGCCGTGCGCCGTCGCCGGTGAAATACAGGCCCGGGAAGGTTGAGAAATATGTTTGGATGAACCGCTCATGATCGCCGAAGATCGTGCGCATCATGCCCGGCCACGGCGCGGAGATGCACAGCAGACCATCCGTGGCGCCGCTGAGAACAGCGCCTTGCTGGTCCACCAGCGTGACCTGCACGCCGGGCAACGGCTTGGTGGCGGAGCCGGGTTTCAACGCGATGGCACCCGGCAGCGGCGCGATCATCAGCCCGCCCGTCTCGGTCTGCCACCAGGTGTCCACGATCGGGCAGCGGCTGTCGCCGATCACCCGGTGATACCAGAGCCACGCCTCCGGATTGATCGGCTCGCCCACGCTGCCCAGGATGCGCAGCGACTTGCGGGACGTGGATTTCACCGGCCCGTCGCCATCGCGCATGAGGGCGCGGATGGCCGTGGGCGCCGTGTAGAAGATGTTCACCTGGTGCTTGTCCACCACCTGCCAGAACCGGCTGGCGCTCGGATAGGTGGGCACCCCCTCGAACATCAGCGACGTGGCGCCGTTGGCGAGCGGCCCGTACACGATGTAGCTGTGGCCGGTGACCCAGCCCACATCGGCGGTGCACCAGTAGATCTCGCCTTCCTGATAGTCGAACACGATCTCGTGCGTGTAGCTGGCCCAGACCATGTAGCCGGCGGTGGTGTGCAGCGCCCCCTTCGGCTTGCCGGTGCTGCCGGACGTGTAGAGAATAAACAGCGGGTCCTCGGCGTTCATTTCCTCTGGCGCACACTCAGCCGAGGCCTTGGCCACCAGCGTGGCGTAATCGACGTCGCGGCCATCCTGCATCGCCACCGCACCGCCGGTCACGGCCACCACCACCACATGCGCCACATCCGGGCACGTTTTCAGCGCCGCGTCGGCATTGGCCTTCAACGGAACCGTCCGCCCGCCCCTGCGGCCTTCATCGGCGGTGATCAGCACCGCCACCCCGGCATCTTGCATCCGCTGCGCCAGGCTCTCCGGCGAGAAGCCCGCAAAGACGATGGTGTGAACGGCGCCGATGCGCGCGCAGGCCAGCATCGCCACGGCGGCCTCCACCACCATCGGCAGATACAGGCACACACGGTCGCCTTTCTTCACGCCGAGATCGCGCAGCACGTTGCCAAGCTTGCAGACCTGGGCGTGCAACTCCCGATACGTGACCTTCAGCGAGCTGTCGGGATTGTCACCTTCCCAGATGATGGCCACCTGATCGCCGCGTTTTGCCAGATGCCTGTCCAGGCACGAGACCGAGGCGTTCAACGTGCCGTCCTCGAACCATTTCACCCGCACGTCGCCGGTGAAATCGCCCGACAGGATCTTGGTCGGCGGCGTCATCCACGCGATCCGCTTGCATTCCTCGGCCCAGAACGCCCGCGGGTCCGCCGCCGCATCTCCCACGAGGCGGTCGTACTGCGCCGCGGACACATGCGCATGCGCCGCGATCTCGGGCAGGATCGGGAAAAGCGTTTCGGACATTATTTTTTGGCTCCCTGAATTCAGGTCCAGACCCACGGGCAGCCGCCGGTCCGTTCCCTCCGCGAGCGCATTTGGCGCTTCGTTGCATGCAACATAGCCGGTCTTGCCCCGCGCCTAAAGCCCGGCCGCCGCGTTCACCACGATGTCACCTTCCACGATCTGGAACGCCACCGCCTCCAGCCGGTCCCCGGCGCATGGCCCCTGCAGGCACAGCCCGGTGGCGATGTCGAACTGGGCGCCGTGCATCGAGCACACGACGTGGCGGCCATCGGTGGACAGGAAGCGATTGGGCGCCCCATCCAACGGCACGCCCAGATGCGGGCAGGCATTGACGTAGATCGTCACCGCCTCGCCCTGGCGCACGGCGAACAGCCCGGTGAACCCGCCCTTGGCGGGGCGATAGCTTTTCGACGCGCCATCGGCGATCGCGTCCGCCCGCCCCAGCACACGGTTCATGCGGCGCTTTTCGGCTTCTTGTAGCCACCCAGCTTGCAGATATGGGCCCAGTGCGCGGCCGAGACCGGCGCCACCGACAGGCGGGAGAACTTCACCAGCGCCAGATCCGCAAGCGCGGGATCGGACTTCACCTCCGCCAGCGTCACGAACCGCGGCATAGGTGCCACCGCCTTCATGTCCACGCACATCCAGGCTTTGCCCGGGCTGCCATCGGCCAGCTTCTTTGGCGGATCGGCGGAGGGATCGGGGTAGGCCTCGCGCACCACCTCCACCACGCCCACGATCTCCTTGCCGATGTTGGAGTGGTAGAAGAACGCCAGATCGCCCTTTTTCATCGCCTCCAGGTTGGCGCGCGCCATGTGGTTGCGCACCCCTGTCCAGGGCTCCACCCCGTTTTCCACCTGCTGGTCCCAGCCGAAGACGTCGGGCTCCGATTTCACAAGCCAGTAGGCGGGCATCCGTGTGTCCTTGTGTGAGGTGAAGAAAGATTAGAGGATCGGGGGAAAGCTTCAAAGATTGTGGCACCAAGCCTATATGACCAGTGTGAACACAGCCCCTTCTCCCACCGCCCCTCTGCCCGACAGCGTGACAGGCCGAAACCTGCACCGCTTCGCCAATCCAGGCCGCTTTCTGCGGCTCTCGGGCCGGGTGTTGCCGTATGTGGCGACCATTGGCGTGGCCCTTACCGCCCTGGGGATGATCTGGGGCCTGACCTTGTCGCCGGCGGACTGGCAGCAGGGGGACGCAGTGCGGATCATGTATGTGCATGTGCCCGCCGCCTGGCTGGCGTCGTCCGGCTACGCGATGCTGGCGGCGGCCTCGCTGGCCTCCTTGGTGTGGCGTCACCCGCTGGCCGATCTCGCCGCCGCTGAGATCGCCCCGGTGGGTGCCGCCTTCACCGCGTTGTGCCTGGCCACCGGCAGCCTGTGGGGCAAGCCCATGTGGGGCGCCTGGTGGGTGTGGGACGCCCGGATGACCTCCGTGCTCGTGCTGTTCTTTCTCTATTGCGGCCATATCGCCCTGGTGCGTGCGTTCGACGATCCTCAGCGCGGCTATCGTGCCGGCGCGATTCTGGCTCTCGTGGGCGTGGTCAATCTGCCGATCATCAAATACTCGGTGAACTGGTGGAACACCCTGCACCAGCCCGCCAGCATCACGCTCACCGGCGCTCCCTCCATGGCGCCGGCCATGCTGTGGCCGCTGCTGCTCTGCGCGCTCGGAGGGATGTTCGGGTTCGCCGCCATCGTGACCGCCCGCACCCGTGCCGCCGTGATGGAACGCCGCATCCGGGCGCTCACCTTGGCGCAGGTTCGGGCTGAGGCATGACGCATCTGCCCTTCATCGTGGCGTCGTACGGGCTGACCGTTGTGGTTGTTGTGTGGCTTTGCGCCGATTGCGTGCTGCGCTCCCGCAAAGCCCGCGCCCGGCTGGCTGAGATCGACCCGCGCGAGCACCGCAAATGACCCGCAAGAATCGGCGGCTGATCCTTGTTCTCGGCTGCGTTATTGGCCTGGGCTCGGCCACCGTGCTGGTGTTCCAGGCCTTCCGCGCCACCGGCGAGCTGTTCATCGTGCCCTCGAAGATCGCCACCAACGCGCCCAAGGCCGACCGCAATTTCCGGCTCGGCGGCATGGTGGAGTCCGGCAGCCTGCAGCGCTTTCAAGACGCCAATCGCCCCGCCGTGCGGTTTCGCGTGTCGGACGGCGTCGCCAGCGTGAGCGTGGAATATGTCGGCATCCTCCCCGACCTGTTCCGCGAGGGCCAGGGCGTTGTCACGCTCGGCAAGATGCGCGCGGATGGGAGTTTCGCCGCGCAGGAGGTTCTGGCCAAGCACGATGAGAACTACATGCCCGGCGACATGGCGGACGAGTTGAAGAAAACCGGCTGGAAGCCGGAGCAGGGTGCGCCCCCGGCGGCGGCCCTTTGGAACGCCGCGAAGGCCAACACGTCCTCGCTTCAGACCCCACCCGGAAAGGTCGGCGGATGATTCCCGAACTCGGCCATTTCGCCCTTGCGCTGGCCATCGCGTTTGCCGTGGCCCAGGCCATCCTGCCGCTTTGGGGCGCGCATCGCGGCAATGCCCGGCTGATGCAGGCGGCCCCCGCGCTGGCGCTCGGCCAGTTGATCGGGCTCGCCGCGTCGTTCGCCTGCCTCGTGTGGGTCAGCGTCACCGACGATTTTTCGGTGCAGAACATCGCCGAGAACAGCCACACGCTGAAGCCGTTGCTTTACAAGATCACCGGCGCCTGGGGCAGCCACGAAGGCTCCATCCTGTTCTGGTGCCTCATCCTGTCGGTCTGCGGCGGCGCCGTGGCGTTGTTCGGCGGCCCGCTTCCGGCCAGCCTGCGCGCCCGCGTGATCGGCATTCTGGGCTTCACCGCGTTCGGGTTCGAGCTGTTCACCCTCATCGAGAGCAACCCCTTCGCCCGCATCTGGCCGCCGCCGCTCGACGGGCGGGACATGAATCCGCTGCTGCAGGACCCCGGCCTGGCCTCGCACCCGCCTATTCTCTATCTCGGATATGTGGGCTTCGCGGTGCCGTTCGCGTTTGCCGTGGCAGCGCTTCTCGAAGGCCGGATCGACGCCGCCTGGGGACGCTGGGTGCGCCCCTGGACGCTCGCGGCCTGGTGCTTCCTCACCAGCGGAATCGCCCTGGGATCGTGGTGGTCGTACTACGTGCTCGGCTGGGGCGGCTACTGGTTCTGGGACCCCGTTGAGAACGCCTCGCTGCTGCCCTGGCTGACCGGCACCGCTTTGCTGCATTCCGCCATCGTGGTGGAAAAGCGGGAAGCGCTGAAGACCTGGACGGTGCTGCTCGCCATCGGGACCTTCGCACTCTCGCTTTCCGGTACCTTTCTGGTGCGATCGGGCATTCTCAACTCCGTTCACTCCTTCGCCAACGACCCCGCGCGCGGGGTGTTCATCCTGGGCCTGTTGGCGCTCATCATCGGCGGCTCGCTTCTCATTTTTGCGCTGCGGGCGCCGACGCTCGGCAGTTCCGGCCTGTTCGCACCCATCTCGCGTGAGGGTGCGCTGGTGCTGAACAACATTCTGCTGTGCTCGATCGCCGCCGTGGTGCTGACCGGCACGCTCTACCCGCTGTTTGCCGACCTGCTGATGAGCATGAAGATCTCGGTGGGTCCGCCCTTCTTCCAGGCCACCGTGCTGCCGTTGGCCGCCCCGGTGTTCGGCGCGATGGCGGTGGCGCCGATGCTGTCGTGGAAACGCGCCACGCTCGGCCCGGCCTTGGTCCGGCTGTGGTGGGTGGCGCTCGTGGCGCTCGCCGCCGGTCTGTTCGCCAGCCTGGGCATGAAGGCGGTGCCGGCGCTTGCGATGGGGGCCGCCGCGTGGATGATCTTTGGCGCGCTCGCTGAAATCATCGAGCGCGTCCGCCTGTTTCGCGTGCCGCTCGGCAACAGCGTGGCCCGGCTGTTCGCCCTCAAGCTCTCCACCTTCGGCACCACGCTGGGCCATGCCGGTCTCGGCGTGACGGTCGCGGGCCTTGCCGGCATGTCCATGACGGTGGAGCAGGTGGTGCTCGTCCGGCCCGGCGAGACCGTGCAGGTGGCGGGCTATGACTGGCATCTCGCCGGCATGCACGACGCGAAAGGCTCGAACTACAACGCCCGCGTCGCCACCATCGAGGTGAGCCGGGACGGTGCGCCCATCGTGACCCTGTCGCCGGAGCGCCGCGCCTTCACCACCCAGACCATGACCACCACCGAAGCCAAGATCAGCACCAACTTCGTGCGCGATCTCTACGCGGTGCTGGGTGAGGAACGCGACGGCGCGGCGGTTCTGCGGCTGCACATGAACCCGCTGGCGCCCTGGATCTGGCTCGGCGCGCTGATCATGGCGATGGGCGGCTTCTGCTCGCTGGCCGATCGGCGCCTGCGCATCGCCGCCCCCACCCGCGCCGCCGCTCCCACGGCCTTGAGCCGGACATGAACCGGCGGCTGTTGCTACTGACGCCGTTGGGTGTGGCAGCCATCGGCGGTGCCTCGTTTTGGGCGATGCTGCGTGGCATGCGGACCGGCAGCTTCGACCCGCGCGGCATTCCCAGCCAGATGATCGACAAGCCCTTGCCGGATTTCGCCCTGGAAGGCTTCGGCCGCGCCGATATCCTGGTGCTCAAACGCCCGGTGGTGCTGAACTTCTTCGCGTCCTGGTGCGTGCCCTGCATCGACGAGGCTGCCACATTGGTGACGCTGAACCGGGCGAACGTGCCGATCTGGGGCATCGCCTACAAAGACAAGATCCCCGCCACCGACGCCTTCCTGACCAAATACGGCAACCCCTATCGCCGCGTTGCGCGCGATCTCGCGGGCCAGGTGGGCATCGAGTGGGGCGTGACCGGGGTGCCAGAAACCTACATCATCGACGCCGCCGGCATTGTGCGCTGGCGCTATTCCGGCCCGCTTTCGGAACAGGCGGTGTCGGTCGTCACCAAGCTGGCCACCGCATGATCCGCGCGTGCCTGATGGTGCTGTTGCTGCTCGCCGCGCCGATGCTGTTCGTCTCTCCCGCCTCGGCGATCGGCGACCCCTCCGAGGCGCTGCCCAACGCAGCGCAGGAGGCCCGTGCCGTGGAGATCGGCCGGCAGTTGCGCTGTCTCGTGTGCCAGAACGAAAGCATCGAGGAAAGCGGCGCCGACCTTGCGCGGGACCTGCGCAAGATCGTGCGCACCCATGTGGCGGCCGGCGAGGGCGAGGCGCAGATCACCGCCTGGCTGGTGGCGCGGTATGGCGACTACGTGCGCCTTCGCCCCCCCGTGAACGCCGGCACGATCCTGCTCTGGGCGTCTCCCCTGGTGTTCCTGTTGATCGGCGGCGCCACAGTTTTTGCCATGCGCCGCGCGCCGAAAGCGGTCCCGGCGCCTTTGAGCGCGGACGAACACACGCGGCTGCAACGCCTGATGGACACCTGAACCTTACATGCCCGCGATAAATCCGGCTTTTCTGTTGTTCGGGGCGCTCGCCGTCCTGGCGATGATCCCCCTGGCCCTGTCGCTCTGGCGCGTGCGGGCGCCACGCGGCCATCGCGATTCCGCTTTGGCGCTTCACCGCGCACAGCTGGAAGAACTGGACCGTGAGTTGGAAGCCGGGCGCATCGGCGCCACCGAGCATGCCGGCGCCCGCCTGGAGGTTCAGCGGCGCCTGCTGGCGGTGGCCGATATCGGCGACCACACCGCGCGGTCGGCCTCCAAAGGCCCCTTGATCCTGGCGTTGATTCTGGTTCCGCTCGCCGCCGAGGGGCTTTATCTCATGGCCGGCCAGCCGGAGCTGCCGTCTGGCGTGCGCGAGAGATCCACCACCACCGAGCAGGACGCCGCCGAGACCGAAAAGCTGATCAGCACGCTTCGCGCCCGCCTTGGCGAGCTGGACCCGGCGGCCGAGATCACCGGCCAGGGCTACGTGCTGTTGGGCAACGCCGAGGCCAGCCGCGGGCATATCGGCGAGGCGGCGGCTGCCTGGAAAATGGCGCTGCAATCCGGCTTCAACCCGGCCTTGGCCGCCCAGGCGGCGGAGGCCCAGACCCAGGCCGACGGGCTGATCACGCCCGAGACGCGCGCCCTGTTCGAGCGCGCGCTGTCGCAGGCCCCGCCGGACGCGCCTTGGAAAGGCATCGTCCAGCAACGGCTCGGGTCAAAGTGACGCGGGTGACGCCATCGGGGTGAAGACCAGCTCCCACGTCTTGTCCGTCACGGCCTGGCCGTATGACACGACGGCGAGGCTGGCGACGCATTCGAAGCCTTCGCGCGCATAGACTCAGCGCTCGATGCACATGGCAACGCCCATGCCGCCACCGATGCACAACGTGGCCAGGCCTTTCTTGGCATCGCGCCGCGCCATCTCGTGCAGCAGCGTGGTCAGAATGCGCGCTCCCGAGGCGCCGATGGGGTGGCCGATCGCGATGGCGCCGCCATTGACGTTCACCTTGGCGATGTCCCAGCCGATATCCTTGTTCACCGCGCAGGCTTGGGCCGCGAAGGCCTCGTTGGCCTCGACCAGGTCAAGATCGGCGGCCTTCCAGCCGGCCCGTTCCAGCGCCTTGCGGCTGGACGGGATCGGCCCGGTGCCCATCACCGACGGGTCCACGCCCACGGTGGCAAAACTCGCGATCCGGCCCAGCGGTGTCAGTCCCCGGCGCGCGGCCTCCTTGGCCGACATCACGATGATCGCCGCCGCGCCGTCGTTGAGGCCGGACGCGTTGCCCGCCGTGACCGTGCCATCCTTGCTGAAGGCGGGGCGTAGCTTGCCCATCACCTCCATCGAACTGTCATGGCGGATGTATTCGTCGGCTTCCACCACCGTGTCGCCCTTGCGGCCCTTGATGGTGACCGGCGCGATCTCATTCACGAACCGGCCCGCCTTGTGCGCGGCGGAGGCCTTGTTCTGCGACGCGACGGCGAATTCGTCCTGCTGTTCGCGGCTGATCTGGAACGCCTTGGCCACGTTCTCCGCGGTGGTGCCCATGTGGTAGCCGAAGAACGCGTCCCACAACCCGTCCTTGATCATGGTGTCGATCATCTGCATGTCGCCCATCTTCTGGCCGGCGCGCAGATAGGCTGCGTGCATCGACATGCTCATGCTTTCCTGGCCGCCGGCGAGGACGATGTCGTTCTCGCCGCTGCGGATCTGCTGGGCCGCCAGCGCCACGGCGCGCAGGCCCGAGCCGCACACCTGGTTGATGCCGAACGCGGTGGCACTGTCCGGGATACCCGCCGCGCGGGCGGCCTGGCGGGCGGGGTTCTGGCCCTGGCCCGCGGTCAGCACCTGCCCCAGGATCACCTCGCCGATAGCGGCGGCCTCAAGCCCCGCGCGGGCGAGTGCTGCCGTGATGGCAACCGTGCCGAGCACATGGGCGGGCGTGCTTGCAAAGGCGCCGTTGAAGCTGCCGACCGGCGTGCGTGCGGCGGATACGATGACGATGTCGTCCATTCTGGCCTCTCCCTGACGGGTTTGCCCCGTCTTACGGACCGACGTTAACGGCCCGCCGCGATTTGCGAAAGCCGGGCGCCCGGGCAGGCACGGATTTCGCCCACGCCGCCAACGGAGCCCACAACGCAAGGTGGGCGGAATAGCCCGCCACCATGCCGATATGGCCGGCTTTCGGCGTAACGACCGTGGTATCCGGGATGGCCCGCGCCAACGCCCACGCGCTTTCCGGCGGCACGATGCGGTCGCGATCGGGGATGGCGGCGAAGCACGGCAGACGCAGGTTTTGCGGCGCCACGATCTGCCCCGCCACCCGCCAGGCGCCGCGGGCGGGGGCGTTGGCGCCATACCAGTCACGCAGGCATTGCCGCGCCACCGGGGCCGCCAGCGGCACGCCGTCGTTCAGCCAATCCTCGATCGCCACGAACTGTCGCGCCCGGTCGGTGTCCTGCGCCATCTGGCCGAACGCGCGGTATTTGTCGCCCACGGCGTGTGGGGCCGCGATGCTGAACATCATCTGCAACAGATCCACCGGCAGGGTGCCGGTATGCGCCATCACCGGCTCCAACGCCTCCAGAATGCGGGCGAAATCCTCCCCTGTCGCGCGCCCTGCCGCGCGCCCTGCCGCATGAAAATCCCACGGCGTGGCGAGCAATCCGAGACCGGCTATGCGATCGGGCAGCAGCTGGGCCGCCGCCGTGGTCAGCAGCCCCCCCATGCAGTAGCCGACCAGGGTGACGCGCGATGCGCCATCGCCGGTGTGCGCGATCGTCGCATCGATGGCGCGGGCCAGGCGGCCGGTGATCAGCGCGTCCAGATCAAGCGTGCGCGCCTCGGCATCGGGCCAGCCCCAATCGAGCAGGAACACCCGCAATCCCGCCCCCGCCAGATGGCGTGCCATCGAGCGTGCGGCGGACAGGTCGAGGATGCTGGCCCGGTTGACCAGGCTGGGAACCAGGAGAACCGGCGCTGCTCGCGCATGTTCGCCACCGCCGAAATCCCGTAGCACCGTCTCACCGTCCGACCAGACCGCGCCGGCACTTTCGATATCGCGCGACCAGCCGTGCCGGCGATAGGCCGCGATTCCGTGGATCAGCGCGGCATCAGGCCCCAGCGCCTGGGGGTCTGCCTCGCCTGGCGCGGCCACCCGCGCGATCAGCTTCTGCCAATCGGCGCTCGAGCTCGGCCACGCGTCGGGTGAGCCGCTCGATTTCAGGCTGGCCAACAGGAGATGCAGGGCCAGCGGCCGGGGGCCCGGCCTGCGTCCCGGCCCGGACTCCAGATGGGGATGCGCTGTCTCCACGGCCGGCATTCATGCACTCCTGAAACGACGCCGCCATGATGGACCATACCCCGAAGGTCGTGGCCACGGCCTCCAGCATTTCGCGATCGACCGCCTTGGCCGCCATCTCGCTTTGCCAGATGGTCTGCCAATCCAGCTTCAACCGCGCGTTTTCGGTTTCGTTCACCTGCGCCATCCTACCGCCTTGTCAGAGAACGCCTTCGTATCGTTTTCGAAACGCTGCACCGCACCATTGGAAGTTTCCGATGCCGTGCTATCTTCGCGCATGCACACAGCGGGGATGTGATGTCGGACGTACCAAAACCACAAAAGACCGATGTCGACATGCAGCCGGTCGTTGTGAAGAAATATGCCAATCGACGCTTGTACAACACTGAAAGTTCCAGTTACATCACGTTGGACACCTTGGCCGAGATGGTGCGCGTCGGGCGGGACTTCGTGGTCTACGACGCCAAAACCGGCGACGATATCACGCGGAGCGTTCTCACGCAGATCATCGTCGAGGAAGAAGGCAAGGGGAAGGCGATGCTTCCCACCGGCTTTCTGCGCCAGTTGATCGGCTTTTATGGTAATTCGATGCAGGGCCTGGTGCCGAATTACCTGGAACAGGCGATGACCAGCTTCGCCAGCCAGCAGGAACAGATGAGCAAGGCCATGCAGCAGACGGTGGGAAGCTTCTTCCCCGTGCGGCTGGACGAGGTGGGACGGCAGAACATGGCGATGGTGGAACGCGCGATGAGCCTGTTTTCGCCATTCTACCCGCAGGACGCCGGGCACGAGGGCAAGCCCGTGACCCGCACCGCGGGCGAGGCGGCCGGCCAGGCGGTGCACGAGGAGCTCACCTCGCTGCGCGCCGAGATCGACACGCTGCGCGCCCAACTCGCCCAGGCCGGAACCGCGACGGCCGGAACCGCGACGGCCACCGAGCCCAAGAAGCCGTAGCGCACGCATGATGACCCCGACCGCATGGCCGCAGCAGCGCGGCACGTTCCTTCTCGGCGACATCACCGTGCAATCGGGCGAGGTGATGCGCGACGCGCGGCTGGAATGGAAAACGCACGGCACCTTGTCCGCCGCCCGTGACAACGTGATCGTCTATCCCACCAGCTACGGCGCCGGGCATCCCGATCTGGAATGGCTGATCGGGCCGGATGGCATTCTGGACCCCACGCGCTGGTTCATCGTCATCCCCGACATGTTCAGCAACGGCCTGTCCAGCTCCGCCGACACGCATCCGGATTTCCCTGAGGTGGTGACCTCGTGGGACAACGTGCAGGCGCAGATGCGGCTGCTGCGCGAACAGTTCGGCATCGCCAGGGTGCACGCCGCCTATGGTTTTTCCATGGGGGCGCAACAGGCCTATCACTGGGCGGCCGCCTTTCCGGATGCGGTGGACCACGCCGTGATCGTCTGCGGCAGCGCGCGCACCGCCGATCATAACAAGGTGTTTTTATCGGGCCTGCTGCGCACGCTTGAAGCGGCGCCCGAGCATCTCGGTCACGGCCGGTTCAGCGCCGAGCCGATGGCGGCCAAACGTGCCTTCGGACATATTTATGCCGGATGGGGGCTCAGCCAGGATTTCTACCGCGCCGGGCTTTACAAGACCGCGCTGGGCGCGCCCGACCTTGAAACCTTCCTCGAACGCGACTGGGCGCTGCGGTTCCAGGCGCGTCCGGCGGCCAATCTGTATGCCCAGGCCGTGACCTGGATGCACGGCGACATCAGCAACAACCCTCTCTATGGCGCCGACCTCGCTTTCGCGCTGTCGTCGATCAAGGCCCGGGTGTTGTTGCTGCCGAGCGAGACGGACCTGTATTTCCGCGTGGCCGATCATGACATCGAGATGGCGCATCTGAAGCAGGCGCGGCTGTCGCCGATCCCCAGCATTTGGGGCCATCGTGCCGGATCGCCCGCGGTGATCCCGGAGGATGCGGCGTTCATCCGCCGCGAGGTTCAGGCCTGGATCGGCTGAACCGCCGGGATGCAAGCCCTGCATCCCGGCGGTTCGGAGTTCAGATCGCGAGCGTGCCGGCCTTTGCGGCGGCGTAGCGGGCTTCGATCTTCGACCAGTCCAGCACGTTCCACCAGGCCGCCAGATAGTCCGGGCGGCGGTTCTGGTATTTAAGATAATAGGCGTGCTCCCACACATCGTTGCCCATCAGCACGCTGGCGCCGTCCATCAGCGGGCTGTCCTGGTTGGGGCGGGCCACCAGCGCCAACTTGCCATCCTTGTTGACCGTGACGAACACCCAGCCAGAGCCGAACTGCCCGGCGCCGGCGCGGTTGAAGGCGGTCTGCAGCTGCGCCAGCCCGCCGAATTCCCGTGTGATCGCCGCCGCCAGCTCGCCGGTGGGCGCGCCGCTCTTGCCGCCCATGATCGTCCAGAACATCGTGTGGTTGGCGTGCCCGCCACCGCTGTTGCGCACCGCTGTCCGCACCGCCTCCGGCACATCCGACAGCCGGGCGAGAAGGGTTTGCAGCGGCTGGTCGGCCAGCTGCGGGTAATCCTTCGCGGCGGCATTCATATTGGCGACGTAGGCTGCGTGATGGCGGTCGTGATGGATCATCATCGTGGTTGCGTCGATATGCGGCTCGTTGGCGTCGAACGCGTAGGCGAGCGGCGGCAGGGTGAACGGCCCGGCTGGCGCGGGGGCCGCGGCGGGGGCGGGGGTTTGGGCGAAGCTGGACCGATACGTGGCGGCCAAGGCGAGACCGGCGGTGGCCCCGAACAAGCGGCGGCGAGAGATGTGGATCATCTGGTAATTCCTGACATTCTGTTTCGTATGCGTCACGTGAGCACGCAAGCCCGTTCGGCAACCTGCGAACCTCATACCGCCCGGCCCGCACACCGGATGCGACCCGGATGCATTCCGGGTCTCAGGTGGCAACGATCCCCGTCGAATCAGGCTCCAGCGCGAAGGCCGCGGCCATCAGCGCGCGGGTGTAGTCCTGCTTCGGCGCCAGAAACAATTCGTCCGCCGGGCCTTCCTCCACCACGCGGCCACGGCGCATCACCATCACGCGATGCGCCAGAGCGCGCACCACTTTCAGGTCGTGGCTGATGAACAGGTAGCCCAGGTCGTGATCGTGCTGCAGGCGGCGCAGCAACGTCACGATCTGCGCCTGGACGGACATATCGAGCGCGCTGGTGGGCTCGTCCAGCACGACGAAGCGCGGCCCGAGCACCATGGCGCGTGCGATGGCGATGCGCTGGCGCTGGCCGCCGCTGAATTCATGGGGATAGCGCACCGCGGAGCCGCCGGGCAGGCCCACCTCCTCCAGCGCCGCCGCCACCCGCATCGCGCGCTCCTGGCCCGACAGGTCGCGCGCGTGCACGCGCAGGCCCTCGGCCACGATGTCGCCGACCGTCAGGCGCGGCGAGAGGCTGCCGTAAGGGTCCTGGAACACGATCTGCGCCTGGGCCCGCAGCCCCCGCCGTGTTTTGAGGTCTAGCGTGTCGATGTTCGTGCCCATGAACACGATGCGCCCCTGCGACGGTTCCAGCCGCAGCAACGCGGCGCCCATGGTGGATTTTCCGGATCCGCTTTCGCCCACCAGGCCCAGGGTCTCGCCGGCATGCACCTTGAGGCTCACGCCGTCCACCGCCTTCACATGCCCCACCACCCGCCGCAGCGCGCCTTTTCGGATGGCGAAATGCACGCGGATGTCGGTCGCCTCGATCAAGGTGGCGGGTGCCGGCGGCAACGGCTTCGGGCGGCCCTTCGGCTCGGCGCCCAGCAGCATTTTTGTGTAGGCGTGCTGCGGCTGGGCAAAGACGTCTGACACGCGGCCCGCCTCGACGACCACGCCTTCCTTCATCACGCACACACGGTCCGCGTAGCGTCGCACGATGGCGAGATCGTGACTGATCAACAGCAGGGCCAACCCGCGCGCGGCCTTCTGCTCGGCCAGCAGTTTGAGGATCTGCGCCTGGATCGTCACGTCCAGCGCCGTGGTGGGCTCGTCCGCGATCAGCAAGGCGGGGTCGTTGGCGAGCGCCATGGCGATCATCACCCGCTGCCGCTGGCCGCCCGACAACTGATGGGGAAACGCGTCCAGCCGGTGTTCGGCATCGGCGAACCCGCATTGCGACAACAGGCTGATCACGCGCGCCTTCAAGGCCGCCTTGGGCATCGGCGAGTGCAGCATCACCGATTCAGCCACCTGCCCGCCGATGCGCCCCAGCGGATTGAGGCTGCTCATCGGCTCCTGAAACACCATCCCGGCCACACCGCCGCGCAGGCGCCGCAAGGTGGGGTTGTCGGCGCCGATCACCTTCTGGCCATCCAGCGTGACGCAGCCGGTGCTGGCGGCTCCCGGCGGCAAGAGCTGCAAAAGCGACAGCGCCGTGAGCGACTTGCCGGAGCCAGACTCGCCCACCAGGGCCAGCGTCTCGCCGCGGTCGAGCGTGAACGACACATCGCGTACCACGCATCGCCCGGCGAACGAGATGTTGAGCGTATCGACGTTCACAAGGCTCATTTGATCACCCGCCTTGGGTCGAACGCGTCGCGCACCGCCTCACCGATGAAGATCAGCAGCGTGAGCGTTCCGCCCAGCACGAGGAAGGCGGTGATGGCGAGCCACGGCGCCTGGAGATTGTCCTTGCCCTGCGCCACGAGCTCCCCCAGCGAGGGTGATCCCGGCGGCAGGCCGAAACCCAGGAAATCGAGGCTCGCCAGGATGGTGACCGAGCCGGACAGGGTGAACGGTAGGAAAGTCAGCGTGGCCACCATCGCGTTGGGCAGGATATGGCGCCACATCACCATGCCGTTGGACACGCCGAGCGCCCGGGCGGCGCGGACGTATTCGAGGTTGCGGCCCCGCAGGAATTCCGCCCGCACCACGCCCGTCAACGCCATCCAGCTGAACAGCAGAAGAAACACCAGCAGGATCCAGAAGCTGGGCGTGATGATGCTGGACAGGATGATGAGCAAGTAGAGCTGCGGCATGCCCGACCAGATCTCGATAAAACGCTGGAACAGCAGGTCCACCGTGCCGCCGTAGAAGCCTTGGACCGCGCCGGCGGCGATGCCGATGGTGGAGGATATGATGGTGAGCGTGAACCCGAACAGCACGGACAGGCGAAACCCGTAGATCACCCGCGCCAGGATATCGCGCGCCTGGTCGTCGGTGCCGAGGATGTTGCGAAACGACGGCGGCGCGGGGGCCGACACGCCGAGGTTCTTGACGATCGTGGCGTAAGAATACGGGATGGGGGGCCAGAGCATCCAGCCTTTCGCATTGATGCGCTGGGCCAGCTCGGGGTCGGAGAAATCCGCCTGCGTCGGCATCATGTCGTCACCGAAGGCATCCTCGCTGTAGTCCGCCAGCACCGGCACGAACCAGTGCGTGTCGTAATGCACCAGCAACGGACGGTCGTTGGCGATGAACTCGGCGAACAGGCTGATGACGAACAGCACCGCGAAAATGCGAAACGACCACAACCCGCGCGAATGGGCACGAAAGATCGCAAGCCGGCGGCGGGTCAGCGGCGAAAGCGTCATCCGGCTCAGCTCTGCCGGGCCGAGAAATCGATGCGGGGGTCGACCAGCGTGTACATCACGTCCCCCACGATCTGCAGCACGAGACCCATGAGGGTGAAGATGTAGAGCGTGCCGAACATCACCGGATAATCCCGCCTGATGGCGCTTTCGAAGCCGAGCAGGCCCAGGCCATCGAGCGAGAAGACGATCTCCACCAGCAGCGACGATGAGAACAGGATCCCGATGAAGGCCGCCGGAAAGCCCGCGATGATCAGCAGCATGGCGTTGCGGAACACGTGGCGATACAGGATGCGCTGCTCGCTGGCACCCTTGGCCCGTGCGGTGGTGGTGTATTGCTTGCGGATCTCTTCCAGAAAGCAGTTCTTGGTCAGCATGGTGAGGCTGGCGAACCCGCCCACCACCAGCGCTACCGTGGGCAGCACCATGTGCCAGGCGTAATCGACCGCACGATCGAAGACGCTCCAGTTTTCCGCGCCCGAGCTGGACAGTCCGCGCAGCGGGAAGATCTGCAGAAAACTGCCGCCGGAAAACAGCACCACCAGCAGAATGGCGAACAGGAAGCCCGGGACCGCGTATCCCACCAGCACCGCGGCGGACGTGGCCACATCGAACCGGCTGCCGTCGCGCACCGCTTTGGCGATGCCGAGCGGGATGGAGATGAAATAGACGAGCAGCGTGGACCATAGCCCGAGCGATATGCTGACCGGCATCTTCTGCAGCACGAGGCGGAGGACGGTCTGGTCGCGAAAGAAGCTATGGCCGAAATCGAAGCTGGCGTAGTCGCGCAGCATCGACACGAAGCGGGTGAGCGGCGGCTTGTCGAAGCCGAACATCTTTTTGATGTCGGCCACGATATGCGGGTCCAGGCCCCGCGCCCCTCGATAGGCCCCGGCGGTTCCGGCCGACACCTCGTTCTGGCCGCCGCCGCTCAGCCGGCTGGTGGTTTCGCCCTTGCCCTTCATGTCGGCGATCATCTGCTCCACCGGTCCGCCTGGGGCGAACTGGATCACCGCGAAGTTGATGGCGATGATGCCCAGCAGCGTGGGGATCACCAGCAACAGGCGCCGGAGCAGATAGCCGGTCACGCGCTCACTGACCCATGCGCCGCGCCGGGTCCACCACCGCGGCCCTGGCCGTATCGAGCCACCAGGTGCTGATATCCACCCCGGACCGCACCTTTTGCGACGGCTTGCCGAACCTGTCCCAGTAGGCGATGCGCACGGCGGAGAGATGCCATTGCGGCACCACGTAGCTGCCCGCCAGCAGCACGCGGTCGAGCGCGCGGGTGGCCGTGACGAGATGCACGCGGTCGTGCGCGCCCAGGATTTCGCCCACCAGCGCATCCACCGCGGGGTCGCAGATGCCCATGGTGTTGGTGCTGCCCTCCATCTTGGCGGCCGCGCAGGACCAGAACTCCATCTGCTCGTTGCCGGGGCTGTCAGACTCGCCGATCACCACGTCTGTCATGTCGTAGTCGAAGCTGTCGATCAGCCGCTGATATTGCGCGGCATCCACGGTGCGAACCCGCACATCCATGCCGACCCGCTCCAGCGACTGCACATAGGGCAGTGCGATGCGTTCCAACGCGGGATCGCGCAGCAGGATCTCGAACCGGAACGGCTCGCCCCTGGCGTTGACGAGCTTGCGATCGACCACCGACCAGCCCGCCTCCTTCAGCAGGTCCAGCGCCCGGCGCAGGCCCGCGCGGTTGTTGCCGGAGCCGTCGGTGACGGGCAGCTTGTAAGGCTTGGTGAACACATCGGGCGACAGCTTGTCGCGAAACCGCTCCAGCAAGGCCAGTTCGTCACCCTGCGGCAGGCCGGAGGAGGCGAAATCGCTGTCGCTGAAATACGAGGTGGTGCGCGTGTAGTTGTCGTAGAACAGGTTCTTGTTCATCCACTCGAAGTCGAACACCTCCACCAGCGCCGCGCGCACCCGGCGGTCCTGGAACAGTGGGCGACGGGTGTTGATGCCGTAGCCCTGCATGCCGTTTGGCAGCCTTGTGGGCACCGCCTCCTTCTTCACGAGCCCTTTGTCGAGCGCGGGGAAGTCATAGGCCGTGGCCCAGTTCTTGGCGCTGTTCTCGATCCGCCAATCCACCTGGCCGGCCTTGAACGCTTCCAGCGCCACCGTGGCATCGCGGTAATATTCGGTTCGGATGCTGTCGAAATTCTGCATCCCGATCGCGGTGGGCAGTTTTTCGGCCCAGTAGTCCTTCACCCGCTCCAGCACCAGCGTGCGGCCCATCTCGAAGCGGGTGATGCGGTAGGGGCCGGAGCCCAAGGGCTGTTCCGTCAAGGGCTTCGTGAAGTCGCGGCTGGCCCACCAGTGCTTGGGCAAGACCGGCATTTCGCCCACGATCTGCGCGAGTTCGCGATTGGTGTTGTTCTTGAAATGAAACACCACCCGCAGCGGGCCATCGGCCTCCACGTGATCCACATCGGCGTAATACTGGCGATAGAACGGCCGGCCCATCTCGCGGAGCGCGTTGAAGGTCCACACCACATCGTCTGACCGCAGCGGGTGGCCATCGTGAAACCGTGCTTCCGGTCTCAGGTCGAACGCCACGCTCATGCGGTCCGCCGGCATCTCGATCGCGCTGGCGAGATGGGCGTAGGCGGCTTCCGGCTCATCGGCGGAGCGAACGGTCAGCGTGTCGTACACCCGTGAGGCGGCGGCGGCGGGCGTGCCGCGCACGATGAACGGGTTGAAGCTGTCGAAGCTGCCGATGGCGGCGGTGGAGACCTCGCCACCCTTGGGCGCGTCCGGATTGACGTACGGAAAGTTCTTGAAGCCCGGTGGCAGCATGGGCTCACCCACCAGGGCCATGCCGTGCATGCGGACCGGCCCGGTTGGCACCAGGGTTGGTTGGGCCTGGGTTGGTTGGGCCTGGGCTGGTTGGGCCTGGGCGGGGGCGGGGGCGGCTAACGGGCCAGCCAGGACGCCGCAGAGGGCCGCGAATGTCAGCAAAGTGGGTCCAAACTGTCGCATGCCGCGCACTCGCTCCGCTCCGAAACCGTTGGGGGGACAGGGGGGCATCGACAGGGCCATCAGGTCAAGCCGCCAATGCCGCTTTGGGCGCCGGAAACGGCCAATGCCACTTTGGCCGCCGGAAGCAGCGATGGGTCGCCCAGCGCCAGCACCCGACCGTCGCCCTCGGGCCGCAAGGCGTTGCCGTTCCAGTCCGTGATGCTGCCGCCCGCGCCCGTGATGATCGGCACCAGCGCCGCCCAGTCCCACACCTGCATGCCGGCTTCGGCGATGATGTCGATCTGGCCGAGTGCCACCAGCCCATAGGCGTAGCAGTCCCCGCCGAAGCTGCTGCGCCGCACCTGGCCCACTAGGTTCTGCCAGCGGGCGGTGTCGTTGCCATAGATGTGCGGGCTGGTGCTGGACAGCTCGGCCGCGGCCAACGATGCGCAGGGACGGCAGCCGGCGCGACCGAATTCGCCTTGAAACGACGTGGGCCGGCCCACCGCGCCGATCCAACGCTCCCGCGTGATCGGCTGGTCGATGACGCCGAGGATGGGTGTGTCGCCATCGAGAAGGGCAATCAGCGTTCCGAATTGGGGACGGCCTGTGATGAAGGCGCGCGTGCCGTCGATGGGGTCCAGCACCCAGCGGTACCGCTGGCCGGGGTTATGCGCGCCGAACTCCTCGCCGGACACGGTGTGATCCGGGAAACGCTGGCTCAGCACGCCGCGCATCGCCAGTTCGGCCGAGCGATCGGCGATCGTCACCGGGCTGGCGTCGGCCTTGAGGTCGGAGGCCAGACCCGCCCGGAAGAACGGGCGCACCACGGCGGCGGCCACATCGGCGGCGGCTTCGGCGGCGGCGATGAAGCTGTCGATCACCCGAATTTCTCCTCTTTCACCAAAACGCGCCCGGCCCGATAAAGTTTGGCATGAACCCGATTATCGTCATCCCCTCGCGTATGGCCTCCACGCGGCTGCCCGGCAAGCCGCTTGCCGATATTCACGGCCGGGCCATGATCCTGCATGTGTTCGACCGCGCGGTGGAGGCCGATATCGGCCCGGTGGCGGTGGCCTGTTCGGAGGACGAGGTCGCGCACGCCATAAGGCAGGCCGGCGGCATTGCGGTCATGACCGACCCTTCCCTCCCCTCAGGGTCCGACCGCGTGCAGGCGGCGCTGGCGGCGCTGGATCCGCAGGGGCGGCACGACGTGGTGGTCAACCTGCAAGGCGACCTGCCGACCATTCCGGCGGTGATGCTGCGCGCGGTGCTCACCCCGCTGTCGGACCCCACCGTGGATATCGCAACCTTGGTGGCGCCGATCCTGACGCGGGAGGAGCGCGAGGCGTCGTCTGTGGTCAAGGCGGTGTGCGCCTTCGATGGCGGGCGTGCGGTGGCGCCGGCGCTGTATTTCTCACGCGCGCCCATTCCCTGGGGCGAGGGCCCGCTGTGGCACCATATCGGCATCTACGCCTATCGCCGCCCGGCCTTGGCCCGCTACGTGTCGCTGCCGGCGTCGCCGTTGGAAAAGCGCGAAAGCCTGGAGCAGCTGCGCGCGCTGGAAGCCGGCATGCGGATCGCGTGCGCGCGGGTGGAGCATGCGCCGTTTGGGGTGGACACGCCGTCTGATCTGGAGCGCGCGCGGGACGAGCTGGCGGGGTGGCGCGATCGGGTCAGGGTGTAGCGGCGCGCTCTTTGCGGCTTTCGGTGCGCAGCTGGCCGCATGCCGCCAGAATGTCCTGGCCGCGCGGGGTGCGCACTGGGCTGCTGAAGCCCGCATCCATCACGATCTCGGCAAAGCGGTTGATGCTCTGCTGCGTGCTGGTTTCATACGGCGAGCCCGGCCACGGGTTGAACGGGATCAGGTTCACCTTGGCGGGAATTCCCGCGATCAGCCGGATCAGCTCACGCGCATCGGCCTCGCTATCGTTGATATCCTTCAGCATCACGTATTCGAACGTGATCCGGCGGGCGTTGGACGCGGCCGGGTAGCGCCGGCAGGCCGCGATGAGCTCGGCGATGGGATATTTCCGATTGAGCGGCACGATCTCGTCGCGCAGGTCGTCGCGCACCGCATGCAGCGAGACGGCGAGGTTGACGGCCAGCTCGTCGCCGCAGCGGTCCATCATCGGCACCACGCCCGAGGTGGACAGCGTGATGCGCCGGCGTGACAGGCCGATGCCCTCGCTGTCCATCACGATGCGCATCGCCTTGGCCACGTTCTCGTAGTTGTAGAGCGGCTCGCCCATGCCCATGAGCACGATGGTGGACAGAAGGCGCGGCGTTTCGCCATGCGGGCTTGGCCATTCGCCATAGCTGTCGCGCGCCGCCATGAATTGGCCCACGATCTCGGCGGCGCCGAGGTTGCGCACCAGGGTTTGTGTGCCGGTATGGCAGAACCGGCAGGACAGCGTGCAGCCCACCTGCGACGAGATGCACACCGCGCCGCGATCGGCCACGCGGTCGGGGATGTAGACGGTCTCGGCCTCCTGCCCGTCGCGGAAACGGAACAGGAATTTGCGGGTCTCGTCGGTGCTGGTCTGCACCATCGCGGCTTCGGGACGGCCGATGACGAAGCGCGCGGCCAGCTTTTCCTGCAAGGGCCGCGCGATGGACGACATCCGCGAGAAATCGGTGACGCCCTGGTGGTAGATCCAATGCCAGAGCTGCTTGGCGCGAAACGGCTTCTCGCCGATCTCGGCCAGTTCGGCGGTGATCTCGGCACGGTCGAGACCCACCAGCTCCCGCCGGCCATCCGCTGTCTGCACCGGCGGCGGATTGAACCGTGCTGTCTTGGCGAGAATGCGGACGCGTTCGGCCTCGGTGAGATCGATGACGCTCATTTCCCCGTCCTCATTTCCCCGCCCTCATTTCCCCGTCCTCATTTAACGGGGCAGGCCTTGTTGATGGCGGCATAGGCGGCGGTGAAGCCCTTTGTGCTGAACTGATCCGTCACCGTGCCGCCCTTGGGGTTCGGCGAGCGGGCCAGCACCTGCTTGGACTTGAGGAACGCCTGCACGGCCACCTTGCCGTCACGCGCGAAGGCGGAGCGTTGGGCGGTGTAGAACTCCATCGACACCGCGTCCGCCTGCACCGCCACCACGCTGGTGGCCGGGAACACGAAGCCGGCGCTGATGGCCACCGCATCGCGCGAGGCCGGCGGACGCTGCGTGACGGTGAGGTTCACATCGCCGCGCCCGCTCACCGGCGGCACCGAGGATTGCGCGGTGGTGAAGGCGTAGCACACGGTCTGCCCCGCCTCGACATGCGTGGCCGCCGTCCAGTCCTCGAACTTGCCGATCCGCTTCGGCGTGTTGGACGTGCTCGCAGCCGGCGGCGCGGCGGCGGCCGGCTTGGCTGCGGGCTTTGGCTGGGCCAGAGCCAGGCTCGAGACACACAGGGCGGGAATGAGGAGCAATGAAAGGGCGCGCATGGCATGAGAGATACGGGGGGGGCCGTTCGCAAACAAGCGTCGCGTCGTCATGTCTCGGTCCCGCCCTCCCCGGAGGACGGTTTCATCCAGGGCGGGGGCGTGCGCCGAAACACCGGATGGCCGTGCCCGCCAGGCGCCTCGGCCGCGCCGCCACCGCCGGACATCACGGGGCGATCGGCGAACCGGCCATGCTGGATCAGGCGGTCGTACAACACCAGCGCCCCGGCCACGGACAGGTTGAGCGAGAAGCGCGTGGGAATGCGCACCACATGGGCACAGCGCGCAAGCACCGCGGGCGACAGGCTGGAGCGCTCGGGCCCGAGCACATAGGCGGCGTTGAGCGGATGACGGAACGACGGCAGTGCCGCCGCATCCTCGGTCATTTCAATGCCCACCATCACGCAGCCCTGTGGCAGCGCCATCTCCGCCAGCGAGGCAAATCGCCAGAGCGGCACGTGGCTCGCGGTGTCCGACGTGTCGGCGCTGCGTGCGGCCCTGGCGTCGAAGCCGGCGGCGAGGGTGAAGCAGAACGACGCGCCGAAGGCGTGGGCGGTGCGCAGCAAAGCGCCCACATTGGCGGATTTCGACACGCCTTCGACGCCGATCCCGAAATAGCCGCGTGTTCTCGGCGGGGCGGCCGACATCATTCGAGGGTCATGCGGCGTGGCTCGAAGCTGGTATGCTCCCGCGCCGCCTGCGCGTGTATCTGGCGCACCGCGAGGCGCTGGAAGGGGCGGTCCAGCAGACCCACCGACGGCAGCGCGTGGCGTGACAGATAGTCGAGCTCCATTACGTGCGAATCTTCGGGCAACGCCTCGTAGCCGCCGCGATAGATCACGTCCTTGATCGCCTCGCTTTGGATGCGGCCCCGCTGCTGGCGCACCTTGCGGCGAAAGAAACGGCGTAGGTCGTTGGCGCGAAACGGGGACAACAGGGGCAGCTCATAGGTGGCGCCGGCCGCCCCTTGGGTGCGCGACTTGTCCCACGGCGTGCCCATCGCATCGAGGCTGTGGGCAGCCATGGAATTCAACAGCCCGTCGCCGAAATAGACGCCGATGGGAAGCCTGATGCCGCGCGCCACAATGGCTTGCACGAATTCCGGCCGCAGCGCGTGGAACTGGCCGTGCAGCCGGCCGCCTTCGGCCAGGGTTTCGGTCGTGAAACGGATCATGCTGCGCCCGGTCGTGGCGGAGCCGGACATCGCGTGCGCATGCGGCGCCTCGGCAAGTCTGCTCTCCAAGGCCGAAAAGGCGTCGTTGCCGATCTGCACATAGCCGTCGATCTGGCCGTAGAGGCGCGCGGGGTGGCGAAGCTCGTGCAGGAACCGGTTGATGGCGTTGGCCTTGTCGGGCGTGCCGATCCGATAGATCTCGACCGGCGCGCCGGATCTTGCGAACGCGCGCGCGATGTCCGGGCCGCCGTCGGTCGTGCCGTTGAAGATGATGGTGATCACATGGCGCCGGTTGCCCATCGCGCGACTGATCGATTGGAGACAGGCCTGCAGCCGGTCTGCCTCGTTCAGGCAGTAGACCGCCACATTCCAGTCCAGCAGATCCTGCATCATGGGCCCCATATGGACTAATCGTTCCATGGTCTATGACACCGGGCATGACCGACGCAATCGATGGCCATCTCGCCGCCCAGTATGAAGCCTACCCCTACCCCGAACGCCACCCGCGCGACGAGGCGAAGCGGTTGGTGGTGGGCAGCCCGAGCCATCTGCGGGAGATCGATTTCTGGGTGTTCGGCGCCGCCCGGCCCGCGAGCCGGCCGTTGCGCGTGCTGGTGGCAGGCGGCGGCACCGGCGATGGCACCATCATGCTCGCAACCCAGATGACGCGCGCGGGAAGGCCGGGGCAGATCGTCTATCTCGATCGTTCGCAGGCCGCGCTGCGCGTGGCCCAGGCCCGGGCGGAGGCGCGCGGGCTTGCCAACATCGCGTTCCATCAGGGCTCGCTGCTCGATCTGCCCACACTCGGGCTGGGCCTGTTCGACTACATCGACTGCTGTGGCGTGCTGCATCATCTGCCCGATCCCGCACAGGGACTGGCCTGCCTGATGGGGGCGCTGGCGAAAGGCGGCGGCATGGGGCTGATGGTGTATGCCCCGCATGGCCGCACCGGCGTCTATATGCTGCAAGACGCGCTGCGCACCCTGGCGCCCGCCAGCGAGCCGCCGGCCCTCAGGCTCGACATCGCGCGACGCGTGATGCGCAACCTGCCCGAGAGCGCGTGGCTGCGTTTCAACAACAACTTCGCCGACCATATCAGCGGCGGCGATGCCGGGCTCTACGATCTGCTGCTGAACCCGCGCGACACCGCGTTCGACGTGCCGGGCTTTGCCGCCCTGCTCGAGGCTGCCGGGCTGCAGATCGCCTGCCTGGTGGAGCCGATGCGCTACGATCCGGCCAGTTACCTGACCGATCCGAAACTGCGCGCCAAGGCGGCAACGCTGGACCCCGTGGCCCGCGCCGCCCTGGCGGAGGCGCTGTGCGGCAATATCAGCACGCACGTCGCCTATGTCCGGCGCAGCGGGGACCCCGCCCCCACGCCCGACGCGATGGCACCGCACGCCGTGCCGGTGGCACGCGAAACACCCGGGCCGGAGCTGGCCGCCAACATCCGGCCGGACGGCACCATCACCTTCCTGTTCTCCGGCCTGCGCGTGCCGGTGGCGGTGCCGACGCTCGCCGCCGCCATCCTGCATCGCATCGACGGGCATCGCAGCGTGGCCGAGATCGAGGCCGACCTCGCCGGATCCGGCACCAGCGGCGCCGCGTTTCAGCGCGCCTGGGCGGAGACATGGGCGCGACTGTCGCACATCAACCGCATCCTCCTGGCCCCGCCCGCCTGACCGGCACTTTGTGCGCGCCAGAAGACAGCGAACGTCACATCGGCTACAGCTTGCGGCGGACAGTTTCGGATCAATCCTCATGCGCCGTCTTCTTCTTCCCCTTGCCGCCGCCCTGGCGATCGCAGGCTCTGGCCACGCCCACGCCCAGTCGCGCGAACAGTCGCGCGAGCAGCTTTGGGTCTGGTGCACCACGGTGTCGCAGATCAACCTGTCCGTCAGCGGCTGCACCGCCTTGATCGACAGCCCAAAGGTGCCCGGCGAAAATCTGACGAACGCCTACATCTCTCGCGGCTACGCCTACGAGCGGACCGACCGGTTGCCGCTGGCGATGGCGGATTACGACGCCGCGATCAGGTCGCAGCCGGACAATGCGCTGGCCTATCGGATGCGCGGCGTGGCCGCCGGGCGGCAGGGTGACAACGCCAAGGCCATCACCGATCTGTCGGAGGCCATCCGCATCAACCCGCGCGACGCCGTTTCATATGCCAACCGCGGCATCGCCTATAACGTGGTGCCACTCTACGACAAGGCGATCGCCGATCTGAACACGGCGCTGGAGCTGCAGCCGACCTACGCCCAGGCCTATCAGGACCGTGGCGCCGCCTACGCGGGCAAGGAGGACTACGCCCGGGCGATCGCGGATTTCAGCGAAGTCATCAAGCTGTTGCCCAACAACGCGCGCGCGCTGAATGATCGCTGCTTCTACCGCGCCATCTCCGGCGCGGCGAAGGACGCGCTGGCGGATTGCAACGAGGCGCTGATCGTCGCGCCCGCCGCGCCGAACCTGCTCGACACGCGGGCATTCGTGTATCTGAAGCTGGAGCGCTATGAGGACGCCGTCACCGAATACACGGCCGCCCTGCGCCTTGCGCCGAACGAGGCGACGTCTCTCTATGGCCGTGGCGTCGCCTATATGAAGCGCTTCAATCGGGTTGATTCAGCACGGGATATCGCCGAGGCCGTGAAGATCGACAGTCAGGTTGCCGAGAAATTCCGCAAGTGGGGCGTGCCGCCACCGGCCTAGACCGGCTATTCCGGATACCCCTGGCTGCGCGTGCAGCCAGGGGTAGCTTCGAGCGTCAGGCGTTGCCGGCGACCGGCTCCTGCTGGCGGCGGCTCTGCCACAGCGCCACGAAATCGATCGGCTGCAGCAGCACGGGCGGGAAGCCGCCTTCGCGTGTGACGTCGCTCAGCACGTTGCGGGCGAAGGGGAACAGCAAGCGCGGGCACTCGACGAGCAGGATCGGCTCGACCGATTCCTCGGGAATACCCGTCAATGTGAACACGCCACCGTAGGACAGCTCGGCCACGAACACGCGCGCGCCTTCGGTGCCGGTACCATTGCCGGTGTCCGTGGCTTCCTTGGCCTCGGCGCGGATCGCCAGCACCACCTCGAACACGTCCTGGCCCTCCTGGATGCGGCGGGCCTGGACGTCGAGATTGATGTCCACACGCGGCGGGGAGCGCAGCGTGGTGTAGATGCCGGGCGCGCCGGGGACTTCGAAGCTGAGATCCTTCACGTATTGGATGTTCACAACCAACGGCTGGACTGGGGTGGCTTCAGACATGATGAGCTCCGTGTTCAGTGTCGCCAGGAAATCTCGGCG
This sequence comes from Rhodospirillales bacterium, assembly GCA_025362815.1. Classification (GTDB taxonomy): domain Bacteria; phylum Pseudomonadota; class Alphaproteobacteria; order Acetobacterales; family Acetobacteraceae; genus CAIQQQ01. Next base: position 32,061 of record JANYFG010000040.1, read on the forward strand.
GGGGGTGGAAGGGTGGGGTCGCAGCGCTGCCAGGTGCCGTTCATTGCGCTGACCCCGGTCATCGAGAGAATGAATCCCCAATGGCTGACGACCAGGGTTCGCTCCCATTCGGCCGCGGCCATTTCGGCGCGAAACAGGGCCGCGCGGCCGATGATGGAGGCCGCCGGCTCCTCTATTGTCGGCCACCAGACCTCGTTGAGATCGCCGAAATCGTGGTTTGGCCATTCTTTCTTCAGATCGGAAATCGGCGAGCCCACGTCGCAGGTGAAGGCGTAACGCTCGCGCACGATGGCGTTGACGATGACGGGGAGGCCGAGCGCGCGGGCGATCGGTGCTGCTGTTTGCAGCGCCCGCGTGTAAGGCGAGACGATGATGCGCTGCAGACCCTCGCCGGCCAGCGCCACGGCGGCGGCCTCGGCCTGCTCATGGCCAAGCGCCGTGAGCCGCGGGTCCACGATCCCGGGGTCGCGCCGCGTGGCGGTGAAATGCAGGTTGAATTCGCTTTGGCCGTGTCGCAGCAGGATCATGCGTGCGTGATAGCGGTGCCCCGCCAGGGGTGCAATCGGGTGGTGCGATCGGGTGGTGATCCCATCGCGCCGGCAGCGCAGAAAGATTGTGCCGGAGGGCCGCCATGCCTATGTCGGAGGCGTGACAAGCGTTTGGGGGCGATGATGGGCGGCGGATTTCCGATCGATCTGGTTCTTTTCGGCCTGGTGGCCGCTTTTCTGGTGTTTCGCCTGGTGAGCATTCTGGGCAAGCGGACAGGCTTCGAACAGCCGGCTGAGCCGGTTCGTCCGGACGGGCGGCCAGAGGGGCGGCCAGAGAGCATGTCGGCCCCGCAGCCGCTGCGGCTGGTGCCCTCGGCGACCGAGGCTGTGGCCGAGGCGCCGGCTGCCGCGCGCAATCTGCCGGACGCGGCGAGCCCGCTGGGCCAGACCCTGGCCGCGATGTCTGCCATCGATCGCAATTTCACCGCCCAGCGCTTTCTCGATGGGGCCGAGGCGGCGTTTCGCATCATCGTGCAGGCCTTCGCCAGCGGAGAGCGCACGAAGCTGCATCCGTTGCTGACCGCGCAGACCTATGCCGCGTTCGAAGGGGCCATCGCCGCGCGGGAGGCCGATGGCCACACCCAGCAGACCGAGATCCGCAGCATCGAGAGCACTGCCATCGACCACGCCGAACTGGTCGGCACCGTGGGCACCATCACCGTGCGGTTCGTGTCCGATCAGGTGAACCTCACCACCGGGGCCGACGGCAAACCGATGGCCGGCACGGACGCTGTGACCGAGATCACCGATATCTGGAGTTTCGAGCGGGACCTGGCGCAGTCAGACCCCGCCTGGCGGCTGGCGGCGGCGCGCAGCGCATGAGGCGGCTGGCGTTTGCGGCGCTGCTGGCGCTGTCCGGCTGCGTTCAACCGCCGGGCGGTGGCCCCACCGCCGATGCCTCCAAGGCGCAGATGGGCCTTTCGCCGGTGGGCTTCGACCGCTTGCCCGGGTGGAGCCAGGATCGCGCGTCCGAGGCGCTGGCACCCTTCCTGTCGGGCTGCGCCCGGATGAGCGATACGCTGGGCGGCACCGGTGAAGCCGCTGCCCGTGGTGGGACCGCCGCCGCGTGGTCCGGCGCCTGCACCGCCGCGCGCGCGGTGCCACGCGGCGACGATGTGGCGGCTCGGGCGTTTTTCCAGGCCGCGTTCCAGCCTTACGCCGTCTCCGCCGATGGCCGCGACACCGGGCTCTTCACCGGGTATTACGAGCCGGAGGTGCGCGGCGCCCGCAGCCCCGGCGCCGGTTACGACGTGCCGTTGCTGGCAAAGCCCGGCGACCTCATTCAGATCGATCTCAGCGGTTTCGCCGACGACCTCAAGGGCCGCCGCATTGGCGGTCGCATCCAGTCCGGCAGCATGATCCCATATTACGACCGCGCCGAGATCGTGGGCGGCGCGCTCCGGGGCAAGCGGCTGGAGCTTCTGTGGCTTGCCGATCCCGTCGATGCGTTCTTTTTGCAGATCCAGGGCTCCGGCCGCGTGCAGCTGCCGGATGGGCGCGTGGCGCGCGTGACCTATGCCGGGCAGAACGGTCGGCCTTACGTGGCCATCGGCAAGGTGCTGGCCACGAAAGGCGCCATCCCGCTCGAGCAGGTGACGATGCAGAGCATCCGGGCGTGGCTGGAATCGCATCCCGCCGAGGCCGCCGGCGTGATGGATCAGAACCCGTCTTATGTGTTTTTCCGCGAGCTGACCGGAACCCGGCCTGAGGAAGGCCCGCCCGGCGCGCTGGGCGCGGCGTTGACACCCGGCCGGTCGATCGCGGTGGATCGTGGTTATACCCCGTTGGGCGCCCCGGTGTTCCTCGACACCACCGACCCCGTCACGGGTGCGCCGATCCAGCGGATGATGGTGGCGCAGGATCTCGGCGGCGCCATCAAGGGCCCCGTTCGCGCCGATATCTTCTTCGGCTGGGGACGGGAGGCGGAGGAAAAGGCTGGGCGCATGCGCGGCACCGGCCACCAGTATCTGCTGTTGCCGAAGGCGGCGTCCGGCACCTAGCATGACGTCAACCAGCCGGCTGCTGGCGGGCGATTGCCTGGAACAGCTGGCCACGCTCGATTCAGGCTCGGTCGATGTGGTGGTGACGTCGCCGCCCTATAATATCGGGCTCGGCTACGCTTCGTATGTCGATCGGAAGGACGAGGAGGCCTATCTGGGCTGGATGGTCGAGGTGGCCACGGCGCTGTCTCGTGTGATGCGGCCGGATGCGTCGTTCTTTCTCAACATCTCCGGGTCATCGAAAAGCCCGTGGCTGCCGTTCGAGTTGATCGTGCGGTTGCGGCCTTTGTTCGTGCTGCAGAACCACATCACCTGGATCAAGTCGATCTCGATCGACGACGACACCGTGGGGCATTTCAAGCCGGTCTCGGGCCAGCGGTTCCTTCACCAGGCGCACGAGCATATCTTTCACCTGACCCGCGCAGGCGACGTGAAGCTGGACCGGATGGCGATCGGGGTGCCCTACAAGGACAAGTCCAACATCGCGCGTCGCGGTCACGCGGCCGACCTGCGCTGCCGTGGCAACACCTGGTTCATTCCGTATGACACTGTCCAGCGCAAGGCGCAGAAATTCGGCCATCCCGGCACGTTTCCGCTGGATCTGCCGCGTTGGTGCATACGCCTGCACGGACGCCACGGCGGCACGGTGCTGGACCCGTTCATGGGCACCGGCACCACGGTTCTGGCGGCGTTGCTGGAAGGGTCGGACGGTATCGGGATCGAGCTCGACCCGTCCTATGTGGCGATCGCCGCGCGCCGTCTGGAGCATCAGCGTCTTCAGAGTCTGGCGGACGGGGCATCGGCACCCTAGTCTGATGCCATGAACCAGATCGCATCCCGCCCCCGTGTCGCCCTGTTCGTCACCTGCCTGGTGGACCTGCACCGCCCCACCGTGGGTTTTGCCGCCATCGAACTGCTGAAGCAGGCCGGCTGCGACGTGGAGGTGCCGCGCGCCCAGACCTGCTGCGGGCAGCCCGCCTACAACTCCGGCGACCGCGCCACCACGGCCGCGATGGCGCGCGACTTCATCGAGGCGTTCCAGGGCTACGACTACGTGGTGGTTCCGTCCGGCTCCTGCGGCGGCATGCTGCGCTCGCACATGCCGCATTTGTTCGATGACGATCCGAACACGCGCGCCAAGGCGGAAATCCTTGCCGGCAAAACCTATGAGCTGATCAGTTTTCTCACCGACATCCGCGGCATGAAGAGCGTGGGCGCGGCCTATGCGGGAAAGGCCACCTATCACGACAGCTGCGCCGGGCTGCGCGAGCTCGGGATCAAGGCGCAGCCGCGTGACCTGCTCAAATCCGTCGCGGGTCTCACGATGGTGGAAATGAAGGAGCCGGAGATCTGCTGCGGCTTCGGCGGCACGTTCTGCGTGAAATATCCGGAAATCTCCACCCGCATGGTGAGCGACAAAACCGCCGACATCGCGGCCACCGGGGCCGACACGCTGCTGGCGGGCGATATGGGCTGCCTGCTGAACATGGCCGGCCGCCTGTCGCGCGAGGGCAGCGCCATCAAGGTGCGCCACGTGGCCGAGGTGCTGGCCGGGATGGCGAGCGTGCCGGCGATCGGCGAGAGCAAGGTCTGAGCGCGGCCACACTCCGCCTTTCCGACGGGCGGGCGCTCGGCTACGACATCTTCGGGCCGGCCGGCGCCGCGCCGGTGATCTACTGTCATGGCTGGCCCAGCTCCCGCCGCGAAGCCGCTCTGGTGCCGGCGGGCGACCTGCGGATCATCGCGTTCGACCGTCCGGGCTATGGCCTGTCGGACCCCGCCCCACCCGGCGCCACCTGGGAACATCTGGCGCGCGATGTGGGCGCACTTGCCTCCCATCTCGGCCTTGCCCGGTTTCCCATCGTGGGGGTTTCCGGCGGGGGGCCGGTGGCGGCGGCGTGCGCGCATTTCATGCCGGACCGGATCGCGGCCCTGGCGCTGGTCTGCGCGGTGCCGCCACCGGGGTTCGCGGACGGCGGGGGGCTGGGCCTGCTGATGCGGCTGGGTCGGGCGCCCGCGCTGGGCCGGCCGGCGCTTTGGGTTGCCAGGCGCCTGATCGCGTCCGACGCCTGGGCGGACAGGATCGTCTTTGGCACATTGCTCGAAGGCCGGGACGGCGTGGTGATGACCGCCGATCGCCGCGCGTTGCTCCTGGCTGCGATGCGCGAGGGGCTTTGCCGCGGAACCGAGGGCGCGATGGCCGATGCCAGGCGCTATGGCCATCCCTGGGGTTTTCGCCTGGAGGACATCGCCGTGCCCACCACGATCTGGCAGGGGGACGCCGATCCACTCATCCCGTGGCAGACATCGCGGGCCTTTTCGGCCATCCCCCGGGCCCGGCTCAGGCTCGAAGTGGGCGAGGGCCACTATTCCCTTGCGATCGGTCGGGCCCAGATGATCCTCAGCGCGCTTTTCGCCCAGGCGGGTTCGAGGCTAGACTGATCCACCCTCCGGAGTTTTCTGCCATGCTCGCCACCAGCCCGGCCTTCAAGGCGAACGCCATCGATGCCATGGCCGACCCAGGCCTGCAAAAGGCGTTGGCCCGCACCCGCCCGCAAAACCCCGCCAAGCGCGCGGCGGCGGTGGCCGCGTTGCCGGAATTCGAGCAGCTGCGCGACATCGGGCGCGACATCAAGAACCACACGCTGGCGCATCTGGATTTCTACCTGGAGGCCTGGGAGGCCAAGGTTGTGGAGTCCGGCGGCCACGTGCATTGGGCCAGCAGCGCCGACGACGCGCGCGATGCCGTGCTCAAGATCTGCCAGAAAGCCGGTGCCCGGACCGTGACCAAGGGCAAATCGATGGTGTCTGAAGAACTCGCCATCAACGATCATCTGGAAAAGCACGGGATCGTGCCGATCGAGACGGATCTGGGCGAATATATCCTGCAAATCCGCAACGAGGCGCCCAGCCACATCATCGGCCCAGCCTTTCATCTCAACCGCGAGGATTGGGAGGACACGTTCCGCAAAGTCCACACCCATCTGCCCGCCGACCGGGTGTTCGCCGAACGCGCCGACATCCAGAACGAGGCGCGGGTGCTGCTGCGCGACAAGTTCCTGGCCGCCGACGTGGGCATCACGGGCGCCAATTTCCTCATCGCCGAAACCGGCTCCAGCGTGATCGTGACCAACGAGGGCAACGGCGATCTGACGCAGACGCTGCCGCGGGTGCATATCGTGCTGGCCACGATCGAGAAGGTGGTGCCCACCCTGGAAGACGCGACGAGCCTGCTGCGGCTGCTGGCGCGTTCGGCCACCGGCCAGGATTTCTCCGTCTACACCACCTTTTCCACCGGCGGGCGGCGGGCGGGCGATCTGGACGGGCCGGAAGAGTACCATGTGGTGATCGTGGACAACGGCCGGTCCGCGATGATCGGCACCGAATTTCAGGACATGCTGCGGTGTATCCGCTGCGCCGCGTGCATGAACCATTGCCCGGTGTATCAAACGGTGGGCGGCCACGCCTATGGCTGGGTGTATCCGGGTCCGATGGGCTCGGTGCTCACGCCGGGGCTGATCGGCGTGGACAAGGCCGGGAACCTGCCAAACGCGTCGACCTTCTGCGGGAAATGCGAGAGCGTGTGCCCCGTGAAAATTCCGCTGCCCAGCCTGATGCGGCATTGGCGCGAACGCGAATTCGAGCGGCATCTGTCGCCCGCTTCCACCCGCACCAATCTGGCGCTCTGGGCCTGGGTGGCCAGGCGCCCCGGGCTGTATCGCCTGGCGACGCGCGTGGCTGCCAAGGGGCTTGCGTTGATGGCCGGCAAGAAGAACCGCTTTTCGTCGCTGCCTTTCGCCGGAGGGTGGACCGCGGGGCGCGACCTGCCGGCGCCGGAGGGCGACACCTTCTTCGCGCGCTACGCGGCTCAGCAGAGAGACGCCGCATGAGCAAAGACGCCATTCTCGGCGCCATCCGTCGCGGTTTGCGCCGGGGGGCGTTGCCGGCCGATCAGACCATGGGGCTGCACGCGCGTCTGGCCGCCCATCCCCGCCACCTTATTCCGGCGCGCTCCCAAGTGTCGCGGCCCGAGCAGGTGGCGCTGTTCATCCGCAACCTGGAAAAGGAATTCGCCACCTGTAGCCGGGTGGACGATCAATCCGGTGTGCCCGGCGCGGTGGCGGATTACATCGCCGCCCAGAACCTGCCCCCGGAATTCGCCATGGCGCCGCATGCCGAGCTGCGGGACATTCCGTGGGACAGCCGGCCCCTGCTCACGCGCCGCGAGGGGCGGGCTTCGGCCAGCGATCTCGTGTCCGTGCAGCACGGCTACGCCGGCGTGGCCGAAACCGGCACGCTCATGCTGCCGGCCGCGCCGGACCGGCCCACCACGCTGAACCTTTTGTGCGATACCGAGATCGTTATTTTGAAGACCAGCCGCGTGGTCGGGGCCTACGAGGAAGGCTGGGATCTCATCCGTGCCGAAAGCCGGTCCGGTCTTGGCGCCGGCTTCATGCCGCGCAACGTGATGCTGATCACGGGCCCATCGCGCTCGGCCGATATCGAATCGACGTTGGAACTCGGCGCCCACGGCCCGCGCCGGCTGCACGTGGTTCTGATCGACGACGATCTAACAGCGCGTTGACATGGCGACGCTGCGCCGAAAGCGTCTGACCGAGAAGGATATCGCCGACTGGGCGCTGTTCGCCCGAGATATCAAGGCTTTGCCCGGCAAGTCGGCGCCACCGCTGCCGCCCGCGCCGGTTGTTCCGGCACCCCAGGTGGTGCCAGCGCCATTGGCCGAATTACCGGCTGCACCGCTGGCGAGGCCGAGCCAGGTCATGCGCACGGCGACGCTACAGGTTGGCACCCATCCCGGTGGGCTCGACAATTCATCGTGGAACAAGTTCCGCTCCGGCAAGCAATCCGCCACCCGCACCATCGACCTGCACGGCCGCACCGCCCAGCGCGCCTATCACGCGCTGCATGGTTTCCTGATCGCGGCGCATGCCGATCATGTTCGCTGTGTGGAAGTCATCACCGGCCGTGGCAGCGGCGAGACCGGCGGTGTGATCAAGCGGGAGCTGCCGATGTGGCTGAACCTGCCCACCCTGCGGCCGCTGGTGCTGGCGGCCACACATCCGCACCCCGCCAACCCCGGATCGGTGCGTCTGCTGCTGCGCCGTCCGAAATGACGCCGTTCGGCGCGAGGCTTCGCGCGTTGCGCGCCGAGCAGGGCATCACCCAGGCCGACCTCGCCGGGCGCATTCAGGTTTCGGCCGCGTATCTGTCAGCGCTCGAGCATGGCCGTCGCGGGGCGCCCAGCACCGGCCTTGTGCATCAGATCTGCGCCGAATTCGGCCTGATCTGGGATGCCGCCGAGGATCTGCTGGCCTTGGCGCGCCTGTCCAATCCGCGCGTGACCGTGAAGACGGCAGGGCTCAGCCCGCAGCAGACGGCGCTCGCCAATCGCATCGCTCAAACCATCGCGAAACTGCCGGACGACACCGTGACGCAGCTGCACGCGGTGCTGGATGCCGTGCCGGTTGTGCCGAAACCGCGTATTCGCGCGGCTGCCGGCCGAAAGCCGTAGGTCTCTTGTTCAAGCGACCGCACGTGCCGCGCGTGCCACGCGGCCGATCATCGCCTCGCCTTCCAGCGCGTCCTCCAGCTTTTCCACGCATACGGCCAGGCAAAGCGGTCCATGATCGGTCATGATGAAGCCGATATCGTTCACCACGCCCGGCAGGCTGCCGGTTTTGGAGCCCCAGCGCGGGCGATTGGCGCGCGGCAGGTAGCGGGCGATGCGGCGGTCGTTCTGCTGTGTTTCCAGCAGGGCGACCATCTTCTCGCACGACGCCGGCGAGGCGACCTTGCCGGCCAGGAGGTCCTGGATCAGCACCACGTACTCGTCGCAGACCGTTAGATTCTCGCTTTCGTCCGCGAGCATCGGCCGGCCCCGCATCAGGCGGCCGAGGGCTGACCGCGCCATGCCGAGGCCGCGCATCGTGGTGTTGACGTCGTCCATGCCCACCGTGTCGATCAGCATGTTGGTGGCCGAGTTGTCGCTGATGCTCATCATGAGGTAGGCGAGGTCGCCCAGCGTGAAGGCCAGACCCACATGCAGGTTCATGACCACCCCGCTGCCGGTGGTGATATCCGCCTCGGTGAAGGGGCGCATTTGGTCCAGCGACAGACGGCCCGCGTCGATCTGGCGGAACAGCGCGATCATGATCGCGATCTTCACCGTGCTGGCGGCCACGAAGGGATGCGCGCCGTTATGCGAGAACCGAGCACCGGACGGGGTGATGACGGAGACCCCCAACCTTGCCCCGGTGGCTTCTGCGTCGGCTATCACGGTGGAAAGCGCGGACCAGTCGGACATCATGCTGCCTTTCAGGGGGTGAGAACGCCGTGCTGGCGGAGGAAGCCGAGCAGCGCCAGCAGGGGCAGGCCGAGGATGGCCGCGTGTTCGCCGTCGATGCTGTCGAACAGGTGGACCCCCAGCCCTTCCAGCCGATAGCCGCCCACGGTGGTGGTGACGGCCTCGCCTTCCGCACTCAGATACATATCGAGGAATGCGTCGCTGAAGGCGCGCATGTGCATCTTCGGCTGCGCCACGTGATGCCACAGCCGTGTGTCGCCGCGCCGGCACAGCACGGCCGTGACCAGGGTGTGCGAGCGCCCGCGCAACGCCTGCAGCTGCGCGCGGGCGCCGGCGCGGTCTGCGGGCTTGTCGAACCAGGCGCCATCGCAGACCAGCATCTGGTCGCACCCGATCACCACTGCGTCGGGATGCCGGCGCGCCACGCGCTGCGCCTTCATGTCTGCGAGCAGCACCGCGGTGTCGGCGGTGTCCAGACCCTCGCCGCGCGCGGCCTGCTTGATGCCGGCCTCGTCCACGTGGGCCGCCATCGCCTCGAAACGAACCGCCGCCGCGGTCAGCAGCGCGCTGCGGGTGACGGAGGCGCTGGCGAGAATGAGGCGCGGCGTGGGCTGCTGACCGATCACGGCGACGACGTTTCGGCCTTGCGTCGCCGTTCGTGCCAGCTGTCCATCAGCGACATCACGGTGGCCGCCGTCTCCTCGATGGACCGTCGCGTGACGTCGATCACCGGCCAGCCGCGCTGCACGCACAGGCGTCGCGCCCACAGCAATTCGGCTTTGACCGCCTCGTGATCCACATACACGCCCTGGTCCTGACGCACCGCGGCCAGCGCCGTGGGGCCGGCGCCGATCAACTTCAGCCGATGCCGCCTGATTTCGATCAACGCGTTCGGGTCGAGCGTGAGGCCGATGACCGGGCAGGTGGGCGCTTCCAGCCCCGGCGGGTCGAGCGTGCCCGGCACCAGGGGAATGTTCGCCGCCTTCACGCCGCGATTGGCCAGGTAGAACGAGGTGGGGGTTTTCGAGCTGCGTGACACGCCGACGAGTACCACGTCGGCCTCGGCGATCCCCGCCTGGGCCTGGCCGTCGTCGTGCGCCAGCACGTAATGCATGGCGTCGATCCGGCGGAAATAATCGGCGTCGAGCACGTATTGGCGGCCTGGGCGTGCGGCGGCCTTCTCGCCGAGGTGGTCTTGGAACATCGCCAGCACCGGGTCCAGCACGTTGACCACCGCCACGTCGAAACGCTGGCAGGCCTGGTCCAACTCGGCCCGCAATCCCTTGTCCACGAGGGTTGAGAGCACGGGGCCCGGTTCCGCCTCGATGCCCTCCAGCACGCGATGCAGCTGGAAGCGGGTGCGGATGAGGCTCCACCGGTGATAGACGATGCTGGCATGCTCGAACTGCGACACCGTGGCACGGGTGATCGAATTCAGCGTTTCGCCGGTGGCGTCGGAGACAAGATGCAGATTGATTCGGTTCGACATGGCGGCACGATAGCAACTGGGGATAGCGGGGATAAGTGCCCTTGCGGACGGACGACGTTGTGCGGGTTTTGGCCAACGGGGATAAGCGCGTCATGCGCAGGACACGCGGATGAAATTGCCTCATGTCCGCCCCCCCTGGGGGCCGATCGATAAAAATGTATGGCTCCAAGGGCTTACGCGGAGCGCCTGGTGTGGATAAAGTGCCTGTGACTTCGGGGCGGCGGGTGTACCCCATGTTCCACAGGGTTCCGCTAAGGCTTCATCAAGACTCTTTTCTTTTTATCCTAGATAAGGTGAGCCGGATTTGACGACGGTGGGACCGATGACCAAAAAGATTTTGCGCGTGCTCGATGGCGAGGCGGTGTGGCCGCCGCCGGTATGGCTGATGCGCCAGGCCGGGCGCTTCCTGCCGGAATATCGCGCCGTTCGCGCGACCACCACGGGGTTCATGGACCTGTGCACCAATCCGGAGCTGGCGGCAGAGGTCACGCTTCAGCCGGTCCGCCGGTTCGGCATGGATGCCGCAATCCTGTTCAGCGACATTCTGGTGCTGCCCTGGGCGCTGGGGCAGGATCTGCGGTTCGCCGAGGGCGAGGGGCCCATTCTGCCGCCGATCCGCGACGCCGCCGGCATCGACGCGCTGGATGTGACGCGGGTTCGCGGCGCCATACGCCCCATCCTGGAAACCGTGCGCCTGGTTCGCGCGGCGCTCGACGAACGCCAGCGCGAGGGTGAGGGCGAGGCCACGCTGATCGGCTTCGCGGGCTCGCCGTTCACGGTGGCGTGCTACATGATCGAAGGCGGCGGCTCCAAGGAATTTGCCCATGTGCGGGCCATGGCGCACGGCCAGCCCGAGCTTTTCGCGGTTCTGATGGACAAGCTGGTGACGTCGACGATCACCTATCTGTCCGCCCAGATCCTGGCCGGGGCCGAGGTGGTCATGCTGTTCGATAGCTGGGCCGGCGTGTTGTCGCCGCATCTGTTCCGCACGCATGTGATCGAGGCCACCGCGAAGATCGTGGCGGCCTTGCGCAGCCGTTTCCCGCGCGTGCCGGTGATCGGCTTTCCGCGCCTGGCCGGCATGATGCTGGGCGAATACGCCGCCAACACCGGCATCCAGGGGGTGGCGATCGACACCTCGGCGGAGCCCGGCTACGCGGCGGCGATGATCCCGGCCACGATGGCCATCCAGGGCAATCTGGACCCGCTGGCTCTGGTGGCAGGCGGTGCGGCGCTGACACGCGAGGCGGAGGCCATCCTGCAGGCGCTCAAGGGCCGGCCGCATATCTTCAACCTCGGCCACGGCATCCTGCCGCAGACGAACCCCGAGCACGTGGCGGCGCTGATCGCGCAGATCCGCGCCGCATGACAGGCGTCTCGGCTCCGCTTATCGACGCGGCTGCGCCGCTGCTTCCTGACGTGGCCGCGCCGCCGCTTCTTGACGTGGCTGCGCCGCTGGCCATTTCTGACCGCATGAACCACATGGCACCCCGACCCGCGCGGCCGAAAACCGCTGTCGTGCTGATGAATCTCGGCGGGCCGGACAAGATGGAATCGGTGTATCCGTTCCTGCTGAACCTGTTCCTCGACCCCGCCATCCTGCGCGTGCCGTTTTTCATCCGTCCGCTTCTGGCCCGCATCATCGCCGGCGCCCGCAAGAAGCCGGCGAGCGAGAACTACAAGATCCTCGGCGGCAAATCGCCGTTGCTCGAGCTCACGATCGAACAGTCGGGCGCGCTCGAGGCGGCGTTGGCCGGCGACAACGTGAAGTGCTTCATCGCGATGCGCTATTGGCACCCGTTCAGCGAACAGGCCGCGGCCGAGGTGAAGGCGTGGGATCCGGACGAGATCATTCTGCTACCGCTGTATCCGCAGCATTCCACCACCACCACCGGCAGCTCGTTCACCGCCTGGCGCGAGGCGGCGGCCGCGGTGGGCCTGGCCAAACCCACGCGCTCCATCTGCTGCTATCATTCCGACCCCGGTTTCGTGATGTCCGAGGCCGGGATCGTGAAGCAAAGCTACGAGAAGGCCCGCGCCGAGCTGGACCCCGCCATTCCCCTGCGCGTGCTTTTCTCCGCCCACGGGCTGCCCGAAAGCATCGTCAAGGCCGGCGACCCGTATCAGCAGCAGATCGAGCGCACGACGGCCGCGGTTCTGCGCCAGATGGCCATTCCCGATCTCGACAGCGTGGTTTGCTACCAGTCTCGCGCCACACCGCAGAAATGGATCGGGCCTTCGACCGAGGATGAGATCGAACGCGCCGCGCATGACAAGGTGGCGCTGCTGGTGGTGCCGATCGCCTTCGTGTCCGAACATTCCGAGACGCTGGTGGAGCTGGACGTGGAATATCGCGAAATCGCCGAGCATGCCGGCGTGCCCGCGTATTTTCGCACGCCGGCGCAGAATTCCGAAAAAGGGTTCATCACGGCGTTGGCCGAACTGGTGCGGCGGACCATGACGCGCGCGCCGGGGCTTTGCAGCTTCGCGGGGAGCCGCACCTGCTACCGGCCGCACACCGATTGCCCGCATGCCCGCGCCGGGGCACCCGCCCCACCCGGACCTGGCGAGGTGGCGGTGGAGCCGGTGAAGCTTTCGAGAGCGGCATGACGCCGGAAACATTGATGGCCGGCCGCGGCACGCCGCTGCGGCTGGTCATCTTCGACTGCGACGGCGTTCTCGTGGACAGCGAAGGCATCGCCAACCACATCATCGCACGGGAACTCACCGCGATGGGCTGGCCGATGTCGCCGGCCGAAGCCGATCATCTTTTCCTCGGCATGACGCTTCCGGACATGACGCCGATCATCGAGGCCAAGACCGGGCGCAGATTGACGGATGCGTGGCGCCAGCACATCCGCGCCGAGTTCATCTCCGTGCTGGCCGATGAGGTCACCGCCATCGACGGTGCCGTGGCGGCGCTGGACGGGGTGTCGGCCCTGGGCCTGCCGTGGCGCATCGCATCGAACTCGTCGCACGAGGAAATGAAGGTGAAGTTCGCGCGGATCGGCATCACGGACAGGGCGGCGGGCCGCACGCACAGCCACCGCGATGTCGCGCGCGGCAAGCCGGCGCCGGATCTGTTCCTGGCCACCGCCGCCGCCGAGGGCGTGTTGCCGGCTGAGTGCGTGGTGATCGAGGACAGCACCACGGGCGCCCGGGCCGCCGCCGCCGCGGGAATGGACTGCCTCGCCTACGTGCCGCACGGCGAGGGTGCGGCGCTGCGCGCGGTGGGTGCCATTCCGTTTCGTTCCATGTATGATCTGCCGGGACTGATCAGTCTGGCGCTCCGAGGACCTGTATGACCGTCACCGCACTCGCGCCTTATCTGCTCTACACGAAATCGTTTCACGTGATCGCCGTGATCGCGTGGATGGCGGGCTTGTTCTACCTGCCGCGGCTTTACGTGTATCACTGTGACCTCGTGCGTGGCAGCGCCGAGAGCGAGCGGTTCAAGGTGATGGAGCGCCGCTTGCTGAAGCAGATCATGAACCCGGCGATGGCGTTCGCCTGGCTGTTCGGCATTCTTCTCATACTGACGCCCGGCGCTGTTGATTTTCATTCCATCTGGTGGCCGGTGAAGTTCGTGGCTGTGCTTCTGATGAGCGGCTTTCACGGGGCCTGCTCGAAATGGCGCAAGAATTTCCTCGAGGACCGCAACACGAAGTCGCACCGGTTCTATCGGTATGCCAACGAGGTGCCGACCGTGCTGATGGTTGTTATCGTGATCATGGCGATCGCGCAGCCGTTCTGAGGGCTGTCGGGTGTTCGCGGAGCAAATGATCCGCGCGGTGTACCCGAATATCGCTTGACGGCGCGCACGTGACGCGTGCGCGTCGCTTGACGACACCCGGCATCGACCTTATGCAAGGTGCTGGATATGTCGGTCGCGATGGCCTGCAAACGCCAATTTCCTCCTTCGGACTTTGCCCGCCCGCCGTTTGGCAGGCTGCACACCAGCGGTTTGGCATGTATCGCCCCGCTTGTTCGTCCTCCCTCACCTGCCCGGCTCCGCCTGTTTCATCCATTTTTGAGGCCACTCCATGCACCTTGCCGAACTCAAGGCAAAAGCCCCGGCGGATCTGCTCAGCTTCGCGGAATCGTTGAACATCGAGAACGCGTCCAGCCTGCGCAAGCAGGACATGATGTTCACCATTCTGAAGACGCTGGCCGAGAACGATCAGGCGATCCACGGCGAAGGCACGCTTGAGATCATGTCGGACGGTTTCGGGTTCTTGCGCAGCCCGCAGAGCAATTACCTGCCCGGGCCCGACGACATCTACATCTCCCCCACCCAGGTGCGTCGTTTCGCGCTGCGCACGGGTGACACGGTGGAAGGCCAGATCCGGGCGCCGAAGGATGGCGAGCGTTACTTCGCCATGCTGAAGGTGAACACGATCAATTTCGAGCCGCCCGAGGCGGTGAAGCACCGCATCAATTTCGACAATCTGACGCCGCTTTATCCCGATCAGCGGCTGAAGATGGAGATCGAGATGAAGGAGCTGCCCGCCAAGGGGCAGGCGCGCGACAACATTCCCCGAGTGATCGACCTCGTGGCGCCGATCGGCAAAGGCCAGCGCGCGCTGATCGTGGCGCCGCCGCGCACCGGCAAGACGGTGATGCTGCAATCCATCGCGACATCGATCTCGGCCAACCACCCCGAAGCCTTCCTCATCGTGCTGCTGATCGATGAGCGGCCCGAGGAAGTGACGGACATGGCCCGCACGGTGAAGGGCGAGGTTGTGGCGTCCACGTTCGACGAGCCGGCGACGCGGCACGTGCAGGTGACGGAGATGGTGCTCGAGAAGGCCAAGCGCCTGGTGGAACACAAGCGCGACGTGGTGATCCTGCTCGACAGCATCACCCGGCTGGCACGCGCCTACAACACCGTGGTGCCGTCGTCGGGCAAGGTGCTGACGGGTGGTGTGGACGCCAATGCGCTGCAGAAGCCGAAGCGTTTCTTCGGTGCGGCCCGAAATATCGAGGAAGGTGGGTCGCTGACGATCATCGCCACCGCGCTGATCGACACCGGCAGCCGCATGGACGAGGTGATCTTCGAGGAGTTCAAGGGCACCGGCAACAGCGAGATCATCCTGGACCGCAAGCTTTCGGACAAGCGCACCTTCCCGGCGGTGGACATCACGAAGTCCGGCACCCGGAAGGAAGAACTGCTGGTGGACAAAGGCACGCTGTCGAAGATGTGGGTGCTGCGCCGCATCCTCAACCCGATGGGTGCGATGGACGCGATGGACTTCCTGTTGGACAAGCTGAAATACAGCAAGAACAACAACGATTTCTTCGACGCGATGAATACCTGAGCCGGCGTGGGCGTGGCTGTCGTCGACCGGCAGAACACGCTTGCCGGTGTTGGGCTGACGCTGCTCAGCGCGGTGATGTTCGCCAACACCAACGCGGCGGCGAAATGGGTGATGGCCGAGATCCCCACCAGCGAGATGCTGTGGGTGCGATCGGTGATCGCCTTGGCCGTCGTCAGCCTGTTCATGCCGCGCCGGGCGTGGGCGACGCTTTGGACGGATGGGCAGTGGCGTTTGCACCTGTTGCGGAACGCCTGTTCGGCGATTGAGATCCTGTGCTTCTACTGGGCGGTCTCGCGCACCCCGTTGGCGGAGATCACCACGATCTATCTGACCGGGCCGATCTATGTGACGGCTTTGGCCGCGATGTTCCTCGGCGAAAAGGTCGGCTGGCGTCGCTGGACGGCTGTGGCGGTGGGGTTCTGCGGGGTGGTTGTGGCGATGCAGCCGCAGGCTGGGTCGGTCTCGGTGCCTGTGCTGGTGGCGTTGTTCGGCAGCGGGCTCTATGCGGCGTCACTGGTGGTGACCCGCCGGCTGCGGGCGTCGCCCAGCACGTTGCTGGTGGCGACGCAGATGGTGACGCTTCTTGTGCTTTCATCGGCCTCCGGCGGTCTTGGCTGGGTGATGCCGACGCCCCGGCAGCTCATGGTGATGCTGACGATCGGGGTGGTGTCGATGCTGGCGTTCTGGTGTGTGAACCAGGGGCTGCGGCTGGCGGCCGCCTCGGTGGTGGCGCCGTTCAACTATTCGTCGATCGTGTGGGCGAGCCTGCTCGGATACCTGGTGTTCGGCGACGTGCCGGCGCCGCATACGCTGGCGGGTGCGGCGATCATCATCGGGGCGGGGCTGTTCATCCTGGTGCGTGAACGGCGCGTGCGGTCCGCCGCGCCGTGATCGGTGGAGGCGTGGGTGGTGTTTTCGCTGTGATTCTGGTGATCTACTTCCCGTAGCCGGGGACCTGTTTTTCGCGGAGGACCTGGATGCCGGACGTGATGAGACGTCTGGTTTCAGCACTGTCGGTGAAGAACAATTCGTTGCCGTATCGATCGATGATCGTCTGCGTTGGCAGTCCAGCTTCCAAAGCGGCGTGAAGCTTTCGCGACATGTCAAGATGTGGCGGTCCTTGGCGAAGGCCGTGGACCAGGTATGTCGCCGAGAATATGAGCATCG
>JANYFG010000022.1 GCA_025362815.1 Rhodospirillales bacterium
CTCATCGAGAACTTCTTTTGCAAGCTGAAGGAATTCAAGAGAGTGGCAATGCGAAGCTGCAAAACCGACAGCAGCTTCGCAGCCATGATCTATCTCGGCTCCGCACTGATCAACTCACGATGAATCTCAACAGGCCCTAGACCGGCAAACCCATCTCTGATTCCCGCCAGGCGGGCCGGGTTCGGACTGCGCGCGCCAGTTTCGCTGCAAGCTCCGCGCGCCGAAATGGCTTGAGCACGATCCCCGCCGGCGCGGCCGCTTCCATGCGGGCGATCGACACGGGGTCGCACGCGCCGGTGAGAAACACGACCTGCACATTGCTGCACGTCCGCATGGCCGTTGCCGTGTCGATTCCGTCGGTGACACCTTTGATGTTGACGTCCATCAGCACGATGTCCGGCTGGTATTGGCGTGCCAGCTCCAGCGCGCGTTCGGCCGTGGCGGCGGACCCCACCACATCGTAGTCGAGCCGCCGCACCACGGACGCCACCGTCATCGCCATCAGCTCCTGATCCTCGACAATCAGAACGCGCTTTCCCATTCCTGGCATTTCGTCCCCTGATACAGCCGGATTGGGACAATGTGCGCGCGAAGGATAAACAAAGAATGAATGCCGGCCCTCATGGCAGCCGCTTGTAGCTGAGGCCTTTCGCCCGGCCGCCGTTGACGAAGAGGTCGGTGACAGCCCCTTCGCCGTTGCGAAGGACCCGCACATCCAACCAGGCCTGAAAAAGCACGCTGGGCATGTGCAGGCGGATCACGTCGCCTTGAATGGCCTCCACCCGCCATCCGCCGGCGCGCACGATGGGGCCTTCAACCGAGACCGCCTCTCCGGCGATGGTCCATATCGCTGCCATGTCGGCACAGATATATCGCCCGTCTATCCCTTGCGGCAGTTCGGCGCCCGGGCTGATGCGTGTGAAATTCTGCACATGGCCGGAGGGCAGTTCGACCTCCAGCACGTTCTCAGAAGCGCGGACGAGCAGGGCGAACGAGCCCTTGCCCGCAAGGAGGCGGCCGTCCTCGGCGGCCTTGACCGTCATCTGGTTGCCGTTGGCCCCCAGCGTCACCTGCCCTTGCGGGTCGACCGCGACATCCAGAGTCATCGGGCCGGTGGCATCGAGATAGCGGCCGGCCATCGGCAGCAGGGCTTCGGCCTTTGGCATGTCCGGCACCGGGTGCACGCCGGGCGTGCCGTCCAGAAGCATATCCAGCGTGGCGAAGGCGAGGTGCGCCGGGTCGATCGCTCCACTGTTGGCGATGCAGATGATGGTGGTGCGTTGCTCCGGCGCGCGCAGGAACGCGGTGCGGAAACCGGGCCAGAGGCCGCCATGGTCTTCCGTGCGTACGCCGCGATGCTGGCTCACCACCAGGCCACGCGCGTAGCTATTAAGATGGGCGTTGGTGAAGCGGGCCTGGCTGGTAAGGCCGGCGCGGTCGGCCAGGCCGGTTTCAAGCGCCTGATCCCATAGCGCCAGGTCCTGCACGGTGGAGACGAGCCCACCCTCGCCGCCCAGCGGAAAGGCGTGCGGTGCCTTGATGAACAGGCCATCGGGTTGCGGCAGGTAGCCCTGGGCGAGGTTGCAAACCAGCTCGCCGGTGGTGGGGGTAAGGCGAGTGGCGTTCATGCCGAGCGGCGTGAAGAAATGGCGTTGCAGATAGTCCTTCAACGAAACGCCGCTGATGCGCTCGACGATCTCGCCGGCCAGAAGGAAATTGCTGTTGCTGTAAAGGAAGCGTTCGCCGGGCGCGAAGTTCGTGCCTGTCTGGCGACAAATGGCCGCCAACAGGTCCGCGCGCCGGCAGGGCATGCTGAGATCCATGCCGCCCTGGCGCAGGATCTCGAGCATGTCGCGGATGCCGGACATGTTGCGCATGATCATGTCGATGGTGATCAGGCCAAGATCGGGCAGTTCGGGGAGGTGCACGCGAATGTCGTCGGTGGTGGCGAGCCTGCCCTCCCCCGCCAGCTTCAGGATGGCCGCGCAGGTGAACTGCTTGCTCACCGAGGCGATGCGAAAGCGTGTGTCGGCCGAGATCGGCACGCCCAGTTCCAGGTTGGCCATGCCGGCGCTGCGATGCGCGATCAACGCACCGTCTCGCACAACGCCGATGGTGGCGCCCGGCGTTGTGGCGGAAAAGCCCGCCAGAAGATCGTCCACGCGTCGTTCCAGTTTCAACCTGGCCAAATCCATCACACCCTCCATCACACTGCGGACAGCTTAACCGCTGGACGAAAAAGCAAAACCGGCTACCGTCCGGTGACATCATTGTTTCAGGAGATTTCGCCGTGATCGTATTCCGCATGGGGCTCGCTGCCGTGACGGCGCTGGCGCTGGCGATGTCGATGTCCGCGATGCCATCCGCCATGGCGAAAGACTGGACCAAGCTGGTGATCGCGACCGAAGGCGCGTTCCCGCCCTACAACATGACGACGCCGGATGGAAAGCTGGTCGGTTTCGAGATCGACATGGCGCATGATCTGTGCGCGCGCATGAAGGTGGAATGCACGATCGTGGCGCAGGATTGGGATGGCATCATCCCGGGCCTCAATGCCGGAAAATACGACGCCATCATCGCCGGCATGAGCATCACGCCAAAGCGGCGCGAGGTTATCGATTTCTCGGTGCCGTATGTGTCGTCGCCGGCCACGTTCGAAGTGCCGAAATCGATGGCCGATCTGCCGATGCTGGGCGAGCGCATCAACCTCGACGACAAGGCGGCGTCTGACGCGGCGATCGCCAAGCTGGGATCGGCGTTGAAGGGCAAGATTGTCGGCGCCCAGGTTTCAACCATCCAGGCGGATTTTCTGAAGACGTATCTGTCGAAGGATATCGAACTGCGGACGTATCCGAGCAATGCCGAGCAGGATCTGGATCTGGCGGCCGGGCGCATCGACATGGCGTTCGCATCTTCTTCATACCTGGTCTCGGCTTTTGCCAAGCCGGGTGGTGAGAAAATGAAAATGTCCGGGCCGTTCGTGACAGGCGGCATGATGGGCGCCGGCAGCGGCGTGGGGCTGCGCAAGGCGGATACCGATCTGAAGGACAAGTTCGACGCGGCGATCAAGGCATCCTACGCGGATGGCACCATGAGCAAGCTGACGGTGCAGTGGTTCAAGATCGACGTTGCCGTCAAATACTAAGGCCTTTTTGTGCAGGCTTATTTTTCGCTGATCGGCTTTGGCCCGCAGGGCTGGGGCGCTCAGCTGGCCTGGGCGACGCTGATGACACTTTCGGTCTCGGTGGCGGCGTTCGCTACCGGGACGGTGTTCGGCGTGGCTGGCGCCTGGGCGAAGCTCTCGGGCGGGCCGGTGCTGCGGGGGCTGGCGGATGCCTACACCACGGTGTTGCGTGGCATCCCCGATCTATTGGTGATCTATCTTTTCTACTTCGGTGGAAGCGCGTTGCTGACCCGTCTTGGAACACTGATGGGACATGACGGGTTCTTGGGGCTCAACGGATTCGTGGTCGGCATGCTGGCCATCGGCGTGGTCTCTGGCGCGTATCAAACGGAGGTGATGCGCGCGGCGTATCTTGCGATTCCGCGGGGTGAGATCGAGGCGGCGCGGGCCGTGGGAATGGGGCGGGCTCTGATGCTGCGGCGGATTGTGGCACCGCGCGGGCTGCGGATCGCGCTGCCGGGGCTGGGCAATGTGTGGCAGCAGGTGCTGAAGGAATCGGCGTTGATCTCCGTCACGGGGATGGTGGAGCTGTTGCGCCAGATCCATATTGCCGCGGGGTCGACGCGGTTGCCGTTCGATTTCTATGCGACAGGGGCTGCGCTTTTTCTGTTGCTGACCACGATCACCTCTCTTTTGTTCCGTGGCGCCGAGCGGCGCACGCAGCGCCATGAGCGGGCGCGCTGATGGATCTTGCTTTTCTGGGTGAGACGTTGCTGCGGCTGGCCTCGGCCATTCCCACCACGCTGGAACTGGCCTTCGTCTCCGTCAGTATCGGGTTGGCCCTGGCCCTGCTTCTGGCGTTGCTGCGCGCGAGCTCGGTGATCGGTGCCGCGTGTGTGCGGGCCTACGTGTTCGTGTTTCGCGGATCGCCGCTGCTGGTGCAGATTTTTCTGATCTATTACGGGCTGGGGCAGTTCGACGCGGTGCGCGAATCGTTTCTGTGGCCGTTTCTGCGCAGGCCCTGGTGGTGCGCCATCCTGGCACTGGCGCTGAACACCGCCGCGTACGGGTCTGAGATCATCCGCGGGGGTCTGGCCGCGGTGCCGGCCGGCAGCATCGAGGCGGGCCGGGTGGCGGGGATGTCGCGCTTCACGCTGTATCGCCGCATCGTTCTGCCGCTGGCGCTGCGGCAGGCTTTGCCGGCGTATGGCAGCGAGATCATCATCATGGTGAAATCGACGTCGCTTGCCAGCATCATCACCATCACCGAATTGACGGGAACCGCGCGGCAGATCGTGTCGGACAGTTTTCGGGCGATCGAGGTGTTCGTCTGCGCGGGGCTGATCTATCTCGCCATCAACTTCGTGCTGACCCGCGCCGTTCTGCTTCTCGAACGCACGCTCACCCCACATGCCAGAGGTGTTCCGCGATGACCGACGTCGTCACGTTGCGTGACCTGCACAAGAGTTTTGGCCCATTGAAGGTTCTGGACGGGATCTCGTTGACCGCGCGTGCGGGTGAGACCATCGCCATCATCGGGGCCAGCGGGTCTGGCAAGAGCACGATGTTGCGCTGCATTCCGCTGCTGGAAGTGCCGGAGCGCGGCGATATCACGATTGGGGATGAAACCATCCGCATGAACACCGCGCGGGGCGGTCGGGCGCCAGCCGATTCGGCGCAGGTGAACCGGCTGCGGGGGCAGCTTGGCTTCGTGTTCCAGAGTTTCAATCTCTGGGCGCATATGACGGTGCTGGAGAACGTGATCGAGGCGCCCGTGCATGTGCACAAACGCCCCCGCAACGAGGTCGTCGACGAGGCGATGGCACTGTTGGAGAAAGTGGGCCTGGCGGAAAAGTGCGAGGCCTATCCGGCGCATCTGTCCGGCGGGCAGCAGCAGCGTGCCGCCATCGCGCGGGCGCTGGCGATGCGGCCGAAGGCGTTGCTGTTCGACGAGCCGACGTCGGCGCTGGACCCGGAGCTGGTGGGCGAAGTGCTGGGCGTGATCAAGGGCCTGGCCGAGGAAGGTCGCACGATGCTGATCGTGACGCATGAGATGGGGTTCGCCGCCGAGGTCGCTTCCCGCGCGATTTTCCTGCATGCCGGGCGCATCGAGGAAGAAGGGTCGCCGCGTCAAATCTTCGCGGAACCCACGAGCGACCGCACGCGGCAGTTTATCCGGCGGTATCTGGAGCGGGCGTGAAATCCGACGCCGTGGGATAGGAGGCCTGGGCGCCGAACTGCGTGACGGACTGGGACGCGTATCGTACTGCGCGGGCCATCGCGGCGTCCACATCGCCAGTCTGCATCAGGGTTTGCGCGAAACAGCCGATAAAGGCGTCACCGGCGCCCGTGGTGTCGATGGCCTGCACCACGGGCGCTTGCACATGCGCCACACGCGCGCGCGTAACCAGCATGGCGCCGTCTCGGCCGAGGGTGACGATGACGGTGCCGATGCCGATGCCGATCCCCTGGCGCACCAACCTGCGGGCCGCCGCCACCACGTCGTCCATCCGCACGGTGGGCATGCCGGTGAGGGTTGCGAGTTCATGCTGGTTGGGAATGAGATAGGCGAGGCCTGCGAGTTTGGCGAGATCGAGCTTGCGGGCCGGGGCGGGGTTGAGCAGCACCGGCGCCTGGGCGCGCGCGATGATGTCCATGACGGTGTCGAGTGGGATTTCCAGTTGCATCACCACCAGCGCCGCACGGTCGAGCAGGGATTGCGGGATATCGGCCGGATGCACGCAGGAATTGGCACCGGAGACGACGAGGATGCGATTCTCGCCGCCGTGTTCCACGATGATGGTGGCAACGCCGCTTGCAGTGTTCGGCGTGGTGATCACGTGCTCGGTGTTCACGCCGCAAGATTGCAGGCCGTGCCTTGCGGTTTGGCCGAACGGGTCGTCGCCGACGCGGCCTGCCAGCACCGCGTGGCCGCCGAGGCGTGCGATCGCCACCGCCTGGTTGGCACCCTTGCCGCCGGGCAGCATGGCGAACCCATCCGCCATCACCGTCTCGCCCCCTTTCGGCATCGTGGCCGTTGTGGTGACGAGATCGGTGTTGATGCTGCCGACAACGAGGATCGTATGGGTCATCGGCGCAAACTCAGACGTTCGGCATTTTGGGCAGCTTGAGTTCGACGAGCGCTGCGAGCACACCGGCGCCATCTGGGATGGCGTCGTCGTTGAAGTTGTAGAGCGCGTTGTGGACGGGGGCGCTGTCCTTGCCGTTGCCGATGTTGATGTAGGCGCCCGGGCGGGCTTCGAGCATGAAGGAGAAATCCTCCGATCCCATCACCGCGGGGCCGTTGCGTTCCACATTGTCCGCGCCCACCAGCAGGGCGGCGGCATCGGCGAAGAGGCCGGTCTGTTCGGCATCGTTGACGAGCGGGGCGAACAGAAAGCGGAAATCGACGTCGGCGGTGGCGCCGAAGCCTGTGGCGATGCTGGTGGCGAGAAGACGCATGCGGTCTTCCATCTGCTGCATCACCTCACGCTTGAAGGCGCGCGCGGTGCCACGCAGCACGGCGGTGTCTGGAATGACGTTGTAGGCGGCGCCGGATTCCATGGTGGTGATGGAGAGCACCGCGGTGTCTGTGGCTTTGACGTTGCGGGCAACGACGCTTTGCATCGCCGAGATGATGGCGCCGGCCACCACCACCGGGTCGATGCTTTCTTCCGGACGCGCGCCGTGCGCGCCGCGCCCGTTGATGGTGATGTCGAAGAACGCCCCGCCGGCCATCATGGCGCCGGGGCGGATGGCGAATTTGCCGAGCTCCAGGCCGGGGCGGTTGTGCATGCCGAACACGCTGTCGCAGGGAAAGCGGGACAGCAGGCCATCTTTCAGCATCGCCTCGGCGCCGCCCAATCCTTCCTCCGCGGGCTGAAAGATGAAGTTGACGGTGCCGTTGAAGTTGCCGGTCTCGGCGAGGTAGCGCGCGGCGCCCAGCAACATGGTGGTGTGGCCGTCATGGCCGCAGGCGTGCATGGTGCCGGGCTTGGTGCTGGCGTAGGCCAGGTCGGTCGCCTCCAGGATGGGCAAGGCGTCCATGTCGGCGCGCAGGCCGATGCTGGCGGCGCCGTTGCCCTTGCGCAGCACGCCGACCAGGCCGGTGCCGCCGACGTTGCGGTGCACCTCGATGCCCCATTCCTTGAGCTTGCCGGCCACGAGGTCGGACGTGCGAACTTCCTCGAAGCCGATCTCGGGATGGGCGTGGATGTCGCGACGGATCGCCGTCAACTCGTCGTGATAGGCGCGAATGGCGTCGGCTGGGGTCTGGGTGGTCATTGGCTGGCTCCGTTCATCATTTCTTCATGGAATGGGATGCATCATGAACCCGACCCGATATGCGAGGCCAGCCCTGCCAGACCAGCCCTGCCAGACCAGCCCTGCTAGACCAGCCCTGCCAGACCAGCCTTGGAAGACACGAGACACGGGACGGCGCTCATCGCAGACCCCGTGACGCATTGCAGCAATTGCCGCTAAGATCGCTGCAACCGAAGACAGGAGCCCCCATGGCCACGCAGATGGTTGCCGTCGATCCGTTCGATATCGTGGTGTTCGGCGCCACCGGGGACCTCGCGATCCGCAAGCTGATCCCGTCGCTTTATCATCGGGATGCCGACGGCCAGGTGCCTGCCGCGGCGCGTGTGATCGGGGCGTCTCGCCGGGCCTTGTCGGACGATGATTTCCGCCAGATGGCCCGTGAGGCGCTGGAAGCGCATGTGAGCGAGAAGCAACGTGATGCCGCGACGATGGAGCGGTTTCTGGCCCGCATCTCCTATGTGGAGATCGAGGTTCAGGGCGACGGCGGCTGGGATCGGCTGCGGGAGGTTTTGGGGGATTCCAAAAACCTACGGGTTTTCTACCTGGCCACCACGCCGGAACTGTTCGGGCCGATCTGCGACAATCTCGGTCGCCACGGCCTGGCCGATGGCGGGCGGATCGTGGTGGAAAAGCCGATCGGCAAGAACCTTGATTCAGCCCGCGCGGTGAACGACGCCATCGGGCGCAATTTCCCAGAGGACCGTGTTTATCGGATCGACCATTATCTGGGCAAGGAGACGGTACAGAATTTGATGGCGCTGCGCTTTGCCAATGCGCTGTTCGAGCCGCTGTGGAATTCCGCGCATATCGATCACGTGCAGATCACGGTGGCGGAGACCTTGGGCGTGGAAAGCCGGGCCGGGTATTACGACACCGCCGGCGCGCTGCGCGACATGGTGCAGAACCATATGCTGCAGCTTCTGTGCCTGGTGGCGATGGAACCGCCGACGTCGCTGGCGGCCGATGCGGTGCGAGACGAAAAGTTGAAAGTGTTAAAATCGTTGGTGCCGTTGACCGGCGAGAAGGCGGTGGATGCCACGGTACGGGGACAATATCGCGCCGGCGCTTCGGCCGGGGGGCCTGTGCGCGGCTACTTGCAGGAATTGGATGCGGCGGCAAGCCGGACCGAAACCTTCGTGGCGCTGCGGGCCGATATCGCCAACTGGCGTTGGGCGGGCGTGCCGTTCTATCTGCGCACCGGCAAGCGTTTGGCCGCGCGGGTGAGCGAGATCGTGGTGGCGTTCCGCCCCATTCCGCACTCGGTGTTCGGCCAGGGCGCCGGGCCCGTCGACCCCAACCGGCTGGTAATCCGGCTGCAGCCGGACGAGGGCGTGAAGCTGTGGCTCATGATCAAGGATCCGAGCGCGAATACCATGCGCCTGCAGCACGTACCGCTGGATATGAGTTTCGCGCATGTGTTCTCGGGGCGTAGTCCCGATGCCTATGAACGGTTGCTGATGGATGTGGTGCGGGGAAATCAGACCCTTTTCATGCGCCGCGACGAGGTGGAGGCGGCCTGGAACTGGGTGGGGCCGATCCTGGACGCCTGGGCCGCGACCAGTGACGGACCACGGGCTTACACGTCGGGAACATGGGGGCCATCCGCCGCTATCGCGCTGATCGAGCGCGACCGGCGGACGTGGCACGAGGAGATGGCGTAGGCAGTCAAGCAAAAGGCGCCGGGGATGACCCCGGCGCCGTGCTTCAGCCGATGAAGCCGCGGCCCATCGTGCCGCGGCTGCGGGCGCGTTGGGCGGCGAAATCGGGGTCGAACACGCGGGAGAGTTCGCTGCGGTTCAGACCGATATCGGCCAGTTCATGCTCGCTGAGTTCATTCAGCTCGGCCATGACGGCGCGACGGCGCGGCAGGTCGGCCAGCCAGTGGACAGCATGGAGCACGGCAGCAAACACGCCATTCGAGGCGGCGGCGTCCGACACGCGGGGCTCGTCGGTATAGTGAGAGAGGGAGGAGGGCATCATGAGAGCGATCTCTTCCTTGGCAACGCGGGCGTTCATCTGATCAAGTTCCTAGACTTTAAACTTCGGTGTTGGGCGCTGGGCATCGTGCCTTGGCGTCACGCCGATCTTGTGCACCGCAACATAAGCATTCCGCCGCGCCACAAAAGGCAAAAGAGCTGCTCACAGCCATGCGACAAACGCGGGTCTTTATGAAGAGCTATGAACAATTGTTAACGCTGCGATTGGAAAATCTGGCATGTCATCGAGCAAACTGGCGGAACTTCGCGCGGAACTGCGCCATCAGGGCGTGGATGCGGTGATTGTTCCCCGCGCGGACGAACATCTGGGCGAGTATGTGCCGGCGCGCGCGGAACGCCTTGCATGGCTGACGGGCTTCACCGGCAGCGCTGGGCTTGCCGCCGTAACCGCCGAGCGCGCCTGCGTGCTGTCTGATGGCCGTTATATCCTGCAAATGCAGGCGCAAACCGACCCGGACGTGTGGGAACGGCGGCATATGGTGGAGCAACCGGCCGCAGCATGGCTGGCCGAAGCGGGTGTGACGCGTGTGGGCTACGATCCGAGGCTGATCGCCGAGGACGGGTTGAAACCGTATGCGGAGGCGGGGCTTTCGATGGTGCCGCTGCCGCGCAATCCCATCGACGCCATCTGGCACGACCAGCCGGCGGCCCCGTTGGCACCCGCGCGGGCGCATCCGCTTGCCTTGTCCGGACGGGAGTCCGCGGACAAGCGCGCCGATATCGCGGCGAGCCTGCGGGCGCAAAATCAGGACGCCGCCATTGTGACAGACCCGGCCAGCCTGGCGTGGCTGTTCAACATCAGGGGCGACGATGTGCCCTTCACGCCGTTCGCGCTGGGTTTCACGCTGATCGACAGCACGGGGCTTTGCACGTTGTTCATGGACGGCGCCAAGCTGGGGCCAGATACGCGGAGCTGGCTCGGCAATGCCGTGGCGCTGGCCGAGCCCAGCTCGCTGGCCACCCATCTCGGCCGCCTGGCCGGCAAGCGCGTGCGCGTGGATCCGGCGGCGCAACCCGCCTGGTTCGCCCAGACCCTGCGTCAGGCCGGCGCCGAGGTGGTGAGTGGCATGGACCCGTGCATGCTGCCAAAAGCATGCAAGAACGAGGTGGAACGCCAGGGATCGCGCAACGCCCACGCGCGCGATGCCGTGGCGGTTGTGCGGTTTTTGCACTGGCTCGACACCGCCGCGGGGCATGCGACCGAAATGTCCGCCTCGGCCAAGCTGTTCGCGTTTCGCGCGGCGCAGGACCATTTTCGGGGCGAGAGTTTCCCCGCGATCTCGGGCGCGGGCGAACATGGCGCCATCATGCATTATCGGGTCTCACCCGAGACCGATCGCGCCATCAACCGCAACGAGGTGTATCTGATCGACAGCGGCGGCCAGTATGCCGATGGCACCACCGATATCACCCGCACGGTCTGGACGGGGCCGGATGCGGCGCCAGCGATGGTCCGTGACCGTTACACCCGCGTGTTGCAGGGGCACATCGCCATCGACACGCTGGTGTTTCCCGCGGGCTTGTGCGGGCCGCATATCGACAGCTTCGCGCGGGCGGCGTTGTGGCAGCAGGGGCTGGATTTCGATCACGGCACCGGCCACGGCGTCGGCAGCTATCTGTCGGTGCATGAGGGGCCGGTGAGCTTGTCGCGCGCCGCGCGGATGGTGCCGCTGGCGGCGGGAATGATCTTGTCCAACGAGCCCGGCTTCTATGCGCCGGGACAGTTCGGGATCCGGCTGGAAAACCTGGTATTGGTGCGAGAGATGGTGTTTGCGGCGGCGACAAAGCCATTTCTCGGCTTCGAAACGCTGTCCTGGGCGCCGTTCGACCGCCGCATGATCGACGTGGCACAGCTTTCGCCGGCGCAACGGAACTGGGTGGACGGCTACCATGCGCGCGTTCATGGAATGGTGGCACCGCATGTGGAGCCCGAGATTCAGGACTGGCTGGCGCGCGGGTGTGCGAAATTGGAGTTGTGATGGCATCCGAATCCGACGACTACCGGCGCGGCTGGGCCGCCGCGCTGCAGGCCGCACGCTATTGGCATGAGGCGCAGGCCAAGCGTGCGCTGATCATGGCGCGGCGCGAGCGCTTCCCGAAGAACCTGGAGCGCGAGGCCGAGTTGCATCAGCGTTGCGCGGAGCAGATCACGGTGCTGGATCCCGACGACGTGTAGCAAGGGCTTCGCCCGACAGCCACAAAATCTTCTTTTTCTGAAGAAAAAGAAGCAAAAAGACTTTTATTTATTTTACCAATTTTGTGGCAACACACGCTTTCAAATTAGGAAAGTTTTTTGGTTCTTTTGTTCACAAAAGAACAAATCTTCCCGGCCTTAGCTGCAACCAGCAGCCACAAGCGTTTCGGCGATCAGATGCGCCGGCGTGGTGCTTGTCGAATGGCAATGGCCGATCGCCAGCGGCAGGATCAGGTGCACCACGCCGTCGCGCGTTTTCTTGTCGCGACTCATGTGATGCAGCAGGCGGTCGGCGCTGAGGCGGCGGTTCAGGCGGTCGAGCGTGCCGGGTAGGCCGATATCGTTGAAATGCTGGATGACGCGGGTGGTGTCGGACTGCGACACCTGGCCGAGCCGTGTGGCGAGCTGGAAGGCAAGGCCGATGCCGGCTGCCACGGCCTCGCCGTGCAACACGTTGCCGTAGCCGCATTCGGCCTCGATCGCGTGACCGAAGGTGTGGCCGAGATTGAGCAAGGCGCGTCCGTCGTTCGGTTTTTCCTCACGCTCATCGTCTCCGACCACCTGCGCCTTAAAGGCGCAGGCGCGCAAGATCGCTTCGGCCTGGATGTGTGGGTCGGCCGGGACGCCCTGCCCCACGATGTATTTCGCGTGATCCTCGCACCAGCCGAAGAACGCTGAATCGCCGATCAGCCCGGCTTTGGCGATTTCGGCATAACCCGCGCGCAGCTCGCGGATGGGCAGGGTGGCGAGGGTGGCGGTGTCTGCCAGCACCATGCGTGGCTGGTGGAAGGCGCCGAGCAGGTTTTTGCCCTGGGCGGTGTTGATGCCGGTCTTGCCGCCCACGGAACTGTCGACCTGGGCGAGCAACGTGGTGGGAATCTGCACGAAGGGCAGGCCGCGCAACACCGTGGCGGCGGCGAAACCGGCGAGGTCGCCCACCACGCCGCCGCCGAGGGCGATGATCGTGGTGCGGCGTTCCACCCGGGCATCGAGCATCTGGTCGACCACCCAGGTGTACTGCTCGATGCTCTTGGCGCGCTCTCCGGGGGGCACGATGATGGCTTGGCTGTCGAAGCCGGTGGCGGACAGGCTTTGCTGGAGCGTGGCGAGATGCAGCGGGGCGACGATGCTGTCGGTGACGATGACACAGCGTTTCTGCGGCAGAACCGGCGCCAACAGGCCGCCGGCGCGCGTGAGCAGGCCGGCGCCGACCACCACGTCGTAGGCGCCGCCCTGGAGGGACAGCGACAGTCGGCGGGGCGCATTCCAGCCGAGCAGCGCCTCCAGCACCCGGTGTGTGGTCAGCTCCGGGCTTTCATCGCTGCAATCGACCACCAGGTCGGCCTCGGCATAGATGGGGTGCCGCTTGTCGATCAGGCCCTGCAGGATGGTGGTGGGGTCGCCGTTTGCCAGCAGCGGGCGGTGGGAGCGTTGCGACACGCGTCGCACCAGCGTGGACAGCGGCGCGCGCAGCCAGAGGCTGACGGCATCGCGGCGCACGGTGGCGCGTGTTTCGGGATCCATGAACGCGCCGCCGCCGGTGGCCAGCACCATCGGGTCCCCGGCGAGCAGCCTTCGGATGACGCGTCTTTCACCCGCGCGGAATTCAGGTTCGCCGAAACGTGTGAACAATTCGGAAATGGAGCAGCCGGCCGCCAGCTCGATCTCCACGTCGGCGTCGTGGAACGGCAGGCCAAGGCGCGCGGCGAGCCTGCGGCCGATCGACGTTTTGCCGGCGCCCATCAGGCCCACGAGAACGATCGACCGGCCCGTGAGACCGGCGGGCAAGGCGACACTTTCGTCTTTAAGGGAGGTTGCGGGCAGGGCGCTGCCGGGGAGAGCGGGGCCGGTGTGATGGTCTGGCTTAAGGCCGATTGGCGGCTGGGTGGTGTTGCGTGTCATGACGCCCCACGTTAGCACGAGGCGTGCGGGCCGCGCCAAGCGAGTGGCGCCAAGCGGGGGACGCACAGGCTGCACCGAGCGAAGCATGCGGCTGGTGACGCTGGGGGATTTATGGGTCGGCTGTTTTTCGTTGTGTTTGTATTGGGTTTGCTGGCCGTCGGGATCGGCTTTCTGGCCCTTGGCGCCTTTCCGCCGGAGCCAAAGCCGGCGCCGATCCATAAGGTGATGCCAAACGAGCGCTTCATCCGCGGTGGATAGGCATGTCGAGTCGTTCTTGGAGATGCTCGTGGCCGAGCGCGGCGCGGCGCGCAACACGCTGCTGGCCTATCGCGCCGATCTCGAGGACTGTGCGGCGAGCGTTCGCAACCTTGCCGCCGCCGATGCGCAGGATCTTAGGCGGTATCTGGCGGGGCTGGGGGCGCAGGGATTGTCGCCCCGCACCCAGGCGCGGCGGCTTTCGGCGATGAAGCAGTTCTACGTGTTTTTGCTGCGTGAGGGCGTTCGCGCGGATGACCCGACGCGGCTGCTGGATGCGCCGCGCATCGGGCAGTCGCTGCCGAAATATCTGTCCGAGGCCGAGGTTGATTCGTTGCTCGAGGCGGCGAAGGCGCATCCGCGGGCCGCGCTGATGAACGCGGCGCTGGAAATTCTGTATGCCACGGGGTTGCGGGTGAGCGAGCTTTTGGCCCTGCCGCGCCAGGCGTTGGCGGGCGACGCGGCGTTGCTGCTGATCCGCGGCAAGGGCGGAAAGGAGCGGATCGTGCCGTTAAGCGAGGCGGCGAGGCAGGCTTCGGCCTCGTTCGCGGCGACGACGGGGCGCTGGCTGTTTGCCGGGCGCGACCCCCAGCACGCGCTGACGCGGCAGGGATTCGCCTTGTTGCTCAAGCAGGTAGCGCTGGCGGCCGGGTTGAACCCTGCGCGGGTGAGCCCACACGTGCTGCGGCATTCGTTCGCCAGCCATATGCTGGCGCGCGGCGCGGATCTGCGCAGCTTGCAGATGTTGCTCGGCCATGCGGACATCGCCACCACGCAGATCTACACGCATGTGCTCGCCGAGCGACTGCAACGGCTGGTGGAGGCGCATCATCCTTTGGCGTCGAACAGGGGCTGACCCGGCCCGCTCCGAAGTGCTAGACGCACGCCATGCGCCACTTTCTCGACTTCGAAAAACCCCTCGCCGAACTCGACGCCAAGATCGAAGAGCTTCGCGTGATGTCGGGCCCGGATGGCCTCAACATCGCCGATGAGATCGCCCGGCTGACGGACAAGGCGGACAAGCAGCTTCGCGCGACCTACGCCAAGCTTTCGCCCTGGCAGAAGACATTGGTGGCCCGGCATCCGGAGCGGCCGAAGGCTGGCGATTACGTGGCCGCGTTGATCACCGATTACACGCCGCTGGCCGGCGATCGCGCCTTTGCCGAGGACGAGGCCATCATCGGCGGACTGGGGCGCTTTCAGGGCCGCCCGGTGGTGGTGATCGGGACCGAAAAGGGCCACGACACCGAAAGCCGCGTGACTCATAATTTTGGCATGGCGCGCCCAGAGGGCTATCGCAAGGCGCGTCGGTTGATCGAGCTTGCGGGACGGTTCGGCTTGCCTGTGCTCACCTTCGTCGATACGTCCGGCGCGTTTCCGGGCATCGACGCGGAGGCGCGCGGCCAGGCCGAGGCGATCGCGCGGTCCATCGAGGCGTGTCTGGAAGTGCCGACGCCGTTCATTGCCACCGTGATCGGCGAAGGCGGGTCTGGCGGGGCGATCGCGCTTGCGGCTGGGGATGCCGTGTTGATGCTGGAGCATGCGATCTATTCGGTGATCTCGCCCGAGGGATGCGCATCGATCCTATGGCGAGATGCCGCGCAGGCGCCGGCGGCGGCGGAGGCGTTGAAATTGACGGCGGACGATCTGAAACGGTTGAAGCTGATCGATGCGATTATTGGCGAGCCGCTGGGCGGTGCGCATCGTGATGCCGGGGCGGCGGTGGCTGCCGTGGGTGCGGCGATTGCCGTGGCGTTGGCGCCGTTGCTGAAGCTGCAGCCGGCGGCCTTGATCGCGCGCCGTCGGGACAAGTTTCTGGACATGGGGCGCGAGGCGCTGGCCTGACGCTTCCCTGCCTCGCTGCCCGGAACCCCGCCATCCCCGCCACGTTGCCGCCAGGATGTTCGCAGGACACGGAGGGCAACATGGCGAAAATACCGGCCAAGGGCGACGCGGTGACGTGGAAGACGCCGCAGGGCGAGACGCACGGGACGGTGGAAAAGGTGCTGACGAAAACAACGCAGGTGAAAGGGCACACCGCGAAAGCGTCGAAGGAGGCGCCGCAGGTGCTCGTGAAAAGCGACAAGACCGGCAAAGAGGCGGCGCACAAGCCGGACAGCCTCAAGAAGGTGTGACGACCGTCTGACGGTGCTGGAGCCTGTGCATGTGACGGATGGGTTGCCAGGGCGTGCGATAGATGCCGGCATGCTCTTGTCGGTTAGGATGGAGAGGTTCAGGAATGCGTGAGATGCCAGACCCGTCATCCCGTAAGCTGTTCTTCACTGTTTTTCCGTCGATCATGCTGCCGATGTTCATGGCGGCGGTGGACGGTACCATCGTTGCCACCGCCTTGCCCGCCATCGCCGGCACGCTGGGCGAGGTGGAGCGCGTGAGCTGGGTGGTGGTGGCGTATCTGCTGGCCACCACGATCGCCGCACCGGTTTATGGCAGGCTTGGCGATGCGTTGGGGCGGCGGCGGATGATGTTCGCGGCGCTGACGCTGTTCGTGGCGGCTTCGGCTTTGTGCGCGGTGGCGCCTTCGATCATCGTGCTGACCATCGCGCGCGTGCTGCAAGGGTTTGGCGGCGGTGGGTTGATGACGTTGAGCCAGGCGCTGGTGGGCGAAGTGGTGCCGCCACGTGAGCGCGGGCGATATCAGGGGTATATGGCTTCGGTATTCGTCTCGTCTTCCACGTTTGGACCGGTGGCGGGCGGTTGGCTGACGCAGCATCTGGGCTGGCAGAGCGTGTTCTGGATCAATATTCCGCTGGGTATTCTGGCTTTGGCGCTGGTGTTCCGGCTTCCGGCGCGCAGGCCTGCCACGACGGCGTTGCGGTTTGACTTCATCGGGCTCGGCCTGTTTTCCTGCACCGTGGTGCCGTTGCTGCTGGCGTTGGAGGAAGCGCGCAAATTCGATGCGCAGGCGCTGACTATCTCGGCCGTTCTGCTCGCGATTGCCGCCGGGGGGCTTTTTCTGTTTTTGCGCCAGCAGGTGCGCACCCCGGCGCCCCTGTTGCCCATCGCCCTTCTGCGGCAGGAGGCGATCTGGCGGACCAATCTGCTGGCGTCCTGCACCGGGGCCACCCTGGTTTCGCTGGTGACGTTTCTGCCGATCTATCTGCAGGTTGTGCGCGGCACAACGCCCAGCGAGACCGGATTGCGCATGCTGCCATTGACCGCCTTCATCGCCATCGGGTCGATGATGACGGGGCAGATCATCACGCGGACGGGCCGCAGCGCCATCGTGCCGTCTTTCGGTCAGCCGGTTGTGATGATCATGATGGTGTTTCTGGCGGTGTTCGCGCCGCAACTCAGCCTGGCCCAGTTGCCGTGGGTTTTCGTGCTGATCTCGCTTGCCTGCGGCACCGCGATGCCGGTGGTACAAACCACGGTGCAGATGCTGGCCGGACCTCGCCAGCTTGGTGCGGCCGCGGCCAGCGTGCAGTTCTCGCGATCGATCGGGGCGGCGTTTGGAACAGCACTTGTGGGGGCGGTGCTGTTCGGAAGCCTGGCCGCGATCGATCCCGCAACGGCCGCCCTGTTCGCTGAAATGGTGGAGATGGGGCCGCAGGCGTTGGCGGGGTTGCCGCCCGAGCGCGTGGTGGTGGTGCAGGCCGAAATCGCCGATGCCTTCCGTGCGGCGTTTACCGCGATTGCCTGTTTCCCTGCTTTGGGCGCCTTTATGGCCTGGACCATCCCGGTGCGCCGAATAGAAGGCACCAGCCTGCCCTCCACCGCAGCCGCGCCGGCCGGTGCTTCGGACTGAAATTGCCAAGCCTGTCATTGGCATGACGGATTGAGACCACGACAGCTTTCAGAAAACCCATCGGAGATGAAATCGGGCTTCTTGTAGAAGCCGCCGAGCCAGCTGGTCAGCAGGCACAGCTCCTCCAAACGGAGGACCTCATCGAGTGTGCCAGGGGGGAACCGGATGCGGAAGGCCTCGGCGGTAATCCGCATCACCGCCTCCACATCCTCGGACGCGAGGCCGCAATCGGTTTCGAGGACGGCATTGCGGATGAGCTTTGCCTCATCCACGTCGTATTGGTCGCGAATGAGTTTCACGATCCAACGGAACAGATGCATCCAGTTCTTCACGTCGTCGATCGGCGGGATCATCGCATCGCCTGTGTAGCTGAGGCTTCATTTAAGCAGCGAATAGATACGAAAAAGTAAAGACGCCCCAACTATTTTTGCAGCGTCGTTCATGATTTGTTTATCCAATCCGGGTCAGATGCCTTGAGCAGGAGGGCCCGGATGGATCTCGCGTTGGTGGATATCGAAGCAGCAATCGGCCGTGGCGTGCGGGCGGAGATGGGTGACATGTTCGCCGACCTTCACCGGTTCGTGGACAGGCGGATTGCCGAGCTCAGTGCCGAGGTGCATGCCACGGTGCAGCTGGTGGATTACAGCGAGGCCAATCTGTCGGGCCAGTTGGCCCGGATCCATGAACAGATCGGCTCACTCGTGGCAGCGCCCAGCCAGGCGGCCCGCAACAGCGGGCTGGAACTGGAGGCGGTGGTGCAGGTGACGGAGGAGGCGGCCAACCGGATCATGGAAGCGGCCGAGGCCATCGATACCTGGCTGCGGGAGGGCAAGGCGAACCCTGACGGCTTGTCGTCGGTCTCGGACAAGATTGCGGCAATCTTCGAGGCGTGCAGCTTTCAGGACCTGACAAGCCAGCGTATCCGCCGAGCGATCAAGCATCTTCAGCACGTTGAATCGATGCTGGACGGCATGATCCCGGATGGCACGGTGGCCTTGGCGCCCGCTTCGGCCAAGGCTCGCAAAGGCATGGTGGATGTCAACGCCGACGCCACGGTCAACCCCGATATGGGGCAGGATGCCATCGATCATCTGATGGACTTCTAGAGCCGGATGATTTTGAGTAGACAAAATATCAGGCTCTAACTTGTTGTTTTATCGATCATGTTTATGCGCTTGGGTTGAGCAACCCAAACGCATCATGATCTAAATGGCTTTGGCCGTGGCCTTACGTCCGATGGGCACGCCTGCCATGATTCTGGGCGCCGTTGTGGCAGGACCCTTTCGCCGTCGACCATGCGCGCAGATGCCGCCCCGAGTCTTACATCGTCTTGCCGTGGCAATGCTTGAATTTCTTCCCGCTGCCGCACGGGCAGGCGGCGTTGCGCGGGGTGTTGCCCCAGGTGGAGGGGTCGTTCGGGTCGGCACCGATGTCGCGGTTGTCGACTGCGGTTTCGGCCATGCCGTAGCTGGCGATGCTCGACTCGCCGCTGGTCACCACCGGGTTGGGGTGGCTTTCGATCAGCTGGCCCGGCGTTTGCGGGGCGAAGGTTTCGGCCGTGGGGTCGGGGCCCATTTCAACGCGCGACAGCATGACCGTGACGCGTTCCTTCAACTCGCTCAGCAGCCCGTTGAACAGGGCGAACGCCTCGGTTTTGTATTCGTTCAGCGGGTCGCGCTGGCCGTAGGCGCGCAGGCCGATGCCCTGGCGCAGGTGGTCGAGCGCCAGGAGATGTTCTTTCCAGACCTGGTCGAGGATCTGCAGCAGAAGGTTCTTTTCGATGTAGCGCATCAGGTCCGGGCCGATATTGGCGGCCTTGGCGGCCATGTATTGATCGGACGCCTTTTGCACGCGCTCCTGGATGCCGGCTTCGTCGATCCCTTCCTCGCGTGCCCAGTCCTCGATCGGCAGGTCCAGGTTCAGGACGCGTTTGACATCCTCGGCGAGCGCCGCCGATTCCCACTGTTCGGAATAGGCTTTGGCGGGAATGCGGGCCATCACGAGGCTGGCGATGATTTCCTCACGCATGTCGGCGACCGTTTCGACCACATCGGTGGCGCGCATGTATTCGCGGCGCTGGGCGTAGACCTCTTTGCGCTGGGCGTTCATCACGTCGTCGTATTTCAGCACGTTCTTGCGCATGTCGAAGTTGCGGGCTTCGACCTTTTTCTGCGCCTTTTCCAGCGCCTTGTTGATCCAGGGGTGAACGATCGCCTCGCCGTCCTTCAGCCCCAGCTTGGTGAGCATGCCGCCCATCCGGTCCGAGCCGAAGATGCGCATCAGGTCGTCTTCGAGCGAGAGGAAGAAATGCGAGGCGCCGGGGTCGCCCTGTCGGCCGGAGCGGCCGCGGAGCTGGTTGTCGATGCGGCGACTTTCGTGGCGTTCGGTGCCGATGACGAACAGGCCGCCGGCGGCTTTCACCACGATGTGGTTGGCGGCGATCTCGGCCTTGATGGCGGCGGCGCGTTCGGCTGCCGCATCGGGATCGTTGATGCCTTCGAGCTCGATCTTGAGCCGCATGTCGAGATTGCCGCCGAGTTTGATGTCGGTGCCGCGGCCGGCCATGTTGGTGGCGATGGTGACGGCGCCGGGGGCGCCGGCTTGGCTTACGATCATCGCTTCCTGCTCGTGAAAGCGGGCGTTGAGCACGGCGTGTGGCACGCCCTTGGCCTTCAGCAATTCGCTGATGACTTCCGACTTCTCGATGCTGGTGGTGCCGACGAGCACCGGCTGGCCGCGGCCACGCGCTTCATCGATGAGGGTGGCGACGGCATTGTATTTCTCGGCGGCCGAGCGATAGACCTCGTCGTCGCTGTCCTTGCGGATGACGTCGACATTGGTGGGGATCTCGACGACCTCGAGCTTGTAGATCTCGGCGAATTCATCGGCCTCGGTGAGCGCCGTGCCGGTCATGCCGGAGAGTTTGGGGTAAAGGCGGAAGTAATTCTGGAACGTAATGGAGGCCATCGTCTGGTTTTCGGGCTGCACGGTGACGAATTCCTTCGCCTCCAGCGCCTGGTGCAGGCCATCGGAGTAGCGCCTGCCTTCCATCATGCGGCCGGTGAACTCGTCGATGATCACCACCTTGTCCTGGCGGTTGATGTAGTCGACGTCGCGGGCGAACAGGGTGTGGGCGCGCAGGCTTTGCTGGACGTGATGGACGACGGTAATGTTGTAGATGTCGTAGAGGTTGCCCTCGGTGATGATGCCTGCCTGGCGGAGCATGTCCTCCACGCGCTCGCTGCCCATCTCCGTCATGGAGACGGTGCGGGCCTTTTCGTCTTTCTCGAAGGTGGCGGGGTCCTGGATGAGGTCCACCACCACCGCGTTCACGGTGCGGTAGAGGTCGGACGAATCTTCGGCGGGGCCCGAGATGATGAGGGGCGTGCGGGCTTCGTCGATCAGGATGCTGTCGACCTCGTCCACGATGGCGTAGGAAAAATCGCGCTGGGTCATGTCTTCCAGGCGGTATTTCATGTTGTCGCGCAGGTAGTCGAAGCCAAATTCGTTGTTGGTGCCGTAGGTGATGTCGGCGTTGTAGGCCTCGCGCCGCTGTTCGTCGTCCAGCCCGTGGACGATGACGCCGGTGGACAGGCCGAGATAGGCGTAGAGCTGGCCCATCCATTCCGCGTCGCGCCGTGCCAGGTAGTCGTTCACGGTGACGACGTGCACGCCGCCGCCGGACAGGGCGTTGAGGTAGCAGGGCAAGGTGGCGACCAGGGTTTTGCCCTCCCCGGTTTTCATCTCGGCGATCTTGCCGTCGTTGAGCACCATGCCGCCGATCAGCTGCACGTCGAAATGGCGCATGCCGAGGGCGCGGACCGCGGCCTCCCGCACGGTGGCGAAGGCTTCGGGCAGCAGCGCGTCCAGCGTTTCGCCCGCGGCGAAGCGGGCCCGCAGCGCCGGCGTCTGGGCGCGCAGGCCGTCGTCCGACAGGGCCTGCATGGCGGGCTCGAGCGCATTGATCTGGGGCACCCGCTTCTGATACGCCTTCAGCGAGCGATCATTGGCGGTGCCGAACACGGCGCGGGCGATGCTTGCGAACATAAGGTGCCTTCGGATAGTCCCAGGCGTGAGATAGGACCCGACACCCCCCGGGTCAATTACGCGGCGCATGGCCTCTGCCATGTGGTGGCCCTGTTCTTGTGGTGCGCCACCCCATCAGCCATATTCCGGCAGCTTTCAAAGGGACCAAAATGCGTCTTTCACGCACCGCCGTGGCACTTGTCACGCTTGCCAGCCTTTCGCCCGCCCTCCGCCCGGCTTCGGCCCAGACCGCGCCGGCGCCGGTTGCCCCACCTGCTGCCACGCCTGCTGCCACGCCTGCCTCGGCGCGACCGGCCGATCCTGTGCTGGCGCGTGTGAACGGGTCTGAGATCCGGATGTCCGACCTTGCTGTGCTGGCGCAGAACCTGCCGGAGGAGGCGCGTCAGTTGCCGCCGGCGCAGCTTTATCCGCAGCTGCTGGATCAGGCGATCGACGGCAAGGCGTTGGTGGCGTTGGCGAAAAAGGACAAGCTGGACGCGATCCCCGACGTGGCGCGCGCCATGACGCTGGCGGCCGAGCGGACGCTGCAGTCGGCGCTGGTGTCGCGCGAGGTGGGGCCTTCCGTCGATGAGGCGAAGGTTCGCGCCCGTTACGACAAGGATATCGCGGGCAAGCCGGGCGAGGAGGAGGTGCATGCGCGCCATATTCTGGTGCCCACCGAGGAACTGGCGAAGAAGCTGATCGGCGAGCTAAAGGCCGGGGGCGATTTCGCCACGCTGGCCAAGGCGAACTCGACGGATCCGGGCGCTGCCTCCGGCGGCGATCTGGGGTTTTTCAAGGCGACCGACATGCTGCCGGAATTCTCGACGGCGGCGTTCGCCCTCAAGCCCGGCCAGGTGAGCGAGACGCCGGTGCAGACCCGCTATGGATGGCACATCATCAAGGTGGAGGAACGTCGGAATTCGGCGGCGCCGACTTACGAGCAGGCGCATGACGAGCTGCGTCAGGCAATGATTTCCGAGGGGATCACCAAGTTGCTGGCCGGGGCGCGCACCCAGGTGCGTGTGGAACGGTTCAATCCGGACGGCTCGCCGGTGAAGGCCACCGATGGGGCGACGCCGCCCGCACCGCCCTCGCCGGTCGCGCCCGCGAAGCCGCCGGCCGCCGCGCCTGCCAAGCCGCCGGTGAAGAAGTAGGACCGCGCGGCATGGCCCTTCCCGTTTCGCCGCTTGCGGTGGCGTTCCCGGATCTTCCGGCCATTGCCGGGGTTCGCTTCGGCGCGGCCGAGGCGGGAATACGCTACAAGGGGCGAACGGATCTGGTGATGGCGTCTTTCGCGGCCGGCACCACGGCGGCGGGGGTTTTCACCCGCAACCTGTGCCCGGGGGCGCCGGTGGATTGGTGCCGGCTGGCGCTCGCCACCGGGAAGGCGCGCGGGCTGGTGGTCAACGCCGGCAATGCGAACGTGTTCACGGGCCAGAAGGGCGCCGATGCGGCCAAGGCCACGGCCGTGGCCGCCGGCAAGCTGTTGGGCGTTCCCACCAAGCAGGTGTTCATCGCGTCCACCGGGGTGATCGGCGAGCAGTTGCCGGTGGAGCGGATCACCGCCGCCCTGCCCGCTTTGCACGAACAGCTCAGCGAGACCGGCTGGGAGGCGGCGGCGCGGGGGATCATGACCACCGACACGTTTCCAAAGGCCGCCACCCGCACGGCGGAGATCGCGGGTGCACCGGTTTCGATCACCGGGATCGCCAAAGGCAGCGGCATGATCGCGCCGGATATGGCG
Source organism: Rhodospirillales bacterium (assembly GCA_025362815.1). Taxonomy (GTDB): domain Bacteria; phylum Pseudomonadota; class Alphaproteobacteria; order Acetobacterales; family Acetobacteraceae; genus CAIQQQ01. The sequence continues at coordinate 23,335 of JANYFG010000022.1, forward strand.
ACGATGCTGTGCTTCATCGCAACCGACGCGAAGATCCCTGCCCCGGCGCTGCGGCGGCTGCTGTCGCGCGGGGTGGAGACCAGCTTCAACTGCACGACGGTGGACAGCGACACCTCGACCTCCGACACCGTTCTGCTGTTCGCCACGGGCCAGGCGACGCATGCCCGCGTCGATGAGGGCGGCGGGGCGGTGCTGGCGGATTTTGCGGCCAAACTGGGGGAGATCCTGCTCGATCTGGCGTTGCAGGTGGTGCGCGATGGCGAGGGGGCGCAGAAATTGGTGCGCATCGACGTGACCGGCGCGGTTTCGTCCAAATCCGCCAAGCGCGTGGCCATGGCGATCGCGAATTCGCCTCTTGTGAAGACGGCGATTGCGGGCGAGGACGCGAACTGGGGTCGGATCGTGATGGCGGTGGGCAAGGCCGGCGAGCCCGCGAACCGCGACACGCTGTCGGTGGGGGTGGGCGGCACCTGGATGGCGCGCAGGGGAGGTGTGGTGGCCGGGTATGACGAGGGACCGGTGGTGGCGCATATGAAAGGTCGCGAGATCGAGATTGCGGTCGATCTGGGGATGAAGAACGGGCGGGCCACGGTTTGGACCTGCGATCTGACGCATGGATATATCGATATCAACGGGTCTTATCGGTCCTGATGCTGGGCGCGTCGGGTGGCGGGCTGAGCCCTGCCATTTCGGCTTGCTGATGTTGCGTTGTGATGTTTGGGGCAGTTGAAGTTCATGGATCGCCCGCCCTTTTCGCCGCTTGCGACAGAACGCCTGGCATTGCGCCCCTGGCAGGCCGGCGATGCGGCGACGCTGCATCGGCTGTTGAACGACTGGGAGGTGATACGCACCCTGGCGGTGGTGCCGTTTCCGTATTCGCGAAAGCTGGCCGATGAATGGGTGGCGTCGTGCGCCACGCATCTGGCCGACGGGTCCGCGTATCAGCTGGCGATCACCGGCACCGAGGCGGGCCAGGAGCTGTTG
>JANYFG010000005.1 GCA_025362815.1 Rhodospirillales bacterium
AACGGAAAATAAGGCTCAATCTGGCGCATTTGCGCTTCCGACAACCAAATCAAGTCATTCATTAACAGTGCCCCCTCAACACCGTCAGTGAATCAATCCGCAGACGCGCGTGCAAGCGTTTTAACAGGTCCTGACCCTAGGGTTATCTTTTCGAGCAATTTCATCGTTTTGTTGATCGCTGTGTGATTCAACTTAAAGCGATATTGTTCTAAGAGCCAGATGATTTTGAGTAGACAAAATATCAGGCTCTAACTTGTTGTTTTATCGATTATGTTAATGCGTTTGGGTCAAGCAACCCAAACGCATCATGATCTAGCGAACCCGCACTGCCGAATGCGTGGACTGGCCGTCCGCATCGAGGATGGTCAACTGGTAGAACCCAGCCCCCGGCGGCTGCCAGGCGGCCTCTCGTCTGGCGGGGTCGGTTTCCAGCCGCATCCCGTCGACGAGGAACACCAGCGGGCGCTGGCCGCCCATCGCGCGCAAGGTGATCGGCCCCTCCCCCGACAGCACCGCACCCTGCGGCGGAAACAGCAGCCGCAGCGAATCGGCGCGCGCGAGGGCCACGCGCGGGCGCTGATCCGGCACCTCTGCCGGCTGCACGGCGCGCGGGGCGGGCGGCACGAGCGTGAACAGTCGCGCCAGCAACGGCAGCGCAAGCGCGCGCCCGGTGGCACCCGGCAGCGGCGTGCCGTCCGGCCGCCCCACCCAGACGCCCGCGACATGGCGCGCATCGAACCCCATCGCCCAGGCGTCACGCCCGCCCCAGCTGGTGCCCGTCTTCCACGCCACGCCGTCCGGCCCTCCATCAGGGAAACGCTGCGTCAACACGCCGGCGATCGTGGACGCGGCACGCGCGGACACCAGCGGCCTTGGCGTCTGCGCGCAACACGCAAGCCGCAGCCGCCAGACCGCGCCCCCGCCGGCCAGCGCGGTGTAGAGCGAGGCCATGTCCTGCAGCGTTGTGCCCACGCCACCCAAGGCGAGCGGCAGAGACGGCGCCACCACCCCCACGGCGTAGCGCGGCAGCCGCAACGCCACGCCCGTGGCCGTCACGCGGGCCAGGAACTGCGCCGGACCCACGCCTTGCAGCAAGGCGACGGCGGGCATGTTGAGCGAGCGCCGCAACGCCTCGGCCATCGTGACCCGGCCGCTGAAGCTGCGATCGAAATTCTCCGGCGCATAGCCGCCGAACCGGCGCGGCAGGTCGTCCAGCACGGTATCCGGCCCCGCCTGCCCGGCCTCAAACGCCATCGCGTAGATGAACGGTTTCAGCGCCGAGCCCGGCGAGCGAAGCGCGGCCGTGAGGTCGAGAGACACGGCACCCTGCGCCCCGCGGGCCCGCCCGCTCGCGAGCGCGCGGATCTCGCCGGTGGCGACATCGGCCACCAGCAGCGCCATGGCGGCGTGCTCTGGCAGCCCCACTGAGCGGTCGCCGACGATGGCCTCCAGCGCCACCTGAAGATTAAGGTCGATGGTTGTGCGCGTGCCGTCGGGCAGCGCCGGCAAGGCAAGGGCCGCGTGGCGCGGGAACCCATGGCGTGCCGTGGGAACATCGCCGCCATCGGCCTGCAGAACACGGTCGCGCACCAGCCGGGCACGCGCGGGGTGCCGATCCGGGCGCAGCGCCTCGGGCCTGCGGGGGATCGCCACCAGCAGCGCCGCCTGCGCGTCATCCAACCGGTTCGGCTCTACCCCGAACCACGCCAGCGCCCCCGCGCGCACCCCTTCGAGATTGCCGCCATACGGCGCCAGCGTCAGCCACATGCCCAGGATGTCGTTTTTGCTGAAGCGATGCTCGAGCTGCAGCGCCCGGGCGACCTCGATGAGCTTGGAGCGCACGGTGCGCGGCCGCGGCTCCAGCAGTCGCGCCACCTGCATGGTCAGCGTGGAGCCGCCGGAAACGATACGCCCCGCGCGCAAATCCTGCACCGCGGCGCGCGCGAGAGACAAAGGATTGACACCGGGGTGACGCCAGAACCCGCCATCCTCCACCGCGATCAGCCGCGTCAGAAACGCCGGGTCCACGTCGCCCACGCCGGTTCGCAGCCGCCACACACCGCCTGGCGCCGGGCGCATCGCGAGCAGTCGACCCTGGCGGTCCAGCACCGAGGTGGCGGCCGATTTCAACCGGGACATGTCCGGCGGAAACGCCCGGTCCAACGCTCGAAGACCGATACCCGCCAGGACGCATCCGACCCCGATGAATGCCAGCAACGCCCCGATGCGACGACCGGTCTCCCTACTCAAGCGGCAGGATCTTCACGCGCCCCTCCGCACCCCGCGCGAACACCGCCGGGCGGTACATGTCGGCCATCGCGGCCCCCGGCAACGCGTAGCTCCCAGGTGTCACCGCGCGCACACGCACCGCGAAGCGCAGATCAGTCTGCTTGTCCGTCACGCTGGCGATCACCGCGAACCGGTCATCGGCGGCGGGCTGGGCGTCCGCCTCCGAAAGCCCGTCGAGCCAAGACATACCCGGCACCGCGGCACCCTCGGCCGGCGGCTGCAACCGCCCGGCGATCTCCCAACCCGCCGGCAAGCCCTGCATGATCATGGCCGTGTGCGCCTGGCCATCCTCCACCTTGGCGTCCAGCACCAACACGAACACGGTGTTCTGCTTCAGCGTGTCGAGGTTGAGCGGGGTGCCGTCGAGATTCACGAAACGCCGGCTGATACGCATGCCGGAACGCGCCGCCGGCAGGCCCTGCACCGGAATGCCCGTGGTCGAGACGGATTGCCAGGCGGCAAGGCGCGCCTGGTTCTTCACCGTCACCGGCCCCGAGAGAACCAGCGTCCTGGCCCCGCCGGCCCTGGGCTGATCGCCGATATCGCCGGACGTCACGGCGAGATCCGCTGTCCTCGCATCACGCCCCAGCGCCGCGGCTGCCGCCACCGCCCAGGCCTGCTCCTGCGTGTTGAGCCCGGCGGGGACGAAATCCGCCCCGGGCAGTCGGCCAATGAGCTTGCCCAGCTGCTCCGGCAGCAGCCCACTCTCCTTCAGGAGCACGGCGATGGCCAGCTGATCGCGCACCGAACTGCCATAATCCACCGACCACCAGCGCCGTGGCGGCGCCAGCAAGGCCGCCTGAAACGCCGCCTCGGCGCGCGGCGTGTCGTGCGCCAACGCCAGTGCCGCGCCGAGCTGGGCGCGGGCGAGGCCGGACGGCAGCTGCTCCAGGCTCTCCATCAGAACGCGGGCGGCCCCGGGCAGGCCTTTACCGGCGGCGGCCAGCACATAAAGGCGGTAGGCCTCCGCGGCGAGCTCCGCCGGCTCGGACTGCGTCGTCTGCGCGGCCTCGCCGATATATTTCAGCGCATCCTTCATCGCCTGTTCCGGCACCACGGCGCCGGCCGCGCGCGCGCGCAGCAACACGTCGGTGGCATAGGCGGTCAGCCACTCCTCGGTGGCACCGCTGCCGCTCCACAGCCCGAAAGAGCCATCGAAACGCTGACGATCCAGGATTAACGACACCATTGTCTGCAACCGCCCGGCCCGGTCCGGCCCGGCCAGCGGCCCGTCCTGCAGCATGGCCAGCGCAAGCGCGCGGCTGCTCGCCTGTTCCAGGCAGGCAAAGGGGTAATCGTCCAACGCCCGCGCCATCGCCGCCACATCGTAGCGCACAGGCGCCGCCAGGCTGGCCGCGCTGCGCCAGCTGTTGAACACGAACCGATCGGTCGCCGGCTGCAGCCTGGCCTCGGCCCCGGGCGCGATCTCACCGGCGGACACGAAGGTCTGCGCCGCGCGCGAAGGTCGGATGGTGATCGTCTGCTCGCGCACCACATGGAAGTTGCCTGGCCCGGTCACATCGAGCCTCACCACGCCACGTCCCACGCCCGTCGCCTTTAGCACGCTCGCCGGCAACGCCCGCGCGCCCTGCGCCAGGGTGACGGCGAGGCGGGACGCCCCCGTGATCGACAGCGGACCTTCCACCGAAAGTGTCGCCACCGCTTCACCGGCGGGCAGATCCACGTTCTGCATCAGCACGGCCAGCCGCGCCTCGTCGTCCGGCGCCAGAAAGCGTGGCAGCAGCACCTCGGCCACCAAGGGATCGCGCACCACCAGCTGGGCATTGGCGGCGCCGATCCGGCTGTCCTGCCAGCCCACCGCCATCAGCCGGATGGCCCCCGCGAAATCCGGGATATCCAGCGAGATCACCGCCCGCCCGTCAGCGCCGATCCGTACCGGGGGCGTGAACAGCGACACGGTGCGCTGGGGAATGTCGGGCAACGCGAAGCCGCCATCGTCGCCGCCCTGGCGCAGTGACGTGGCATCCCCCTCCGCGGGGGCGATCAGCCGGCCCAATCGTCGCGAAGGTCGAGCCCCAGGCGCCGGCGCCCGAGAAAACGCGGCGCGGGGTCCGGCGAGACGAAGCGCGTCAGCCGCAGGATCCCCTCATCCACGGCGGCCAGGCTGGCCCACGCTCCGGGCGGCCCGCGCAGCACGATATCCTGTTTCAAACGCGGTGCGATCTGCGCCGGCGCCTCGATCGCCAGTTCCAGCCTGCGCGCGGCCGGGTCGACGCCGATCCAGGTGAGGCCGATGGCACGGCCCGGCCGTGTGCCAGCCTCGGCGCTGCCCCGGAAAACATGCACCACAACATAGGCGCCCGGCCCCCATTTGGCCTCCACCGGAACATCGACATCCATGCCACCGGCGGGCACATCGATGTTACGCAGGCTGTGCACGCGGTCCGACAGCACCAGCACCGTGGCCTTGCCCGCGAACGGCGGCGCGATATGCACCCGCGCCGTCTCGCCGGCCGGCACCACGCGGCGGTCGGTGGACACATCGACGCGATCGGGCACGTCGGGATTGTCTGACGTGGCCCAACCCGCGCGGAACCGAAGGGTGGTGACGGCGAGGCCGCCCAGCTGCGAGACCTCCAGCCGGTAGCGGCCGAACGGCAGCTTTCGTGAAAACGCCAAGGGCGTGGCAGCGGGAATCGCCACCTCGGAGGTTTCGAGAGGTTCATCGCGCCACACCGTCTCGTAGCGGGCGAGGCTGCCGTGCATCACCACGTGCCAGTCCGGCCGCTCGCGCACCAGCCGCATCCGGGCGCGCATGGCGACCCGCTCGCCCGCGGGCGACACGGCGGCGATGGCGAACCCGGCCTCCGCATCGGCATCGATCGCGCCATCGGTAAATCCGGGCTTGATGCCGATCAGCGGGGTGGACGGCCGCACCGCAAGGCTGGCGGCGGCGTGGCTGGCGCGGCCGGCAGGATCGTTTATCGCCACGTCGATATCGGCGCGCAAGGCCTGGGTGGTGTCGGGCGCGGTGGCCAGGTTGATGGCCACGGACGTGCGCCCTTGGCTGTCGGTTTCCGGCAGGTCGATCGCCACGGCATCGGGCGCGAACGCCTCGCCCTCCACACCGATGCGATAGCCGGCCAGGACTGGAAACGGCTGCGGGTCGACGACGAGATGCAGCATGGCGCGGCCCGACAGCTCGCTCGCGGGCGCCCCGTAGAGAAAGCGTGCGCTGACGGGAATGGTGGAGACGGTGCCCGGCACCAGCGCCGGGGGCAGATCGCCGAGATCGACGGCCATGCGCTCCGGCACGAAGGCGTCCACCCGGAACGTGGTGGTGCCGATCGGTGCCGCATTCGGATCGGCGCGCAGCTCCGCCGTCCATACCCCGGCCGGCGCGGTGGGCGACAGCAGCACCGGCACATGAATGGCCGCCCCGCCGGTGCGCGGGGGCACGGACTGCACGAACACCTGGCCGTTCGGGCGACGGATCGTCATCTGCGCCGGCAAGTCGGCGGGGGCGCCGGCGTTGTCGCGGATCAGCCCCATCACATGCACCGTCTCGCCGGGGCGATAGATCCCACGATCCGGCCAGAGATAGCTGTCGAGCGGGCCGGGATGCGCCATGCCCTCCACGCCGCGATCCGACAGATCGAACGCCGCCACGCTGAGATCCAGCGCCGCGAAATCCTGGGTCTTGCCATCCTCCAGCGGGGCGAAGGCGTGGATGGCGGCGGGCGACAGCGGTCCGTCGCCATGCAGCAGCGCCACGCCGAACGTCGTCACGCCGTCGGCGCCGGTGGTGGCCTCCGCCAATATATCGTTGTTGCGCGCGAGCAGGCGCACCAGCACGCCCGGCCGCGGCGCGGCGCTGCCGTAATCGCGCACCTGCACCGTCAGACCATCCGAGCCCCGCCACACGCTGGGGGCGAGATCGGTGCGCAGCAGCAGCTGCACCGCGCCGGCATCACTGGTTGTGCCGTCACCCGGCGAGACCATCATCGCGAACAGCCCCGGGCCCGACGCGGCCAGCGCATCCGGCAGCGGCAGGGCGGTGCGCGAGGTCTTGTTCGGCGCATAGCCGGTGATGTCGGCCTGCCCCGTCCACACGGTGCTGGCGGCCTCGTTGGCCAAACTTTCCGCCGTCCAGGATTCAACCTGATCGCCCAGCTTCATGCGCCGCAGCAGCGAGGCCACGTTGCGCTCGCTGAGCCGGATGAGCTTCAGCGACACGCGGGACAGATTGACGCTGCTCAGCGTCACCGCCGGCGCCTGGCCGCGCGGCAGCACGAACAGCCGGTTGTCGAAGCCGAGATTGGGCGCCCGGTTCGGCATCGCCACGTCCAGCACCGCATCTTTCAGCATGGAAAGCCCATCCGTGCCCGGCAGTCCCGCACGCAGGATTACGCGGGTGGTGCGGCCCGAGGGCAGGCCGGAGACGCAAAGCTGATCGCCTTCGCGCGTCACCGCCACATCGGCCACGGGCGGCTCCAACCGCACCCAGTCACCGGCCATGAAATCCGGCCGCCGCGTGACCGGCACGGTGAAGGTGATGCACGCGCGCGGTCGATCGGCATCGGCCTCGCTGTCGAACTTCGCCACCAGCAGCCCAACCGCGCGCGATGAGGCAGCGAGCAGTGTGGCGATCGCCTTGTCGTTCGGCGACAGCTCGGCCGCCGTTCGCAGCACCTCGATCTCCTGGGCACGGCGATCCTGGGCGCGCAGCGCGTCGGCGATCAGCAGCAGCGCCGGCACACCGTTGGGGCCACGATCCCCGCGGCTCCACGCTTGCCACGCGGCCCACAACGATTTCTGCGCATCGGGCGGCGTGCGGCGCATCCACGCCTGCGACAGGCTCATCCACTGCGTCACCGTGCTGGCGCCCATGCCGACGCGATTTTCCAGCGCTGTGATCGCCGCCGGCCAGTTGCCGGCCGAGATGGCGGCGGTGGCCTGCTGGCCCGCGGTGTCGCGTACGGAGTCGGCGATGCCGGTGGGATATTTCCGCGCGAGGGTATTCACATAGGCGCTGCTGGCCTGCGCCAGGCCGGGAAGCCGCATGTCAGCCCGCGCCGGCATCGCCGCGACGCAGACCAGGAGGAGAAGAAATGCCGCGAACCAAAGGCGCATACGGCTCATTTCGAACTCTCCCGATGTCACGCGACAGAGTAGCCGAACCGCGGCCTGGCCACCACTCAATCCATCGTTGATCGCGCCCTTTCAACCTCGGCGCCGAGCCCCTCCAGCAATTCGTCGCGGATGCCCATCACGCGCAGCCCGTCGCGCGTGTTGAACAGGTAGTCCGCCGCCGTGCCCAGCGGTCCGCTGGCGGTGGCGATCCGGCGCACCAGAACGTCGCGCGCCAGCTCACCGCAATATGAAGGTCCTACCGGATTGATGGTGAACGCGATGGCATGGCCGAGCGGCGTGCCATCGGGCGAGGCCACTTTCACCCAGCGCGGGATGTATCCGTCGGCCACCATCTCGCGGCGCCACAGAATGTCCAGCTCCTGCTCCACCGCCTCCTCCGCCAGGCGCAGCACCGCGCCCACGCAGCTGCCGCCGGGGCGAAGGCCAAGCAGCATGCCGGGGTTGTCCGGCGTTCCGCGCCCGCCTTTGGTGGCCAGGCAGAAATCCCGGTGCCAGCCGTCCGCCACGGCAATCTGGCGCCCCACGATATGCATCGCCGGGTTCCAGATCAGCGAGCCATAGGCGAACACCCACACCCCCGAGCCATGCTCGCCGCGCCCCGCGAGGATCGCATCCAGGCTGGCGCGGCGCTCAGCATCGGTGAGCACATGCACATCGGGGTTGTTGCGGCGGATATACTCGGACAGACCGCCGGACAGCAGATACTCCCGGGTCAGCCCCACACGCTCCATGGTCGCGCCCGGCGTGTTTGATGTCATCGTCAGATGGATTTCTGCGCCAGCAGGTCGCGGATCTCGATCAGCAGCGTCTCGCTGGTCGAAAGCGCCGGCGCCGCCGGCTCCTCTTTCCTGGCGAACGACAGCCGGCTGATCGCCTTAACCATCCAGAACACCGCCAACCCCACGATCAGGAACTGAATGACGGCATTGAGGAAGACGCCCACGTTCAGCGTCACCGCCCCCGCGGCCTTGGCGGCCTCGAGCGTGGCCAGATGCGGCCCCTTCAGCGTGATGAAGATATTGGCAAAATCGATGCCGCCCACCAGCAGACCGATCAACGGTGTGAACAGATCCTTCACGAGACTTCCGACCACGCCGGTGAACGCCGCGCCGATGATGATGCCCACCGCAAGATCGACCACGTTGCCCTTCATGATAAAGGACTGGAACTCCTGCACCCAGCCGGGGCGCCGGGTCAGCGTGGTCATGGAGATCGGCGATTGCATGGCGGGCTCCTGGGACTGCGCGATGACATTACAGCCCCCAAAGCCGCTTGCCCACCACCGCCTGCTCCCGATCGGCCAGATGTGGCCAGATGGGCCAGATCGGCCCCGATCGGCTTGGTTCAGGCGACGCGGGCGCGCAGATGCATGCGGATCGCCTCACCGGCGGCGGCGAGATCGCCTTCGATGCGCGTCGCCGCCTCCTCCGCTCCCACGATATCGCCGGCGCGGGCGGCATCCATGATCCGCCGCAGCCTGCGGTTCATCGCGGCCAGACCGTAAGACCCCGCCATACCCGCCAGCGCGTGGGCGGCGTTGTCGATATCCGTCCCTTTCCCCGACGCCAGCGCGTCTCGCAACGCCGGCATTCGGGCGCGCATCTCGTCGAGACATTGATCAACGAGGGTGAGCAGCGTCACCGCCGGCAGGCTGCGGCGCAGGTCGGACAGCCGCTCGTCGTCCAGCACCGCATTGGGCGCCGCCAACGCCTCGGCCGGCGACACACTGGCCAATGGCTTGCGCACCGCGCGCGGGCGCAGCGCCAGGCGTCCGATGGTGGCGAACATCTCCTGCGGCCGCACCGGCTTGCCCAGCAGATCGTCCATGCCACACGCGAGGCACCGGGCGCGATCCTCCGGCGCCGTCGTTGCTGTCAAGGCCACGATCGGCACCGTCCCCGCCGAGCCCGGCAGCGATCGGATCTGGCGGGCGGCGTCGTACCCGCTCATGCCCGGCATCAGCAGATCCATGAACACGATGTCATAGGGGTAGCGCTGCATCATCCGCACCGACGCAGCACCCGACGCCGCGATGTCCACGCGATGCCCCTCGCGGCGCAGCAAGGTGGCGGTGATCATCTGGTTGGCGGGAATGTCCTCCACCAGCAGAACGCTCACCCGCGGCCGGCGCGCCAGCGACACCACCGACGCCGGCGGCCGCGACATTTGGGGCGAAACGGCCTCCATCGGCACCGTCATCCAGAACGCGTTGCCGCCTTGCGGCGTGGCGCGCAGCCCAATATCACCGCGCATCAACCGTGCCAGACGCTCGCAGATCGCAAGTCCCAGCCCGGTTCCTGGCTTGCCGGCATCGCGCGCGTTGTCCAGGCGGGAGAACGGCTGGAACAGTTTGGCCGCCTCGCCGCTCGGGATCTGCGGACCGCAATCCTCCACCGACAGCAGCAGGATCGGCGCCCCATCGGCCTTCAACGTGGACGCGCCGATCCGCAGTTCACCGGGCGTGGAGAACTTGATGGCGTTAGACACCAGGTTGATCACCACTTGGCGCAGCCGCCCCGCATCGCCGCGTAGCTGCTGCGGCACGTCGGCGCCCACATCCAGAACCACCGCCATGCCGCGCCCGGCGGCCTCGGTGCGAAACATCGCCTGCACGCCCAGCAGCAACGTGCGCGGCTCATACACAACCGAGCGAACCGCCAGATTGCCCGCCTCGGCCTTGGACAATTCGAGGATGTCGTCCACCAGTTCCATCAGCGCATCGCCCGCCTCGCGCGCCGTGGTGGCCAGCCTGCGCTGCGACAGCGTGAGCCCGGAATTGTCGAGCAGGCCGAGGCTGTTGATCACGGCGTTGAGCGGCGTGCGGATCTCGTGCGACACGATGGCGACGAAGCGGGATTTTTGTTCGGTTGCCTCCTCCGCCAGCGCACGCGCAGCGTCCTGTGCATCGGCGGCCCGCCGGCGCGCGGTGATATCGGCATACAGCGTCACCATGCCGCCATTGGGCAGGCGCGAACGACGCAGCTCCAGCGTGCTGCCATCCGGTCGTGTCCGTTCGATCAGCCGTGTGCCGCGCTCGCTGCGCAGCGCCACGATGCGCCGGCGCACCTCGCGCTCCACATCGGCCAGCGTTCCCACCGGGCCGAATTCGCCGGACAGTATCTGGCCGCGCAGCAGCACCGCCATCGGCTGGCCCATCACCAGCAGATCCGGCGGCACGCCGGTGCACTCCGAAAGCCGCTCGTTCCATTGCACCAGACGAAACTCGCTATCCAGCACCATCGTTCCGTCCGACATCCCGGCGAGCGTGGTCTCGATCTGCGCCGTTTTGGCCTCGGCGGTGGATTTGGCCAGCGCCACCTCCTCATAGGCCCGCTCGATGGCGGCCCGGTCCGTCGCCAGCTGGGCCTCCCGGCCACGGGCGGCCCGCACCTCCCGGATCAGAAGCATGGCCATCACCAGCACGGCCAGGGTCATGCCGCCTGCGAACAGCTTGGCGTTGCCCGCCCACACGCTGGCCGTGCGCATCGCCTCGTCGCGCTCCAGGCCCACCACGATCGTCAGGTCCTGGTCACGCATCGGCCGGAAACCGTGAATGCGCACAATGCCATCGGGGGCGGAGGCGCCGGTCCACGCCCCGTCGTTGCGGCGCATGGCGGCGCGGAACATGTCCGACAGCCCGATATCCTGCCCCGGTCGCAACTCGGTGGGCGAGATCAGCACCCGCGTGGCCCCGTCGGTTCCCACCAGCGCGATCATGCCGCGCGGCCCGATATCCACGAGGTCGAGAACCCGCGCCAGCGCCCATGGGTCGTACGACACCACCACGGCGCCCGCGAAACTGCCATCCTCGCGTTCCAGCCGGCGGGACAGATTGATCTCCCACCGCCCGCTGCTCTTCCAGCGCACCGCGGGTCCCACATACATCTTGGTGCGCCCGGCGCGCTGGGCCGTGTAGAAATCCCGCTGCACCGCGAACACGTCGCGGTTCGACATGTCCTGCCCCACGAAATCCGGTCGCGTGGAGATCGTCACCATCCCCTGGCTGTCAACGAAGAAGATCTGCAGCGCGATATCGCCCAGCGCGGAGGCACGCCTACGCCAGTTCCCCTGCTCGAACTTTACCGGGTCCGCCACCCATTCGGCCGCCAGCGACTGCAGGGCCTGATCGGTCGCCTGCAACTGCCGGCTCAGCTGCCAGTCCGCCGCCAGCGCCAGATTGTTGGCGTTCGCCTCCGCCCGCGACCGTGTCTCGGACGCGGTCTGCTGAATGGAGACGAAGGTGATGAGCCAGGTGGCGGCGATTAACGCCAGCGCCGCCAGCAGAATGGTCACCTGCAACGCCGCCGCCGGCGTGGTGCGCTCGACGATCTCGGTGTTTTCAGGACCCAGCTGGGTGCGCGTGCGTCCGCTCATTCGAACCCGTTTCCCACTCGGCCGGCACCAGCTCAGACCCGAAACCCTATGCTTCCCACACAGATCGCGCAACGACGCGGACTTGCTGCATGCGCGTTGCGGTGCGATTGTCCCGCCGCACGGACAGCATGCACCACACGTGCAGCTGTCGACAATTACAAGAGGGTGGTATGGCGAAAATCAAGGTGAAGACCCCGGTCGTGGAACTCGATGGGGACGAGATGACGCGCATCATCTGGGGCTTCATCAAAGAGAAGCTCATCCTGCCCTATCTCGACATCGACCTGAAATATTACGATCTCAGCATCCAGTATCGCGACGAGACGGACGACCAGGTCACCATCGACTCCGCCCTCGCCATCAAAAAATACGGCGTGGGCGTCAAATGCGCCACCATCACGCCCGATGAACAGCGCGTCGAGGAATTCGGTCTCAAGAAAATGTGGCGCAGCCCCAACGGCACCATCCGCAACATCCTCGACGGCACCATCTTCCGCGAGCCCATCATCTGCACCAACGTGCCGCGCCTCGTCCCGTCATGGACGCAGCCCATCGTCATCGGCCGTCACGCGTACGGCGACATCTACCGCGCCACCGAAACCAAGATCCCCGGCCCCGGCAAGGTCACGCTGAACTACCAGCCGGCCGACGGCTCGCCCTTGCAGGTCATGGACGTGTTCGACTTCAAAGGCCCGGGCGTGGCGATGGGCATGCACAACACCAACGCCTCCATCGAAGGCTTCGCGCGCGCCAGCTTCAACTACGGCCTGGGGCGCAAATACCCCGTCTACCTGTCCACCAAGAACACCATCCTCAAAGCCTATGACGGTGCCTTCAAAGACATCTTCCAGGCCATCTTCGACGCCGAATTCAAAACCCGCTTCGACGCGCTCGGCCTCACCTACGAACATCGCCTGATCGACGACATGGTGGCCTCCGCGCTCAAATGGTCCGGCGGCTACGTGTGGGCCTGCAAAAACTACGACGGTGACGTTCAGTCCGATATCGTGGCCCAAGGCTTCGGCTCGCTCGGCATGATGACCTCGGTGCTGTCGAGCCCCGACGGCTCGGTGGTGGAATCCGAAGCCGCCCACGGCACCGTCACGCGGCACTACCGCGAACACCAGAAAGGCCGCGAAACCAGCACCAACCCGGTGGCCTCGATCTTCGCCTGGACCCGCGGCATCGCCTATCGCGGCAAGTTCGACAACACACCGGATGTCACCGACTTCGCCAACGCCCTCGAAGCCGTGTGCGTCGAGACCATCGAGGCCGGCCACATGACCAAAGACCTCGCCTCCCTCGTCGGCCGCGACCAGGCCTGGATGAACACGCAAGACTTTCTCGACAAGCTTGACGAAAACCTGAAGAAGAAAATGGGCTAGGGTTCACATTAAAAGCTGTTCTTTTGTGAACAAAAGAACCAAAAAACTTCATTCATCGGGATACGTGTTGCGGATATTTTCGCAATACGTATCCCGATGAATGGATCAACTCATTAGGTTGCGGCTCCGGTTCGGAGATACTTTTCGAACCAGTTGATCGCATGACCCCACGCTTCCTTTGCCGCCGCCTCGTCATAGCGTGGCGTCGTGTCATTGTGAAAACCGTGATTGGCGGCTTTGTAGATATGGCCCTCATGCGCAACGCCCGCCTTGGTCAGCGCCGCGTCATACGCCGCCCAGCCTGACGTGATGCCGGTGTCCAGCTCGGCATACTGCGCGTTGATCGGCGCCTTGATCTTGGCCACATCCGCCTCCGCCGGCTGCCGCCCGTAAAACGGCACGCCCGCCGCCATCTCCGATCCCAGCCGCACCGCCAGATTGTTGGTGGACGTGCCACCAAAACAGAACCCGATCACGCCCAGCTTGCCGGTGCTGTCATCGCGCCCCTTCAGCCATTTCGCGGCGGCGATGAAATCCTCCTGCATCTTCGGCGCATCCACCTGCGTGAACAGCACGCCGCCCTTCTCGTCATCGCCGGGATAGCCGCCCTTGGAGGTCAGCCCGTCCGGCGCGAACGCCACGAAATTCGCCAACGCCAGGCGGCGCGTCACATCCTCGATATACTTGTTCAGCCCGCGATTTTCATGGATCACCAAAACCACCGGCAACTTCGCCGCCGTCTTCGGCCGCGCCAGATATCCGGAAATGCTGCCGTTGCCCTGCGGCGACGGAACCGTCATCCGATCGAGCACAAGCCGCTTGTCATCGTCCGCAACCTGGTTCGCCCAGGCGTAGTTCGGCTTCAACTGCTCCAGCAGCATCGCCGCCGTCACGCCACCCACCGCGAATTTCTGAATGCTGGCCAGGAAATCCCGCCGATCCTGTCGGCCATGCACATAGCCGTCGAACAGATCGAGCAACTCCTGCGGAAAGTCTGAGGCCTTCTTTCGTTCCATGTATCGCTCCCGGTTTTTGGATGGGCCGATCCTCACCACCGCCCGTTTGGTTTGTCCAGTAAGAACGCCGCCACCTATCCGATGGCGCGCCCCCTCATCATGGTGCGAATCGCATCCAGCGCCGCATCGGCCTGCGAGGCATCCGGCCCGCCCGCCTGCGCCATATCCGGCCGCCCGCCGCCGCCCTTGCCGCCGACCGCGCCGGCCGCCGCGCGCACAAGATCGACGGCGCTGAAGGTCGATGTCAGCTCCTTCGACACCCCCACCACGATGCTGGCCTTGCCATCCGCGGTCGAGACCAGCGCCACAACCCCCTCGCCCACCTGCTGGCCGATCGCCTCGGCCAACGATTTCAAATCGCGTGGCGGCACATCGCCGAGATTGCGCGCCGACAATTTCACCCCGCCGATCTCCTCGGCCTCGCTCGGCGCGGCACCCGTCACCAGCTTGCGCTGCAGGTCCAGCACCATCTGCTCCAGTCGTCGCCGATCCGCCACCAACGACGCCACCCGCTCGGCCAGTTCCGTCGGGTTGGCCTTCAACGCGGCGGCGATCTCGGTGATCCGGGCATCCTGCTCGCCGATCACCGCCAGCGCCGCCTCGCCCGTCACCGCCTCGATCCGGCGCACCCCAGCCGAAACCGCGCTCTCCCCCACAATCCGCAGCAGCCCGATATCGCCGGTCCGCCGCACATGCGTGCCGCCACACAACTCGATGGAATAGGCCGCGCGCCCCTCTGGCTCGCCCACACCCATCGCCACCACGCGCACTTCCTCGCCATATTTCTCGCCGAACAGCGCCATCGCCCCCTCGGCCACGGCGGCATCCGGCGTCATCAGCCGTGTCGTCACCTCGGAATTCTCGCGAATGCGCGCATTCACCTCCGCCTCCACCACCAGCAGATCCTCGCGGCTGATCGGCGTGGGCTGGCTCACATCGAAGCGCAACCGATCCGGCGCATTCAGGCTGCCCTTCTGCGCCACATGATTTCCAAGCCGGCGACGCAGCGCCTCATGCAGCAGATGCGTGGCGGAGTGATGCGCACGAATGCCGGTCCTGCGCTTGTGATCCACCACCGCCCGCACGGCCATGCCCACCTGGGCGATGCCCTCGACCACCCGGCCCATATGCACGAACAGGGCACCCAGCTTCTTCTGCGTGTCGGTGATCTCAATCCGCATCCCTGCGGCCGAGATCACGCCGTGGTCGCCCACCTGCCCACCGCTCTCGGCATAAAAGGGTGTCTGGTTGAGGATAACGGCCACATCGGCCCCCATCTCGGCCTGCGCCACCGGCAGGCCATCCTGCACGAGCGACAAGATCTCGCCCTCGGCCGTCTCGGTGGAATAGCCCAGGAACTCGCTCGCCGGCAGCTTCTCCTTCAGCTCGAACCACAGCGTTTCGGTCGCCGCCTCGCCCGAGCCAGACCACGCCGCCCGCGCGCGGCGCCGCTGATCGGCCATCGCCAGTTCGAAGCCCGCAACATCCACCGCGCGCCCCTGCTCGCGCAGCGCATCCTGCGTGAGGTCGAGCGGAAAGCCGAACGTGTCATACAGCTTGAACGCCACGTCGCCCGCCAACGGCGCGCCTGAGCCAAGCTTGCCGGTCTCCTCGGCCAGCAGCCCCAGCCCACGCTCCAGCATCGCCTTGAACCGCGCCTCCTCCAGCCGCAGCGTCTCGGTGATCAACGCCTCCGCCCGCCCCAGTTCCGGATAGGCGGCCCCCATCTGGCGGATCAGCGCCGGCACCAGGCGCCACATCACGGGGTCGCGCGCGCCCATCATATGCGCATGCCGCATGGCCCGGCGCATGATCCGCCGCAGCACATAGCCGCGCCCCTCGTTGGACGGCAGCACCCCATCGGCCATCAGGAACGAGGTGCTGCGCAGATGATCGGCCACCACGCGATGGCTGGTTTTGAACACCCCGTCGGCGTCCTGCCCCACCCCCTCGGCACTCGCCAGGATCAGCGCGCGGAACGTGTCGGTGTCGTAATTGTCGTGCTTGCCCTGCAGGATCGCCGCGAACCGCTCCAGCCCCATGCCGGTATCGATCGAAGGCCGCGGCAACGCCACCCGCGTGCCCGGCGGGCCTTCCTCGTACTGCATGAACACGAGATTCCAGATCTCGATGAACCGATCGCCATCCTCGTCGGGCGAGCCCGGCGGCCCCCCCGCAATGGAAGGCCCGTGATCGTAGAAGATCTCCGAACACGGCCCGCATGGCCCGGTATCGCCCATCCGCCAGAAATTATCCGCCGTGGCGATCCGGATGATCCGCTGATCCGAAAGGCCCGCGATCTTCTTCCAAAGATCCGCCGCCGCCTCGTCCTCATGATAGACCGTCACGAGCAGCTTTTCGGGGTCCAGCCCGAAATCCCGCGTCAGCAGGTTCCAGGCATGCGTGATCGCCTGTTCCTTGAAGTAGTCGCCGAACGAGAAATTGCCCAGCATCTCGAAGAACGTATGATGGCGCGCCGTATATCCCACATTGTCGAGATCGTTATGCTTGCCGCCCGCGCGCACCGATTTCTGGGCCGTCGTCGCCGTCGTGTAGGGCCGCCGCTCCTGCCCCGTGAAAACGTTCTTGAACTGCACCATGCCCGAATTGGTGAACATCAACGTCGGATCGTTGCGCGGCACCAGCGGCGAGCTCTCCACCACCTGGTGGCCGTTGCGGGCGAAGAAATCGAGGAACGTGGCGCGGATGTCGTTGCTGCTGGTCATGGCGAAGACTGATATCCCCAAAGGCGGGCGCTGCGATGCACGGTGGCTTGGAGTAGCCCAGCCTTTCCCCACTGTCACCCATCGCCCGGTATCGGCTATGACGGGGTGAGAATTTTGCGGAAGTCCCGGCCCATGCCCCCCATTCGCGCGGCTTTGTGTCTGCTCACGCTGCTGGCCGGTTGCGCCGCCCCCCTGCCACCGCCGCCGCCCATCACGGCCGACGAAGCGCAAAGCCGCGCCATGCAGGCGTTGGCCGCCAACAAGCCGCAGGAGGCGCTCGACAATTTCACCATCGCCGCCAAACAGGGCGACCACCGCGGGGAACGCGGCATCGGCACCCTCTACTACACCGGCTATGGCGTGGTGAAAGACTTCGGCGAGGCCACCTACTGGCTGACCGCGCCCGCCCAGGCCTCGGACCCGTCATCCGAATACACGCTCGGCCTCATCGCCGACCAAGGCGGCAGCGGCGTTCTGCAAGACCGCGCCAAAGCCTTCACCTGGTTCCAGCGCGCCGCCGGCCACGGCCACACCGGCGCCGCCTACAGCCTCGGCCGCGCCTATCACTACGGCTTCGGCACCCCCATCAACTACGCCGAGGCGCTGCGCTGGTACATCACCGCCGCCCAGGCCGGCGACACCGACGCCACAGTCGGCATCGGCATCCTGAACGTCGAGGGCCGCGGCGTCAGGCAGGATTTCAAACGCGGCATCGCGGAATTCACCAAAGCCGCCGAAGCCGGCAATGGCGACGCCATGCGCCGCATCGCCAATCTCTACTTCAACGGCGACGGCGTCCCCCACAACGACGCAACTGCCTATAGCTGGCTCCGCCGCGCCGCCGCCGCAGGCAACGAAGACGCCATACGCCGCCTTACCACCGTCATGACCCCTGAAACGTAAGGTCCCGCTCGGTCACAGTGGCCGGTCACCGACCAGACGCCGGAAGATGTTCTTTTGTGAACAAAAGAACCAAAAAATCTCATTCGATGGGATACGTGGTGCGGATATTCCCGCACCACGCAACCCCATGAATAAAAGTCTTTTTGCTTCTTTTTCTTCAGAAAAAGAAGAGCTTAACGCTGATCTTCGCTGAAATTCGGTTACTTTCACACCTATGACATCCCTATAAAACCACCCCTGCCCCCATCTCGAACGCCTATGTTCAACGGCGCATCCTGAGATCCATCACAACAGGGTCTCCCCATGCAAGATCTCCTTTACATCGCCCTCGGAATCGCCGGCTTCGCCGTCTGCATCGGATACGTCCACCTTTGCGAATTCCTGTAGGCGCCGCCCTATGACGCTCGATTACGTGCTTGGCGGCCTCGTGGCAGCCTTCCTCCTGGCCTACCTGGTCTTCGCCCTCGTGCGGCCGGAAAAGTTCTAGGAATTCCCCATGACAACAATAGGTTGGATACAGATCGCGCTCTTCAGCGCGATCCTGATCGCCATCACGCGCCCCTTCGGCGCCGGCCTCGCCACCCTCTACCGCGACGGCAGCGCGCCATTTTCCGCCGTCGAACGCGGCACCTACCGCCTGCTGGGCGTCAAGCCCTCCGATGAGCAGAGCTGGACGCGCTACGCCATCGCCATGATCACCTTCAAGATCGCGTGCTTCGTGGCGCTTTACGCCGTCCAGCGCCTGCAGACCGTGCTGCCCCTGAACCCGGACGGCCAGGGGCCCATATCGCCGGACCTCGCCTACGACACCGCCATATCGTTTCTGACCAACACCAACTGGCAGTCCTACGGCGGCGAGGGCACCATGAGCTACCTGGTGCAGATGGCCGGCCTGGCCGTGCAGAATTTCGCCTCCGCCGCCGCCGGCATCGCCATGGCCGTGGCGGTCATCCGCGGCTTCTCCCGCCGCTCGTCCAAGACCATCGGCAATTTCTGGGTCGATATGGTGCGGATCACGCTTTACGTGCTGATCCCGATCTCTATCGTCCTTACCCTCGTCTTCATCTGGCAGGGCATGCCGCAAACCTTCGCGGGCCATCTCGAGCTGACCACGCTCGAGGGCGCCAAACAGTCTATCGCCATCGGCCCGGTCGCCTCGCAGGAGGCGATCAAGATGCTCGGCACCAACGGCGGCGGCTTCTTCAACGCCAACTCCGCGCATCCGTTTGAAAACCCCACGGCGCTGACCAACTTCATCCAGATGCTCGCCATCTTCAGCATCGGCGCCGCGCTCACCAACCTGTTCGGCCGCCTGGTCGGCGACGAACGCCAGGGCTGGGCCATTTTCGCTGCCATGTTCCTGCTCTTCGTGGCGGGTGTGGCCGTCGTGTATTGGTCCGAAAGCCACGCCAACCCCATCCTCGCGGCGCTTGGCATGGACCCCTCGATGGGCAACATGGAAGGCAAGGAAATCCGCTTCGGCATCTCCGCCTCCGCCTTGTTCGCCACCGTCACCACGGATGCCTCCTGCGGCGCCGTCAACGCCATGATGGACAGCTTCCTACCGCTCGGCGGCCTGGTGCCGCTGATCAACATGATGCTGGGCGAGATCATCTTCGGCGGCGTCGGCTCCGGCCTCTACGGCTTTCTGCTCTTCGCCATCGTCGCGGTGTTCGTCGCCGGCCTGATGGTGGGCCGCACGCCCGAGTATCTCGGCAAGAAGCTCGAAGCCCGCGAGATCAAGATGACCATGCTGGCCATCCTGTGCCTGCCGCTGGCCATCCTCGGCTTCACCGCCGTGGCCGTCGTCCTTCCCGGCCCTCTTGCGGCGTTGCAGGCCGCGGGCCCGCACGGCTTTTCCGAGGCGCTTTACGCCTACACGTCGGCCACCGCCAACAACGGCAGCGCGTTTGCCGGCCTGTCCGCCAACACGCCCTTCTGGAACACCACCCTGGGCATCGCCATGATGATCGGCCGCTTCTTCGTGGTGATCCCCGCTTTGGCCGTGGCCGGGGCGCTCGCCGCAAAGAAAACGCTCCCGGTCTCGGCAGGCACCTTCCCCACCAGCGGCCCGCTGTTCGTGGGCCTGTCGATCGGCGTCATCCTCATCGTGGGCGGCCTCACCTTCTTCCCCGCCTTGGCCCTCGGGCCGATCGTCGAGCATTTCGCCATGCTCGCCGGCACTCTTTTGTAAGAGATCCAGCATGAACACCACCAGCCGCCACGCGGCCCCCAAGATCATGAACCGCGACATCCTGCTGCCCGCCATTGTGCAGGCCTTCACGAAACTCAACCCCGCCACCTTGTGGCGCAACCAGGTGATGTTCGTGGTGGAGGTCGTCTCGATCCTCACCACCATCCTGCTGGTCCGCGACATCGCAACCGGCGCGCCGCATCTGGGCTTTGCCATCCAGATCAACATCTGGCTGTGGTTCACCCTGCTGTTCGCCAACTTCGCCGAAGCCGTCGCGGAAGGCCGCGGCCGCGCCCAGGCCGACAGCCTGCGCCGCGCCAAAACCGACGCCGTGGCACGGCGCATGCGCCCCGATGGCACCAGCGAGCAGGTTCCCGGCACCGCGTTGCGCGTGGGCGACATCGTCCGCGTCGACGCCGGCGAGCTCATCCCCGGCGACGGCGAGATCATCGCCGGCATGGCCTCGGTCAACGAAGCCGCCATCACCGGCGAAAGCGCGCCCGTGATCCGCGAGGCCGGCGGCGACCGCTCGGCCGTCACCGGCGGCACCCAGGTGATGTCGGACAGCATCGACATCCGCATCACCGCCGCCGCCGGCTCCACCTTCCTCGACCGCATGATCAACCTCGTCGAAGGCGCGTCGCGTCAGAAAACGCCGAACGAGCTGGCGCTGAACATCCTGCTCGCCGGGCTCACCCTCATCTTCGTGCTCGCCGTCGCCAGCATCCCAAGCTTTGCCACCTACGCCGGCGGCTCCATCCCCGTCCTGATCCTCGTCGCCTTGTTCGTCACGCTGATCCCCACCACCATCGGCGCCCTGCTCTCGGCCATCGGCATCGCCGGCATGGACCGCCTGGTCCGCTTCAACGTGCTCGCCATGTCCGGCCGCGCGGTCGAAGCCGCCGGCGACGTCGACACGCTGCTGCTCGACAAAACCGGCACCATCACCATCGGCGACCGCCAGGCCAGCGAGTTCATCCCCGTCACCGGCGTCTCCCCTCACGCTCTCGCCGAAGCCGCCTATCTCGCCTCGCTGGCCGACGAAACCCCCGAAGGCCGCTCCATCGTCGTCCTCGCCCGCGACGCGCACGGCCAGACCATGCCTGCGAGCTCCCAGGCGGTTTTCGTCAAGTTCACCGCCCAGACCCGCATGAGCGGCGTGGACATCGACGGCCGCCGCATCCGCAAAGGCGCGGTCGACTCCGTCCTCGCCTGGACCCGCAACGCGCCGCCCGCCACCGTGCGAGACCTCCGCGCCGCCGCCGACCGCATCGGCAAATCCGGCGGCACCCCCCTGGCCGTGGCCGATGGCGACCGCCTGCTCGGCGTCATCCACCTCAAGGACGTGGTGAAAGCCAACATCCGCGAGCGATTTTCCGAGCTGCGTCGCATGGGCATCCGCACGGTGATGATCACCGGCGACAACCCGCTCACCGCCGCCGCCATCGCCGCCGAGGCGGGGGTGGACGATTTCCTCGCCCAGGCCACGCCGGAGGACAAGCTGGCGCTGATCCGCGCCGAACAGGCCCAGGGCAAATTGGTGGCCATGTGCGGCGATGGCACCAACGACGCGCCCGCTTTGGCCCAGGCCGATGTCGGCGTCGCCATGAACACCGGCACGATGGCCGCGCGCGAAGCCGGCAACATGATCGACCTCGACAGCGACCCCACCAAGCTCATCGAGATCGTGGAGATCGGCAAACAGCTGCTGATGACACGCGGCGCGCTGACCACCTTCAGCATCGCCAACGACGTGGCCAAGTATTTCGCCATCATCCCCGCGATGTTCCTGGCGTTCTACCCACAGCTTCAGGCGCTGAACGTGATGAACCTGGCAAGTCCGCAATCGGCGATCCTGTCGGCCATCATCTTCAACGCCCTGATCATCGTGGCCCTCATCCCGCTCTCGCTGAAGGGCGTCACCTACCGCTCCATCGGCGCCGGCGCGCTGCTCAGCCGCAATTTGCTGATCTATGGCGGCGGCGGCATCGCGGCCCCCTTCATCGGCATCAAACTCATCGACCTCGCCGTCAGCCACCTTGGTCTGGCATAAGGAATACCGACATGTTGCGCAAACTCCGCCCCGCCCTCGTTCTCTTGGCACTTCTCACCCTCGTCACCGGCCTCGCCTACCCCATCGCCCTCACCGGCCTCGCGCAGGCCCTTTTCCCCACCCAGGCAAACGGCAGCCAAGTCGAGGTCCAAGGCAAGGTCGTCGGCTCCGCTCTCATCGGCCAGAATTTCACCGCCGCGAAATACGTCCACGGCCGCCCCTCCGCCACCACCGACACCGACCCCAAGGACCCCACCAAAACCGTGCCGGCCCCCTACAACGCCATGAATTCCGCCGGTTCCAACCTCGGCCCGACCTCGCAGGCCCTGTCAGACCGCGTGAAAGCCGACATCGCCACGCTACAGGCGGAAAACCCCGGCGTGCCCATCCCCGCCGACCTCGTCACCACCTCCGCCAGCGGGCTCGACCCCGACATCTCCCCCGAAGCCGCCTATTTCCAGGCCCCCCGCATCGCCCGGGAGCGCCAACTGCCCATCGCCACCATCAGCTCCCTCATCGACCAGCAGACCAAACCCCGCCTGTTCGGCCTGCTCGGCGAACCCCACGTCAACGTCCTCGCCCTGAACATCGCCCTGGACGCCCAGCGCTGATGCTTCAGGTGTCTGAATAAGCGCGGCCTGGTGTGAACGATCGTGACGGACGGCCGGACCCCGACGCGCTGCTGCAGCACCTGCATCCGCACGCCCGGGGAGATAAAACGCGGGGCCGCCTGAAAATCTTCCTCGGCGCCGCCCCCGGCGTTGGCAAAACCTATGAAATGCTCACCGCCGCCCAGGCCCACCGCCGCGAGGGGATCGACGTTGTCGTCGGCATCGTCGAGACCCACGGGCGGGCGGAGACCGAGGCCCTGCTTGCCGGCCTCGAAATCCTGCCCCGCCAACGCGTCGCCTACAAAGGCCGTTTTCTTGCGGAAATGGACCTCGACGCCCTGCTGGCCCGCAAACCCGGCCTCGCCTTGGTCGACGAGCTCGCCCACAGCAACGCCCCCGGCGCGCGCCACCCCAAACGCTGGATGGACGTGCGCGAACTGCTCGAAGCCGGCATCGACGTCGCCACCACCGTCAACATCCAGCACGTCGAAAGCCTCAACGACGTCATCGCCTCCATCACCCGTATCCGCGTCCGCGAGACCGTTCCGGACGACGTCATCGACCAGGCTGACGACATCGAGCTCATCGACCTCACCCCGTCAGACCTTATCCAGCGCCTGCACGACGGCAAGGTCTATGTCTCCCAAACCGCCACCCGCGCCATCGGCAACTATTTCTCGCCCGGCAACCTCACCGCCTTGCGGGAGCTGGCCCTGCGCCGCACCGCCCAGCGCGTGGACGCCCAGCTGCGCGACCACATGCGCGCCCACGCCATCGCCGGCCCCTGGCCCGCCGGCGAACACGTGCTCGTCTGCATCACAAGGCGGGGTGCCGATACCGACCTCGTCCGCTACGGCAGGCGGATGGCCGACATGCTGCACGCGCCCTGGACGGCGCTGCACGTCGAAACCCGCACGGAACTGTCCGACGCCGAACGCGCGGCCGTGGCCGATCAGATGCGCCTCGCCCAATCCCTGGGCGCCACCGCCGTCACCATTCCCGGCGGCAGCGTCACGCACGAGGTGCTGTCCTACGCCCGCTCCCACAACGTCACGCAGATCGTGGTGGGCGCCAAACCGCTGCGTTCATGGTGGCAACGCCTGCGCGGCTCCGTCGCGCGCGACCTCATCGCCACGGCCCAGGACATCCCGGTCCACGTGGTCGGCCACCCGCCCAGCACCACCACGTCCGGCACTGCCGCATCCAGCGCCGCCGCATCCAGAAACACGCTGCCGATCGCCCGCCCGCCCTTCCAGTTCCGCCCCTATCTCGGCAGTTTCTGCCTCGTCCTCACGGCGCTTGGCATCGGGCTGCTGCTGCAGCAATACCTCACTCCCAACAGCGTCTCGCTCGCCTTCCTCACCTCCGTGCTCGCCGCCGGCGCCTGGTTCGGCCTTGGCCCTGCCTTGGCCGCCTGCCTTGCCGCCGTGCTCGCCTACAACTTCTTCTTCCTGCCTCCGCTCTACACCTTCGTCATCGCCGACCCCGAAAACGTCGTCGCCCTGTTCTTCTTCCTCGTCGCCGCCCTCATCGCCAGCAACCTCGCTGCCCGCATGCGCGCGCAGACCCTGTCCGCCCGCGCCCGCACCAAGGTCACCGAACAGCTCTACCAATTCACCCGCAAACTCGCCGAAGCCCCGCTGCTGGACGACCTTCTCTGGGCCACCGCCTACCAGGTCGCCGTCATGCTCGATGTTCGCGTGGTCCTTCTCCTGCCGCAGGACGACCGCCTGGAGGTGCGCGCCGGCTACCCCCCCGAAGACAGCATCGACGAAAGCAACCGCGCCGCCGCCAGCTGGGCCTGGCAGTCAGACCGCCCCGCCGGCCGCGGTTCCGAAAGCCTGCCGGGCGCATCATGGCTGTTCCTGCCGTTGCGCACCGGCCGCGGCAAGGTCGCCGTCATCGGTCTCGACGCCGACCGCCAGGGCGCCCTTCTCTCCCCCGACCAACGCCGCCTGCTCGACGCGCTGACCGACCAGGCCGCACTCGCCATCGAACGCGTCCAGCTCTCGCGCGATCTCGACAGCACACGCGTGCAGGCTGAATCCGAACGCCTCCGCGCCGCCCTGCTCACCTCCATCTCGCACGACCTCCGCACCCCGCTGGCCTCAATCCTGGGCGCCGCCACCAGCCTCGAAACGTACGGCACCCTGCTCGACGACGAAGCCCGCGGCGACCTGCTCGGCACCATCCACTCCGAGGCCGAACGCCTCAACCGCTTCGTCGCCAACCTGCTGGACATGACGAAGCTGGAGGCAGGCGCCCTGCGCCCCCACATGCAACCCGCCGATCTCGGCGAAATCACCGCCAGCGCGCTGTCCCGCGCCACCCAGATCCTGTCCACCCACACCGTCGTACTGGACCTTCAGGCCGACATGCCGCAAGCCCGGCTGGACGCCATCCTGTTCGAACAGGTGCTGTTCAACCTGCTCGACAACGCGGCCAAATACGCTCCCGCCGGCACACGGATCATTCTGCGTGCCAGCCACACGCCCCATGACCTCGCCGTGCAGGTGCTGGACGAAGGCCCGGGCCTGCCCGAAGGCGGCGCCGAGATGGTGTTCGAGAAATTCACCCGCCTCGTGGGCTCGGATCGCCAGCGGCCCGGCACCGGCCTGGGCCTTGCAATCTGCCGCGGCTTCGTCGAAGCCATGGGTGGCACCATCACCGCCGCCAACCGAGACGACCGCCCGCAAGCCGCCCCCCATGCCGTCCCCCAGGGCGCGGTCTTCACCATCCACCTTCCCGTCCCCAAAGAGACCCCCGCCCCCCCATGACAGCGCCACCAGCGACAACCTCTTCACCTACAGCGCCCCCCCTTACGGCACCCTGCGTTCTCGTCGCCGACGACGAACCCGCCATCCGTCGCCTGCTGCGCACCAGCCTGCCGTCCCAGGGCTGGCGCGTCATCGAGGCGGCCTCCGGCGCCGAGGCACTCGCCGCCATGCGGGCCGGCGGGGTCGACGTCCTGCTGCTCGACCTCGGCCTGCCCGACCTCGACGGCCTCGACCTCATCCGAACCCTGCGCGAAGCCGGCACCACCACCCCCATTGTCGTGCTTTCAGCGCGCGACGACGAACGCGGCAAGGTGCAGGCGCTCGATCTCGGCGCCGACGACTACGTCACTAAACCCTTCGGCATGGCCGAGCTGGTCGCCCGCTTGCGCACCGCGCTGCGCCACAAACTGCACCAGCAGGGCGCCGCCCCCGTCTTCGTCTCGGGCCGCCTCACGGTCGACCTCGTCCGCCGCCTCGTCTCGGTCGCCGGAACAGACGTGCATCTCTCGCCCCGCGAGTGGGACATCCTGCAACTGCTCGTCACCCACGCCGGCCGCGTGCTCACCCACCGCATGATCCTGACCAAGCTCTTCGCGGCCTCCGGCGACGTCCAGCAGCTGCGCGTCTATGTCCGCCAGCTCCGCCAGAAACTCGAATCCGACCCCGAGCGCCCCACCCATATCGTCACCGAAACCGGCATCGGCTACCGCCTCGTGGTGCAGGACGACAAATCGGCATGACCTCGCTCGAAACCCTGTTCCCGCTCGCCCACGTGCTGATCCTGCACCCAAGGGACAAGGCCGCCGCCCTGGCGGAGCTCGCCAAACGCGCCGCCATCCTGCTGGGGGCCGGCTCCAAACCCATCGCCGATGCCCTGGCGGTGCGCGAAACCCTGGGGTCCACCGGCATCGGCGCCGGCATCGCCCTGCCCCACGCCCGGCTTGACCTCTCAGCCCCCCTCGCGCTCTTCGCCCGCCTCGAACGCCCGATCCCCTGGGACGCCATCGATCACGCCCCCATCGACCTTATTTTCCTGCTGCTCAGCCCCGCCGAGCCCGCCGACCAGCACCTCAAAATCCTTTCCATGGTCACCCGCCACCTGCGCGACCGCGCCTTGACCGCCACCCTGCGTCAAGCCACTGACGAAGCAGCTTTGCATCAGGCTTTAACACAGCATTGAAAATAATTGTTTCTTCTTTTTCTAAAGAAAAAGAAGCAAAAACACTTTCATTCATTCAAATATATAGTGCGCGACTATGTGCAAAACGCGCCTCATTGCATGAAGTTTTTTGGTTCTTTTATTCACAAAAGAACATCTTTACCCTTGCCTAGAGCCTGATGATTTTGAGTAGACAACATAATCAGGCTCTAACTTTCTGTCTTATCGATCATGTTTATGCGCTTGGGCGAAGCAACCCAAACGCATCACGCTCTACTCTTGTTTGATCGATCATGTTTATGCGTTCGGGTTAATCAACCCAAACGCATCATGATCTAAGGCGCCTGATTACGCACCATCCGCTGCAAATCCCGTTCGATCATCGTCACGTCGGCACCGCTCGTCTCGGCGATCACCTGTCGCCAGTCCATGATGTCGGAGACATTCGTGGGATTGTCGCGCAGCAATTCCCGCTTCAGGAACGGAAACCCCGCCACCAGCAGCTGTCGCCACATGTCCGAGGTCGGGTTCTGCGCCGTTCTATTCACATACCCGATCCGCAGCCGGCGCGAATGGATCCGCCGCATCGTCACCAACGGATCGGCGTCGTTGCTCTCGCCAGACGCGGTGCCGATCAGCTGCTCGGAATCGATATCCCGCACGATTGTCTGATACGGCCAGATCGCTTCGCAGCGCAGTCCCGCCCGCAACATCCACTGGGTGATGCCAACCTCGTATTTGTTGATCACCCAGCGCTTGCTCGGCACCGGCCGCACCTGCGCCCAGAACGCGGCCCAGGCCGGGTGATGCAGCAACGCGGGCCCGGCAGCGAGGAAATACGATTGCAGATGATACCGCGCCTGCCAGCTCTCGGTGGCCCCCCACAGATCCGCCGCGGCGAAATCGATGCGTGACAACAAGTCGTCCAGCGGCAGCAACGGGCCATAGACGCTGTCATTGGCGATCACCAGCAGTTCGGTATCGGCCCGCGGCAGCGCAAAATGCGCCAGCCCCTCGCGCATGGCGGCGAAGTCGTAGCCAATGTTGCGCCGCACCAGAATGCCCGCACAATACGGCTTAATCCGCTCCAGCGCCTCTGGCGCCAGCGCGCCGGCGTTGGAGACGAACAGCACGGAAAGCCCCGCCTCCTGCAACCGCGCCAGATAATGCACCACATACGGGCGCACGTTCCCGGCGCCGTCGTAGTGCACGAACATCGCCACGCGCGGGCCCACCAGCGGTTTGGTGTCGGGCCAGCTCAGTACCGCCTGCACCGGATTCCGCCTTAGGCTGATCAAAAATGCCGAATACGGAATGATCCGCCAGATCAGCGTGTTCCATAGCTTGCGCCGCCAGAGCAGAAGGGTGCGGAGGATCATCGATTAAATATCCCGGATCATGCGGCGTTTCGAAGATCGGACGGCACCGCCTCGCCGGCCTCGGCCATCGCACACGTCACCGTCTCCAGCAACAACGATGCCTCGCTTTCAAGCTGCAGCAAAACCAGCGCCTGCGCCTCCCCCCGCAACGCGGACCACAGCATCGGCATGAACGCCGCCTGCCGTGCGGCCGTCAGGCGCAGACGCAACCAACTGAAATCATGCCGCGCGCCATCGGGATCGCCACCTGGCTGCAACGCCAGCATGGCGCGGGCGTACACCGCATCCTGCCCCTGCTGCACGCGCGGCGCGTCGCATTCGGCACAGCCCGAACGCAACTTCCGCGCCGCCTCGTATTGCGCCGCATTCACCAGCGTCACGAAGGCCTGCAGGCGCACCACCTCACGCCGCCCGAACCCGTCATCGCCCGGCGCCGGCGGCAGGGCCATCAACCGCCGGGCCAATTCACACGCCGGCGCCGGATCGGATTGCGCGCCCGGTCGCGGCAGCGCCGACACGGCACACAGCAAGCCCTCCGCCTCCGCCGCCCAGCCGAGCGCCTCGCTCATCGGATCGGCCATGCCCAACGCCGCCACCGCCCGGCCCAGCCGCCGCAACGCCTCCGCCGCCAGCGCCAAACGCTGCACCTGCTCCGCGCGCGCGCCGCCCTGGCCCAGCCGCAGCATCGCCTCGCCGTAAAGCAGACCGCCGAGATTCAACGGCGTCAGCACCGCCATCCGCTCAAGGCTGCACGAAGCGGTTTCCTCGAACAGACCCGGACGCGCGAGGTCGATGGCGAAACGCTGCCGGCAGGCGGCTTGAAGCCGGGCCAGCAGATCGTCCGCCACCTCCCACGCCCCCGCATTCACCGCCTCCAGTAACGCGCGACCGGCAAATCCCCAGAACAGATCGTCCTCGGGCGTGAAGGCCCGGGCCCGCACCACCAGATGCGCCAGCAGCGCCCGCGCCATATCCGCCGCTTCAGGCACCGGCGGCAGGGCCACACGGCTCGCGGTCGCCACCAGCGCACCGCCATCGCGGCTGATGCGCACATGACCCAGCCCGGCCTCGCCCAGCAGGCGGCGCAGACTGTGCTCGGACTGCAGAACCACATGCAGCCCAGGCGACAGCAATCCCGCCAGCTGCCCCTTCGGCGCCTGTGGCCGGATTGCGTCGGCATCCGGCGTGGTCAGCACCAGCACCCCGGCCTCGGCCATGGCGGAGACGAGAATACGCACGAATGCCGCGGGATCGGGCACATGCTCGATGGTTTCCGCCGCCATCACCACATCGAACGCGCCCCGCATCGCAGGCTCGTCATCGCCCAGCAGCCGCTGCTCGATCGGCAGACCCAGGCGCCGCGCGCCCAAGGCCGCGATCCCGGCCGGGTCGATCCCAAGCCCGGTCCAGCCCCGCGCCCGGATGGCGTAATCCAGTCCGAACCCGAAACCGCAGCCGATATCGAGCAGCCGTGTTCCAGACCCGTGCGGCAGGCTCGCGATCGGCCGGATCAGCTGCGCCAGTCCCGCCCCGTGCTGCAGATACAGCGCCGCCCGTCCCCGGCTCAGCATCTCGTCATCGGCGTAATCGGCCAGCGCCGGGCCTGTCGTTCCGTGATCGCAGAAAAACCGGCATCGGCACTGGGGACAATCAAGCAACACCCACCGCCTTGCCTGCAGATGCAACGCACGAAACCGCACCGCCAACACCTGCGCCTTCTCACCCGTGGCCCCGCAATTGGGACATGGACGATCCAGTCCGGAAGCGTCGGCCGCAGCCCATTCCACCTCAGGCGGCGCGGTGGGTTCAGGCACAGCGCCTGCATCATTAGGCAACGCGGCGGACAACCAACGCCGCAAGCGACCTCGCACCATCGCCTGCTAAATCATGATGCATCTGGGTTGATAACGCATACGCACTAAGACCCGCGCGACAGCACGACCACCCGCCCCATGCTCTCCGGGCTCGCCACCGCCGCCGCCACCGTCTCGATCGACACGTCGCTCGCGGGCGACGCCAATTCCGGCACCCGCGCCAGCAAAGCGCGGGTCAGCGCCTCGCGCCGCGCCCAAAGGCTGCGATACCAGTCGATCCGCCCGGCCAGCTGGTCGGCGAGCATCCGGTGATGCTGCACGTAATGCCGCGCCTGGTCGCCGATGGCGCGCGCGGCATCCCGGTTTTCGATCAGGAACAGCAGCTTGTGCTTCAACTCCTCGGCGGAATGGAACACCATGCCGGTCCGCCCATCCTCGATCACCCCGGCATAGACGGTGGGCGACGCCAGGGCCACCACCCGCGCGGCAGCCGCCTCCAGGAACTTCAGGTCCGACTTACAGCGGTTGAACACCGTATCGGCCAGCGGCATGAACGAGATATCGCTGCCCGCCAGCAGATCCAGATACGTCTCGTAATCGCATAGCGGCGTGAAGCTCTTCCGCGTCGTCGCCAACCCGTCATAAAGGGCGGCGTCGTTGACGATGTGGATATGCAGTCTGTCGCCCACCAGGCCGATCACCTCGTTCAGCGTGGCCAGCCAGTCCGGCCAGTCATTCTCGCGGTTGAGGCCGCCGAAGAACAATTTCGTGCAATCGGGGTCGGCGAAGTTGCGTGGCTCCTGCAGCCGGTCGATCGCGTTGGGGAACACCACCACCTCCGGATTGCGCTCCACCAGCACCTGGCCCAACGGCACCGTGCTGGTCTGGACGGCATGCACGGCCCGGAAGTTCTGCACGTCATCGCGCTGCAGCACGGGAATATAGTCGGGGTGATCGTCGAACTCGCAGATCACCACGAAGCCCAGCGCCATCAACTGCCGCACCGGCACCAGCCCCTCCTCGCCCGCCAGCAAGGGGCGATGCAGGATGAAGAATTTCGGGCTGTCGGCATCGAACGCCGGCATCTCGGCCTGCTGCGTCACGATGGCCGTGATCTCCGGCACGCTGCCCAGCGCGCGCATCGGCTGGATCACCCGCACCTCGCTCACCCCGCCCACCGGCGGCAACATCGTGGAGACGATGTTCATCCGCTGCACCGGCGCCCGCAGCGCCCGCCAGATATGCTGCAACGGGCTGGCGCGGCCGAAATACTCCTGCGGATCCACCCCCATCGCCTGCAGGCCGGGGGCCATCGTCTGCACGAAACCGGCGCAGTCCTGCGCATCGAACACCCGGGCAGACACGTCATGCGGGTGCAGCCCGGCCGCGCCGATCGCCGCAAGCGTCGAGCGTGAGGAGAACCAGCGCAGATGGGTGCGATCCAGCAGCCCCACATCCTCGTAATCCCAATTCCCCGCCAGCAGCTTGGCGGCAAAGCTCCAGTGCTCCACGTTCGGCATGCAGATCAGCACAAGCCCCCCTGGCGCCAGGCGCTCCATCTGTGCGCGCAGCAAGGCCCACGGATCCGTCAGATGTTCCAGAATGTCGCCATAGACGATGCAGTCGAACATCTCGTCGCCAAACGGCAACGGCACCTTCTCCACATCGGCGCCGACCACGAAATCGATCCTGGCCGCCGCGACCACGCAGGCCTCAGGGTCCGACTCGATTCCAAAATACCGGCAGCCGGGATTGCGCTGCTTGTATTCCAGGCCCAAGGCCGCGGTGCCACAGCCGACATCGAGGATGGTCCTGGCGGTGAGCGGAATGCGGCCCAGCAGATCGTGATTGGCGGCGTCCGGATAGCGCATCGTCTGGCGTCTCCCTACCGCGCCCAGACGCATGTCCCGACGCTGTTTTCGCGCGTATCGATCCCACGGCGCGTGAGCACGCCGAGAGTGCGCACGTAGGCGGATTCCGGCGCCTGCCGCAAGTGCGATAAGCCCCTGATCATGCTCCGCCAGATCATATTGAGCGAGCGGGTCAGGCCCTCAGAACACGGCCGGCCACCGCGTCCAGCATGGCCAGCATCGCGGGATCGCGCTTGTCGGGATGGGTGATCAACGCATGATCCAGCGCCCGGTCGCAACCCGCCGGACACACGCCGCGCGCAGCCCCGATCACCGGCACCACCGCGCGCACCAGGCTGCGGCCCCCCTCGGCATTGCCCAGCAAAAACTTCACCACCTGCTCCACCGTCACCGCATCGTGATCGGGATGCCAGCAGTCGTAATCCGTCACCATCGCCACGGTTGCGTAACAGATCTCCGCTTCTCGGGCGAGCTTGGCCTCGGGCATGTTCGTCATCCCGATCACGCTGCACCCCCACGACCGATAAAGCTCGCTCTCGGCCTTGGTGGAGAATTGCGGCCCTTCCATCACCAGATACGTGCCACCGCGCGTCACCGGCAGCGAAAGTGCGTGTGCCGCGGCCTCCAGCGCGTCGCCGAGACGTGGGCACACCGGATGCGCCACAGACACATGCGCCACGCAACCCGGCCCGAAAAAGCTCTTTTCCCGCGCAAAGGTCCGATCGATGAACTGATCGACGATCACGAAATGCCCCGGCGGCAGCTCGGCCTTCAAAGACCCTACCGCAGACAGCGAGATGATGTCCGTCACCCCCATCCGCTTCATGGCATCGATGTTGGCGCGGTAGTTCAGCGCGCTCGGCGGCAAAGCATGCCCGCGACCATGGCGCGGCAGAAACACGCAGCGCACCCCGTTCAGCGTGCCTTCCAAAAGCGCGTCCGAAGGATCGCCCCAAGGCGTCTCCACCTTCTGCCACGTCTTGTTCTGCAGTCCGTCGATGTCATAGAGGCCCGAGCCTCCGATGATGCCAATCACCGGCTGAATGTCGCCCATGGACGTGTCTCCCCGCTGTAGCCGTAAACCAAAACGCCGCGCCCTCGTGAGAGAGCGCGGCGTTTCCGTCAAGTCACAGCGCGGATCTAATGCTTCACGTCAGACCAGATCTGCCGCTTCACCGCATAGGTCAGGCAGGTCATCAGCGCCAGGAACAGCACCACCCGCACGCCCAGACGCTTACGCTCCTCCATTTCCGGATTGGCCACGAAGGCCAGGAACGTCACCACGTCATGCGCCATCTGCGGGACCGTGGCCTTGGTGCCATCCGCGTAATCCACACGCCCATCGGTCAACGGCGCCGCCATCGCGATCTGATGGCCGGCGAACCATTTGTTGTAGTTCATGCCGTCGCCCATCTTCATGTCCGCCGGCGGCGCTTCGTATCCGTTCAGCAGCGCGTAGATGTAGTCGGCGCCACCTTCCCGCGCCTTGATGATCACCGACTGATCTGGCGGCAACGCCCCGTTCTGCGCGGCACGGGCGGCCTTCTCGTTCGGATAGGGCGGCTTGAAGTGATCCGAAGGCAGCCCGGCACGCTCCGCCGGCTGGCCGTCATCGCCGATCGTCTGCACTTCGATCGTGGCCGCGATCGACTTGATCTGGCTGTCCGACAAACCGATGCCCGCAAGGTTGCGATAATACACCAGCTTCATCGAGTGGCAGGACGAGCACACTTCCTTGTAGACCTGAAACCCACGCTGGGCCGAGGCCTTGTCATATGTGCCGAACGGACCCTCGAAGCTCCAGGTCTGCTTGGGGTATTCCATATCGTGCTGGGCGAAAGCCGGCGTCACCGCTAGCAGTCCCAGCACGGCGCCGATCGCGGCGTTACGGACGAATGACATCACTGCTTCTCCATCGGCTTGGCCATCACGCCGCCCGGAAGCGGGCCGCCACCCATCGTTGTCAGCACTGGGTTGGCAATGCTCTCCGGCAGCGGCAACGGCCGCTCCAGCTTGCCAAGGATCGGCAGGATCACCAGGAAGTGCAGGAAGTAATAGGCCGTGCAAACACGCCCGATCACCACCCAGATCCCCTCCGGCGGCTTGCCACCGGCCATGCCGAGCACCACGCACACAATCACGAACACAAACATCAGCTGCCGGTATATCGGCCGGAACTTCGCTGAGCGCACCGGCGAGGTATCGAGCCACGGCAGCACGAACAGGATGGCGATCGAACCGAACATCAGGATCACGCCGCCAAGCTTGGAGGGCACCGAGCGCAGGATGGCGTAGAACGGCAGGAAGTACCATTCCGGCACGATGTGCGCCGGCGTCACCAGCGGGTTGGCGGGGATGTAGTTGTCCGCATGGCCGAGGTAATCGGGCGCAAAGAACACCAACACCGCGAATACCAGCAGATACACGCACATGCCGACCGAGTCTTTGATCGTATAGTACGGATGGAACGGCAGCGTGTCCTTCTCCGACTTCACGTCGATCCCCAGCGGGTTGTTCGACCCTGTTATGTGCAGCGCCGCCACATGCAGGAACACCACGCCGGTGATCACGAACGGCATCAGGTAATGCAGGCTGAAGAACCGGTTCAGGGTGGGGTTGTCCACCGAGAAGCCGCCCCACAGCAATGTCACGATGCTCTCGCCCACAATGGGTACGGCAGAGAACAGGTTGGTGATCACCGTCGCACCCCAATACGACATCTGGCCCCAGGGCAGCACGTAGCCCATGAACGCGGTGGCCATCATCAGCAGCAGGATAACCACGCCGATCATCCACAGCAGCTCGCGCGGCTTCTTGTAGGAGCCGTAATACATGCCGCGGAACATATGGATATACACCACGATGAAGAACATCGAGGCGCCGTTGGCGTGCACGTTGCGCAGCAGCCAGCCATAGTTCACGTCGCGCGTGATACGCTCCACGCTGTCGAACGCCATGCCGGTATGGGCGGTATAGTTCATCGCCAGAAAAATGCCGGTGGCGATCATGATCATGAGGTTGATCATCGCCAGCGCGCCGAAATTCCAGAAATAGTTGAAGTTCTTCGGCGTTGGGAAAACGCCGTATTCCTTCTGCATCATGGTGAAGATGGGCAGACGTGTGTCCACCCAGTTGATCACCGGATTGGAAAACTCACTCTTGTGCAGGCCAGCCATGGCTTTGCTCCGATCGACCCGGGAATGCCGGGACTTCTTCTGGTAAAAATATCAGCCGATCTTGATACGGCTGTCGGTCATGAAAGCGTAAGGCGGTACCGCCAGATTGGCGGGGGCGGGCCCATGACGCATGCGCCCGGACACGTCGTACTGGCTGCCGTGGCACGGGCAGAACCAGCCGCCGTAGTCGCCGCGCGCCTCGGTTGTCTTGTTGCCCAGCGGCACGCAGCCGAGATGGGTGCAGATGCCGACCACGACCAGCCACTGCGAATGCCCCGCCTTCACGCGCGAATCGTCCGAAGCGGGATCACCGAGATCGGACAATTTCACACCCTCGGCGGTTTTGATCTCCGCGGGCGAGCGATGCCGCACGAACACCGGCTTGCCGCGCCACACCACCGTCACCGCCTGGCCCACCGGCACCGGCGCCAGATCGAACTCCACCGACGACAGCGCCAGCACGTCGCTCGACGGGTTCATGCTGTCCACCAGCGGCCACGCCAGCGCACCCACCCCGATCGCGGCGGACGACGCCGCAACCAGTTTCAGAAAATCGCGCTTGGACTGATCCGGCGCGTGCCCATCTTGCGGAGCATGTGCGACTGCAGACATCGATCGGCGTCCTTCTCTCTAATCCACCAGGCGCAGGGGTTTCGCGCGCCCAAAATTCACGTATCCATAGCAGGCCGTGCCATCCACATTCGGCGCCGCGCCAAGCCAGCCTTCTTCTATAACCGACACTTCGCCCCTGCAACATGGCATGGCCGAATTGACGACGCGTAAAGATCGAGCCTTTCGCCTCACGCATTCAGCTCCTCAGACACCTAGCTAAGGTCTCATCGCGATGCCGCAATCCTCGCCTCCCCCAGAAATTGCAGCGCCGGGCATTCCGCCGCACGCCGGCATGAAGGAACAGGCACGCGCCTGGTTCGAGGAGCTGCGCGACAGGATCTGCGCCGCCTTCGAGGCGATCGAGGACGAGGCTGAATCTCTGCCCCTTTACAACGTAAGGCCCGCCGGCCGATTCACACGCACGCCGTGGAACCGCGATGATGGCGGCGGCGGCGTTATCAGTCTCATGCACGGCCGCGTGTTCGAGAAGGTCGGTGTCAACGTCTCCACCGTCGAGGGCGAATTCAGCCCCGATTTCCGAGCCCAGATCCCCGGCGCCGCCGAGGACCCGCGGTTCTTTGCCACCGGAATCTCGCTCGTCGCCCACATGGCCAGCCCCCGCGTCCCGGCGGCGCATTTCAACACCCGCATGCTCGTCACCACCAAAGGCTGGTTCGGCGGCGGCGACCTCACACCCATGCGCCTCGACGCGCCCGAGGCCATCGAGGACGCCGCCAGTTTCCACGCCGGCTTCAAGGCCGCATGCGACAGGCACGACCCCGCCTATTACCCCCGGTTCAAGGAGTGGTGCGACCGCTACTTTTTCCTGCCCCATCGCAACGAACCGCGCGGCGCCGGCGGCATTTTCTACGATCACGTGTATACCGGCGACGCCTCCGCCGACTTCGCCTTCACCCGCGATGTCGGCTTGGCGCTGCTGGAAAGCTATCCCGCCATCATCCGCCGCCGCATGGCCGAGCCCTGGACACAGGCAGAGCGCGACCACCAGCTCGTCCGCCGCGGCCGCTATGTGGAGTTCAACCTCATCCACGACCGCGGCACGCTTTTCGGGCTCAAAACCGGCGGCAATGTCGAAGCCATCCTCATGAGCCTGCCCCCCGAGGTGCGCTGGCCCTGATCCGGGCCCACGTAGCCCCAAGGGGTCGCCATGGCGTCAGCCTTGCACCGCCTACCGAAGTGGGCCGTACCGCGTCTCGTGCTCCTCGATCAGCTTGGTCAGCATCTCCTGCAGCCGCTTCGCCGCCGGCGGGCTCAGGATGATGCGATGCTCCAGCTGCACCTCGAGATCCCTGCTGCCCATGTCCCATGTTTTGTTGACGCCGAAATTGACCACCACCTCCTCGCGCGTGCTCGTGGCGTTGCACACGTTGCAATAGGTGCTTTTGATGTTCGACGTGTCGAACCGCAGCTTCTGCTGCCCGGCGGCCACCGGAGTCTCCGCAGGCGCCGCATTCGTCGTTTCTTCGCTCATTTCATCCCTTTCGAAGCTTCGCTCGTCACGCCCGTCTAGAGCCTGATGATTTAAAGTAGACAAAATCATCAGGCTCTAACTTGTTGTTTTATCGATCATGTTAATGCGTTTGGGTGAAGCAGCCCAAACGCATCATGATCTAACCTATCAATCGCCCACCCCACCCAGCAGTTGCGCCTGCGCCAGACGTAGCGCGTTGGTGGTCACCGCCGGCGCGTCATCGCTCGGCGGCGCCACCAGCGCCACCACCACACTCGGCACCGCCGGTCGCACCAGGATCGCACCATCCGTGCCATCGGCGCCCGGGGCCGAGGCCAGTGCCCGCCCGTCCAGCGTCACCGCCGCAAGGTCGATCGCAAGGCGGGTGCCCGGCTGCACGTTCGGATGCACCACGAAGTCGAACAGCGCCAACGCCCCCGTGGAGGCCCCTGCCGTCCGGCTGACACCCACGGTCACCATCCCCGCCGAGGCTGTGCTGGTCACCGCAAGCCCCGATGCCGGATCGGCCCGCACCGCAACCAGATCGAGCGCGGCCGGGTCGTAGCGCAGCACCACCTGCCCGTTGCGCATCGTCACCGCACGGTCAAGCGTCACCGGCACCGTCACCGTCCCGCCGGCATTGGCCGAAAGATCGGTGGGGGCGGAGACGAACGGCGAGGCGGTGGCGGACACGATCGTGACGCCGCCGGGGATGGCGGGCAGCGTCCCGGCGCTCACAACCGCCGCGTCCGCCGCCGTCAGCGCGCCGTTCTCATCGGTGTCCGCCACCACAATGGGCGAAATGCCGCGCCATGCCGCGAACCCGCTATCGGCGCCGCCCACCACCCGCAAAATCCGCGCCGTATCCGCGCTGCTGTAGCTGGCATTGCCGTCGGCGTCGCCGAGATAGCCCACAACCTCCAGCCCCGAACTCGCCGGCAACGTCTGTGCCACTCCGTTCACCGACAACACCGCGAGGCCGAGCACCTGAGTCGCCCCATAGGCCGCCGCCATCGGCACCTGCGCCATCAGCCCCACCAACGCCGCCTTGCCTGCCGCGATCGCGGTCGGCGCGGTCACGGTGATGGTCGCCATCGTCCGCCCATCGCCTAGCGTGGCGTTGGCCACCGAAACAGTGGTCTCCGCAGGCGTGCCGGGAGCAGCGCTCGCCCCGGTGATCGCCAACAGCGTCGGGTCGAACGTCACGGTGAACACCACCGTTCGCGCCGTGCCGTCGCTGGTGAACATGATCGGCAGCCCGGCATCGGAACCCGTGTTGGTCTGCGGTACCGACACGGCCTGGCCCGGCCCGCGCATCACGGGGGCCACGGACAGCGTGTTCGCCGCCGCGTGCACCTGGAACGCGCTGACGAGGTCGTCGCCCGCGATGCCGTCGCCGTTGCCGTCCAGCATGCGGCCCCGGAGATCGCGCAGAGAGCTGCGAATGGTGGCGGTATACGCCCCGTCCGGCAGGCTTCCGGCCGTTGCCACGAAACGAAATCCAGCCCCATCGGGATCGAGCACCACCGAGCCGTCCACCGCGCCGTCCACCGTACCCAGGGGGCCGGACAGCATCACGCTGGCCGGAGCACCGGTGGCGTCGGGCACCACACCCAGCGTCGCGGGGTCCAGCACGCCGTTGAACCGCGCATGGAACCCCGTGGCTTCAGCCATCACGAATACCGGCAGTAGCGTGTTCGCCGCCACCGTCACGCTCACCGGTGCCGCCGCGTAGCTGCCGTTGCCCACGGTGGCTGCAACCGCCTCCACCCGATACGTCCCGGGCATGGCATAGGCGTGCGACGCCTGGGCGCTCGGGCCGGCATAAGACTGCGCCGCGCTGCCATCGCCCCAGCTCACGCTCCACCCCGTCACGACGGCCGACACCACCGACACGCCGGACGACAGCGTTACATAGGTATCGCTGCCCTCGATGGCAGAACCCGGCCCGGCCGCGACCAGCGCGGGCGCCGTGGGGGTCACCACAATGGCGAAACGCGTGCGCGTGGCAAGGCCCGAAGGACCCGTCGCCACAACCGTCGCCGCCGATGTCATGGGCGTGGCCGGCGCCAGCCAGGTGAAGCGACCCGTCACCGCGTCCACCGCCGCCCCGGCCGGCCCGCTGGTCAGGCTGTAGGTTACCGGTGTCCGGTCCGGACTGCTGGCGGACAGTGCCACCGAGACCGCCTGCCCCTCGGCCACCACCACAGGCGCCACCGGCGCGATCGAGGGCGGCTGGCGGAATTCGTCGGACACCAGATGCGCCGCGGCCCGGGCATTCGTCACCACGCCCAGCACCAGCCAGGCGCGGCCCAGCCCGGCCTGCAGCAATCCCTGCGCGGTGCTGAGCTCCAACGCCGATGTCGTGCCCCCGAACGCGGTCTGATACAGGTCGGCCACGAACTGCGCATCGGTCTGGCCGGCATGGCGTGCGACCGCCTCCGGCTTGTCCAGGATCTGCTGAACCACCTCCACCGGCGCGTAGGTCTTAAGCTGATCGAGCCAGAACGCCTCACCGCCCAACTCGGCCTCGCGGCCGAGCACGCTTTCGTAGATGTCATGCACCAGCGTGGCATTCGGATCGCGGGCGAACACCTTGGACGTCGCGAAGGCATTGTAGATCTTTGCTTCCGGCGCGTCGGCGAAGTAACGAACGATGGCTTCGTTGCCAAGCGTTTGCTCGCCTACCCAGAACGTCAGCTCCGCCGCCTGCGGCGCGCGCCCCAGGAAGCCCGCGTAAAGCGATGTCACGAACGCCGCCTCGTCCACGGGATGGTTGCGCGCGCGGAACTCGTCGGATTGCAGGAAGTAGGCGGCCACCGTGGTCTCGCTCATGCCGTGAGACATCTGCATGTCCCAAAAGGTCATGCCGGCGGCATCGTAGCCGCGGCCCAGCAGGCTCACGTAGAGCCGCTGCAGGAACGCCTCGTTCGTGTCCGCCCCCACGCTCAGCACGCCATCGGTCAGCCGCACCGCCTCGGTATCCGGCGAGAACTGCAGGCTGTAGCCGGCATGCAGCAGGTTCGCGACATCGAGCGAGCTGATATCGGCGACAACGATCCCCCCCACCGGCGCCGGCAGATCGAACACCTGCACCGTGTTGCTCGCAGCCGAGGCCGCCAGCCCGACGGACGTCGCCACAGCCAACACCGCAAGGCTGGAACCGGTCACCGGCGCCGCCACGCCAGGCGTCAACGTGAAGCGGCCATCCGGCCCCGCGAAGCCCGAGGCAGACCCACCTGGCAAACCAGGGCTCTGCAGCCCCACGAAGGCACCGCCCGCCGCCGAGCCCACAAAGTTCGGCGCCGCCACATCGGTGATGGCAAGCTGAACCGTCGCACCCGAGGGCGCCAGGAACCCCAGCACCGGCGCCGGCGTGGTGCCCGCGATGCCCACCACCAAGGCGGCCACGCCCACTGTCACCGCGCCCGCGGGATCGGACACACGATACGTGAAGGCCGACGCACCGGAGGTCACGCCCGCCGCCGGCGTGAACAGTAATCCCGTCAGCTGCAGGCCCGTCAGCACCTCGCCCACGGCCACCGGCGCCCCGTTTGCCAAGGTCACGATCCCGTTCGTCGGCAGCGCCACCACCACGATCACCAACGCCGATGGCGCCGCGTTCGGATCGCTCGGCAACCCGATGCCGATGGCGGTCGCACCGCTGCCCGGCGCCACGATATCAACAGGCTGCGACAGCACGGGGCTGCCGATGGCACGCCCGATCACCAGGGTCGCCGTCCCGGTGGCGGTATTGGCGGCCGCGTCGGCCGCCATGTAGGTCAGCCGCGACACCTGCGCGAACACGCCGGGCGTCGGCGTGAACAACAGCTGCGTCAGCTGCGCCGCCGTGATCACCTGCCCCGCCAGCACCGCGCTGCCATCGGCCAGCGTCACCGTGCCGGTGGTGGGCACCGTCGTCACGGTCACAACCAGATTGCCAGAAGGCGTCACCGGATCGGCCGGAAGCGCGATTCCGATCGCGGTGGCCGGCGCGTTCTCCGCCACCGTCAAGGACGGCGAGCTCACGCTGGGCGCCACATTGCCGGCACCCGATATCGACACCGCTGTCACCGCCACGGTGACGCTCGACGTCGCCATCAGCCCGATCGCATCCGTCACGGTGTAGGTGAAGGTGTCGAGCCCCACATAGTCGCTGGCCGCGGTGTAGCGGATCATGTCGGCCACGATCGTAGCCGTCCCATGCGCGGGCAGGCCCAGCGCGGTCAACCGCAGCGCATTGCCGGTATCGCCGGCCAGCGCGTCGATCGACACCGGCATGCCTTGCGCCACCAGCGCCGAGGCCGGGTTGGCCACCGGCGGATTGGGCGTGGCCGTCACGGTGATGCCAATCGACCCCGTGGCCGTCTGCCCGTTGATGTCGGTTACCACGTAGGTGAAGCTGTCCGTGCCCGTGTAGGCCAGGGCAGCGGTGTAGACCACGGCGCCCGCCACGATCGAGGCCGTGCCGTGCAACGGCGTGCTCACGCTGGCAAGAACCAACCCAAGCCCCGTGTCGTTGGCGAGCACCGGCACCGTCACCGACGTGCCCTGCTGCACGCGCGCCGTGTCCGCAGCCACCACCGGCGGGGCGTCTGCCGTCACCGCAACCGTGATGCGGCCGGTGGCCGTCACCCCGTTCGTGCCGCTCACCGTATAGGCGAAGATGTCGCTGCCGACGAACCCGTTCGCGGCCGTATACACCACCTTGCCGGCCACGACCGAAGCCGTGCCATGCGCGGGCACGCCCGCTGCGGCGAGCACGAGATCGGTGCCGGCATCGTTGGCCAGCACGTCGATCGTCACCGCATGGCCCTCCACCACGCTCGCCACATCCGCCACCGGCGCCGGAGCGATGATCAGCCGGCTGACCGTCACGGACACAAGACCCGTGATCGTCTGGCCGCTGCCGTCCATCGCGGTGTAGCTGAACGCGTCGGTGCCCAGGAAGCCGCGCGCGGCGGTGTAGAGCACGGCCCCGTTCTGGATCACCGCGCTGCCACCCTGCGGCAGGGTGACGCTGGTCAGCACCAGCCCGGTGCCGGTGTCGTTGGACAGCACCGGGATCAGCACCGCGCTGCCTTGGACCACGACAGCCATGTCCGCCACCGCGGCCGGCGGCACCGCGGCCGTGATCGTCACCACAACGGTCGCGGTCGCCATCATCCCCGTCGTGCCCACAACCCCATAGGTGAAGCTGTCGGTTCCAATGAAGTCCGAGGCGGCGGTGTAGACCACCTGGCCGCGCTGGATGGCCACGCCGCCGTGCAACGGCACACCCAGGGCCACCAGGCTCAGCGCCGTGCCGATATCGTTGGCCAGCACGTCGATCAGCACCGTGCGTCCCTGCACCACAGTGGCCGCATCCGCCACCGGCGCCGGAGCCACCACGCTCGCCGTCACCATCACGGAAACGCTGGCCGTGGTCGTGCGGCCATTGATATCCGTCTCGCTGTAGGTGAACGCATCCGCGCCCACGTAGCCGGCCTGCGCGGTGTAGCGCACCTTGCCCGCCTCGATCGCCACCGCGCCAAATTGCGGCTGCGTCACGCCGGACAGCACCAGGCTCGCCCCGCTGTCGTTCGCCAGCACGTCGATCAGAACCGAGCCGTTCTGCACCAGGCTGACACTGTCGGCCGCCGCCACCGGCGCCGCGGCGGGGGTCACCGTCACCGCCACGGTGCCCTTGGCCGAAAGCCCGGCGCCGTTGATCACGGTGTAGGCGAAGCTGTCCACGCCCACGAAGCCATGCGCCGCGCTGTAAAGGATCCTGCCGCTCTGCAGCGCCACCGTTCCATGCGCGGGCGGCGTGATGCCGGCAAGGCTCAGCTGCGCGCCGGTATCGTTCGCCAGCACGTCGATCAGAACGCCGGACCCTTCGACCACCTGCGCCGTATCGGCCGTGGCCACCGGCGGCACCGGCACCGCCACCACAGTGACCGACACCTTCGCCGTCGCCGTCTGCCCGTTCGCGTCCGTCTCGATATAGGTGAAACTGTCGACGCCCACGTAGTTGGCAGGCGCGGTGTAGAGCACCTTGCCGCCCTGGATCACCGCCGTGCCCACCGTGGGCGTGCCCACGCTGGTCGCCGACAGGCCTGTCCCGCCGTCATTGGCCAGCACGTCGATCAGCACCGCCGCCCCTTGGTTCACACGCGCCGCATCCGGCACGGCCACCGGCCCGGTGGTCAGCGTGCTGCCCACATCGCCCAGCGTCACGAACGCCGGATGTGTGCCGAAGGTCGTGAGATTGAACGAAAGAGTCAGATTCACGGCCCGCGCCACGGCGCTCACATCCACCGTCACGATATGCGGCCCGGCCGAGAGGTCCAGCTTGCCGTTCGCGGACAGCCCGGTCACCGTCACGCCCTGCGCCAGATAAACCGTCCCGTCGGCCTGCACGTTGAGCAGGTCGTCGGTGTTGGAAAGCCCCAGCGCCGCCACGACGGACGCACCCGTCCCCGCATTGCGCAAAGCCACCTCGAACGCATCGCCGGCATGCCCGGGATCCTGGAACAGCTGGCCGTTGAAGATCGTGAACGACAGCGTGGTCTGCGCCGCGTTCAACGTGAAGGTCTGACTGAGCCCGGACAGCTGGTTGCGCGTCTCCGCCAGCACAGCGCGATCGGTGGTGGCCGAAACGCTGCCAGCCGTGGTCCACGCAAAGCCCGGCGCCGCCGGATCGGTGATGGTGAACGTGCCGTTGGCCAACGGCCCCGCAAGTGCTGCGGGACCGGCCGCCACAACCGATCCCG
This sequence comes from Rhodospirillales bacterium, assembly GCA_025362815.1. Classification (GTDB taxonomy): domain Bacteria; phylum Pseudomonadota; class Alphaproteobacteria; order Acetobacterales; family Acetobacteraceae; genus CAIQQQ01. The sequence goes on from JANYFG010000005.1 coordinate 43,681, forward strand.
CGCCGGCCAGCACCGTTGCGGCCTGGGTCTGCACCACGGCCTGAATGCCGGCCATAGCCTGCTCCTGCGTCACCACAGGCGCCGACGGAGTTACCGCCACCGGCAAGGACGAGACCGAAACGATGTCGCGGGTCGACGGGAATATCCGCACGCCCTCGGCCAGGCTGATGTTCATCAGCGCCCCCGGGATCACCCCGTTCGGCACGTCCGCGATCCCCAGCGCATGGCCGTATTCATGCTCCAGCACGGTCAGCAAATCGAAATGCTGGGCCGCATCGGTGCCCGGCAGCGCCGTGTAGGTCCCGTTGGGCCCAGCGACGAATTCACCGTTATCGGCGTCAAGGAACCACCCCGCGCCCCCGGCGGTCTGGTCGATGTGGATGACGCCACCGGCATAGTCGCCCACCGCGCCATCGGCCAGCAGACCCACATCGATATGCACCGTGGGCAGGATCGCCGCCGCATTGGCGAACAACCCGCTGTCGATCCAATGCCGCTGCGCTTCCAATGCCACGCGATTGACATCGGCCAACGTCAAAGCCGTCGTCGTGAGCCCGGTCTCGCTGGACGCGCTCACCACGCCCACCTGGTCCAGCCGCCCGTCCAACGTCTGCGACAGGCGCACGTTGTCCAGGAAGTATAGGCTGCTCACAGCGGCACTGGCGGCGGCCACAACGCCGTCGAATACGCCATTCACCTGCTGAATGTCGGTATTGTCGTCAAATCCCACCTGCTGGAACTTGATCGTCGCCATGTGCCCGCCGAAAATAGCGGCGTTGATCGCCATCGAGTAGGTGCGTTTCTCCAGGAAGGCCTCGGCAATATCGAAGGTATGCGAGGTCGAGGCACCCGGAACGCCGTTGTCGTCCAACGTCACCGTCACGACCAGTTTGCTGGAGCTCGTGATGATCAACGGCAGTAAGAGCTCGAAGTCGAGGTAGTTGGCTCCCGTCTTCGGAATATAAAGCCGATTATGCGTGATCGTGCTGAGATCGATATGACCATCGACGAAGTCATCGAACGCACTATGCCCGGTGCCCTGATCCAGCGCCGCCATAAAGGCCTTCACGAGGTCCTTGACCGCGTTGTTGCCGCCCAGCAGCAATGCGTTGTTGCCATCGCCGAACAGCTTGCTGAACAGCTTGCCGACCACGTCCTGCAGATATGTCAGAAGCGACGCAAAACCCACCTTGGAGTTGGGGTCCGACGGCGTCAGTCCAAGAACGCTGCTGATCTTGTCACCAAGATCGCTCACACCCGGCACGGCGGCCTTCACCCCGGCGGCAATCACGTTGGTGATGGAATCGATCAGCGCGCTGGCGCCCTTGGCGAACAGCGCCACGCGCGGATTGGCAAAGCTTCCGTCAGCATTGACGTTGGCGAGATCGGGGTTACCCCCGGCCCTTGCCAGCCGCTGTGCGGATAGCAGCTCCTGATACTGCGGCAGAACGGTCTGCGTCAGGTATTGCAGGGCCGTGAACAGTTTCCCTTGCAAATACGTTCCATACAGCACAGCCGGATTTGTCTGAACCTCGAACAGACCGGTGATGTCGATCGTATTGTTGGTCGCACCCAGCAACGTGGCCAGCGTCCCGCCCGGCGGCAATTTGATGACGAAGCCCTGGCCACCTTGGAACGACCAGCCGGGGAGCTGATAGCTGAACGGGAACCGGCCGTTCGCGGTCGGCTGATTGCCCTGCGCCCTGAACAGATAAGTGAAGAACGATTGGCTGGTACCGAGTTCAAAGTTGCCGTTGAACACGGTGGGAACTGCCACCGTCGGGAATTGCTTGTTCGCATCGGCCACGGCAGGCAGGACCAGTTCGGCGCCGGCCTTGGTGTTGTCGTAAGTGACTTTGACCGACGAGCCCAGATTGGCTGGCGCGTAGGCCGCGCCGCCACCATCCGGCCCGTAATAGAACCCAACGCCGATACCTTCCTTGATCAGCTTCTTGCCGTCCGCCGCAACCAGCGCCTTCGTGGGGCCGTAATCGAGCAGCGTGCCGCCTTGGACTTCCTTGCCCAAGGCATCCACGTAAACGCCCGTCTTGTCCGGGCCCACCACACCCACCGTCGGGTCGTACGACCCACCGAGGAACGTGGTGGGCGGGGTGATCACCTTCATCGGGTCCACGGCATACCATCCGGTCGTGTCGTACTTCGCAGCCGATGTCGGCAGCGCAAAGCCGAAGGTCGTCGCATGCAGGCCGGTGTCCGCCAGCGTACGATAGATCTGCCCGGTGCCGAAATCCTGTATCTGCGTGTTGATTGTGCCGGTGTACCACTGCCAGACACGGCTATGCGGCCCGCCCAGACCCGGAAGCCCCCCGAAATCGTCGCTTCCGAACCCGGAGAGCTGATCCAGGGAATAATTGATGTTCTGATTGGCCACAGACCGGCCATTCGGTGTGGCGGTGAACTGTGTGATCCCCGAACCTGCCGCGACAATGGTCGTCACCACGCCTGTGCCCTGGGTCTGCAGCGCGCCTTCCTGATAATACGTGTCCGCGTAGGCCACGTTGTTCCACCGTTCGACGAACGGATCGGAAAAATTGCCATACCCGATCGGATTGATGCCGAGGCTAAGCTTGTCAGCGGCCAACAGCGCCTTCGAAATCAGGAACTGACCCGCCTGCAGCAGCTTGATCGCGAATTGCGTCGCCAGCGCATCCACCGGATTGGCCACGGTCAGCAGCTCGAGGCCCAGCTCCGCCCCAGAGAGCACCTTGTCCAACGCCTGCGCCAGCGCCTGCAACGGGATCTGCAATGTCGGCTGGTTGAAATCATGCGGATCGAGCGACGTGACGCTGATGTTCTTGTAGTCCGGAAGATACGTGCCGAAACGCTGAACGATCTCGCTGTCGACTGACGTGCCGCGCGAATGGCCAATCAGATGGAATTGCGAGTTACCGCTGAACAACGCACCGTTTGGATGCGTGTCGTCGATCGTCTGGTTGTTCAGATCTATCAGCGACGCAAAGATCGCATCGGCCGCGGCCTCGGAGAAGCCGGTATCCGAAATATCGCTCTCCGCCTTCCAGTCTGAGATCAGAACAACAGGCTTGCCCAAGATGAGCGCCTGCACGCCGTGCAGCCCGGTGGTCTCCAGATTTTTCCCGTCGCTCGAAACCCGCACGCCGTCCCATTGGCCGGTCTGCTTGTTGTATTCCAGCACTGGCCCGCCGCCATCGGCCTGGGCGATCAACTGGCCGATCTGGACGAAGGTCAGCGGCGCCTTCAAGGCCGCCTGATCGGCACTGGGTCCGATCTCGGAGCCATCGAACTGGAACCCGTGGGTCAGCAGCGTCACCGTGCCGTATTTGGTGCCCTGTTGTTTCACCGGCGATGTGGCGAAACTCTCGGAGGCCTCCGTGCCATCCGTGCGCACGCCCCAGAAATAGGTTTGACCGGCGGTCAGGATATGCGCGAACGCATCGCTCAACGTCACACGCGTCTCGTTCTTATTGTTCAGCGTCCCGGTCTGTACAATGGAGCCATCGAGGTAGATCGTGTAGGTAAAGCCCGTTCGGAGCAGCAACTTGCCCGTGCTGGTAAAGATGCGGTTCGGGTTGTGATCGTCGGACGGCGCAATCCCGGACCCGCTCTCCACCAGCCCGCGTGCGCGATCCGGATCCTCCGGAAACAGCCCCTGTCCCGGTGCTTCGGCGCTGATGAACAGTTCCGCCGTGCCCTGGCGTCCCAGCAGCGCGGTATCGATGGTCCAATCGAACGTGATCGTGTCCAGCGGCACCGCGGCCGTGGGATCGGGCACATCCACGTTGAACGCCTTGGCCGCCTTCGGGCCGAGCAAGGTCAGCACCGTGGCATTGTCCAAAGCCAGCGCCCGGCCGTTGAACCCGATATCGATACCTGGCAACACCGCGGCCGCCCCGAACGTCCGGTCGGCATCGACCGGTGTTCGGCTGTAGTCGTACTTGATCACACCCTGAAGCGGTCCCAGCGGCGTATCGGGGTGCGTTGCGCGTGTTTCCAGAACGTTGAGGTCGTAGACGACAACGTTGTTCACGCCACCGAACAACGCATAAAGCTTCGTCCCGGACGCATTGATCTCGATATCGGAGAGGAGTGAGTAAGGGATCGGCGTTGTCGCGCCGAGCACCTTGCGCGGCTGGAACTGCGGCAGGTTCAGCGGATTCTGAATGATCGTAATCTTCGAACCCGTATGGATCAGCTGCTCCTCGTAATAGGCGATATTCGTATCAAGGCTCGTATAGGACTTCGGCAGCCCATAATCGGCCACGAACCCCCATTGCAGGTTGCTGGATATTGCAATGCCGGTCGCGTTGTAGTTGTCGAGGTCGTAGCGCTGCGCGTCGGGTGAGCGACGGTAGATCGGCAGGAACGCCGTGTAGCCGCCGACCTGGTCCAGTTCCTGAACCACCCCCGGTGTCTGTGCGTTCACACGAAGCGAGATCACCTGATCGGTGTATTGAAAGCTGCGAATATTGGGATTGGTCACCGTCAGCGCATGCAACCCGTTGTTGGTGGGTCCCGCGCGATCGGTATACACAAGGTAGCTTGCCTGCGCCGTCGCCTCGATCTTCCAAAGATCGAAGCCGGCCAGTATCTGCGCCACCGGCCTTTGCAGAATCGGTGTGTAATACTGATTTCTCACCGGCGTCGGGGCATAGTCCTTTTGCGCGATGTCGAACACCGAGATCGTGCTCTGTGCCGTGCCACCGTTGAACGCATTCGGATACTGCCCGCTGCCATAGAACAGCCGCGTGTTCGGCGATCCCACATACAGCAACGTGCCGTCGGCATTTGCCGCGAGCGTGCTGATATAACCGCTCTTGTCGTTGTTGATTGGCACGATGCGGAATTTATCGATGATCGTCATGAACGACGTCGAGCCGTAGCGCTCGTCGATCACATACACATAGCCGGTTCCGGCCGCGAACAGGTAACGCCCGGTGGGGTCCAGCGCCAGTGCGGTCACCACGTCGTCGCCGGGAACATCGATGTGATACTGCGGCAAAATCCGCTGCGTCAGGGCATCGATCAGGTCCAGACCATGGTTGGTGGCCACGATCACACGCGAGATGTCGGGCGTGGTCAGAAGCGCCAGAGGCCGCCCGGAAAGCCCGGCCTGCCCTCGCAGTGCCGGCGTGGCATCGATTTGGGTCTGCGGCAGATACTGCTTGATGACATGCTCCTCACCCGCCACCGGCGGGCTCGGCTGTTCGCCGATCTGCAGCGTATCGATCACATCGACCTTGTTGTTTTCAACAACGTAGCCAAAGCCGGTCAAATTCTTGATGTAGGCGCCCACGCTGTAGGTGGAGCTCTCATCATTCGGCCCATAGCCCACCAGCACCTTGGACGCGCCCAGCAGGACGTCGTCGGGAACATCGAGGTAAATCTCGTAGATATTGCTCCCATCGGCCTGCGGATATTTCGTGTGACTGCTGAACTGCGCCTCTTGCACGTATTCGCGCTGCGCCCCCGCGGGGCTGGCGAACGCCACCCGGCTGGCCAGGAAAGCCACATCGGTGAAGCCGCTCTCGATGATATGAAGTTTGACGACCCCAGCGACAACCTTGGCTTCCGCCAACTGGATGACCGGGTCCTGTGCCACCGGCTGCGCGGGCGGCGGTGGCAACTGAACAACAAGATGCTGATAAAGGCCGGTCCCCGTGGGATCGTTCGGCACCACCGTCTCGTAGGTCATGCCCTGATACGTGCGCCACGCATGCACGCTGGAAATCGAATCGTAAATGTTTGCCGCGCCGGGGATCACGTAGTTGAAGAAGGAATAGGCGGCGAGCGACACGCCGGCCGTGGCGCCGACCACCCCACCGGCAGCCGCAATGTTCAGCCCCACGGCCGTGAAGAACAGCCCGCCCACCAGGTTCTGGAAATCGTAAGAATCGAGCTGGTAGTTCACCAGCCCCTTGGCCTGCGCCACCAGCACGTTGCCGTTGGTGGTCAAACCCGGGAACGGCGGTGAGGCAGACCGCGCAAACCCGTCGCTGCCCACCACGCCATCGTCCACCACCGTCCAGATCGGCTGCAACGCCCCACCCGGCCCGGTCGGCAGCATGTCCTGCACGAAGAAGTAGACGGTATCTCCCGCCTTCGCCGAACCCGGCGCCACCGGCACCGCGATCTGCACCGGCTCGAGAATGCCCTTCGGCGCTCCGAGGTCGAGGTGAAATGCATTGACGAACGTGAACGGCACATCCGCATTGCCGGGCAGCGCCATCGTGAGATCGGACTGCGCGATCGTCGTCACGGACACGGTGGTGTCGCCCGCCAGCACGCCGGCCCCGATCCCCACGCGAATGCCATCGGCGTTCTGGATGATGCCGCCGATCTTCCCGATGGTGACGCTGTTGCCCAGAGTGGGCGCCACCACGCGCACATGCACGGTGTCCTCGCCGTAGCCGTAGATCACCTTCACGTCGTCGTAGCCGTCCGCCACTGCGGTGATCAGGCCGTTCGCGTCCACTGTGGCGATGGCGCTGTTCATCGAGACATAGATCACGCCATCGGGCGCCCCCACGAAGGTGGAGTTAAACCCGCCGAGATCCGTCACCACGCCGCGCGTGTCACCCACCGCGAGCGTCACGGTGTCGGGATAGGCGTTGATGTTGTAAAGCTGAGAAACCGCCAGCGTGCCGGTGAGCGGCGTGCCGATCCCCACCAGGGTCGCCGTCGCGGCCTGATCGTGGGAGGCGCGCAGAACGGTCACGCCGTCTTTCAGCCCCGTCAGAAGTCCATCGGCCGTCAACACGGCAACACTTGGGTCGTCCACGCGCGCGTTCACGTAATCAAGCGGCACCAGCACGCCGGTCTGATCGGTGAAATCGGCGAACACCGAAACCGGCGCCGTGCCGCCCACGCCCGGGAACTGAATGCGGCTGTTGTTGAAGTCGATGTGCGTGAGCGCAGCCGCACTCACACTCACGGCCACCAGCGCCGCCGGTGACTGGCTGTAGCCGTCATCGGCGACCACGGAGAAATCCGCCGTCCCCGAGAACCCGGCATCGGGGATGAACAGCACGCTCTGTCCGTCCGCCGACAGCTTCACCGTGGCGTGGTCGGCGCCCACGATGCGGTAGGTCACCACATCGCCGTTGGGGTCGGTGGCGATGGTGTTCAGCGCCAGCACCGTGCGCAGCCCCACATGCGTCATGAACGCGGGCAGCGTGGGGTTGATCACCGGCGCACGATTGGCGGTCACGCCGAAATTCGCGGCGATGAGCTGCAGGTCGGTGGCACCCACCACGCCGTCGCCATTCACATCGGCGGCTGCGGCCGACGCGCTCGCCAGGGCCGAATCGATGCCGTCCACGCCGCCGCTGAGGTTCACGTCGCCCGCGAACGACACCGACAGCGTGAACGCCCCCGCGGCGCCCGAGAGATGCAACCGGTAGAGATTCGCCTGCCCGATTGCGAACAGCGCCACCAGCCCGCCCGGCCCGTTTTGCATCGAAAGTGGGGCCAGCCCGTCGATGGTCGGTGCCGACAATGCCTGCCCAGCCCCTCGCAGCGCCACCCGCACGATCACGCTGCCGTTCGCCGACGACGTGATCTCCGACTGGCGAATGCTGAACGTGTAGATCTGCTCAGAACCCGTGAGCACGCCGGTCTGCGGTGTGCCGGTGAACTGCCCCGCCTCGCCCAGATCCGCGGTGATCGGCGCCTTCGTCACGACACCCGCCGCGTAGGAGACCGAGGATCCGGCTCCGCCTTGCGCCACGGCCGCGATCAAACGCCCGTCGGCATCGTAGCCGTAGCGTTCGCCCGCCCCGTTCGACACATTGCGCGCCGACACCAGGCGCCCGCCAGAGTCATAGGCGTACTGCACCGTCGTGCCATCCGGCCCCACCGCGCGGCCAATCTCGCCCGAGGCGTTCTTCACCAGATACAGCGTTGTGCCATCCGGCGCGGTCACGCCTGCGTCACCCACCGAAAGCGCGCCTTGCGCCGTGATGATGCGCGTGATGCCCAATGCCGGATCGATCTGATACCGCGTGCCGTCCGGCCCGGTCAGCAGATAGGCGGCCCCGCCTACGCTGCCGAGGTTGTAGGCCAGTCCCGTGGCGTTGTCGTAATAATGGCTTCCCGCCCGCGTCAGCTGCGCATCGGCCAGCGGCGCCAGGGTCCACCCCCCCGCCAGGTCGTCGGCCACGAAGCTTGGGTGATAGATCGAAACCGGCCCCACCGTCTCCAGGGTCGGCGTGAAAGTGAACCCCGTACGCACACCGTCCGGCCGCGTCAGATAAAGCCGGGTGTCGTCACCGAAGGCCGCGAAGTCGCCCAGCGCCTCCAGTCCGGTGGTCGGCACGTTCGTCTGCAGCGCCACATCCCGCGGGCTCCAGCGCCAGCCCGCCCCGAACAGCCCGGCACCGGTGGCTCCGCTGTCATAGGTGCGCGTGAAACTGAACGGAATTCCGTCCAGCGTGGTCTGCAGATCCGTCACCTGGCGCTGATACACGCCGGACGGCACCGCCGCAGCGAGCTCCACCGCGGTCAGAACCGTTGAAATCCGTCCCGTGATATCGGTGGCCGAAAGCCGCAGCGTGTAGAACCCGGCCTGCAACGCACCCGGATCGATGCCGGCGATCCGCCCGGTGATGCTGTCCCCACCGGTAGCGATCGTGGTGTAGCTCCCCACCGTCTGGCCCACGCCATAGGCGCGTTCCAACGTCCAGCTGTCCAGATTGCTGTCCGAGATCGTGGCGTCGATCGCCCCGGCGGCCGAAAAGAACGCGCCCTGAGTCTCCGGCGCGAACGTTACAACCGGGGCCGCGCTGTCGGCTGGGTCGCGCGTTTTCAGCACCAGGCTCGCCTGGCCCTGGGTGCCATCGGCATTGATGGCGACGGCGAGCAGCGTGATCTTGCCCGGCGCGGTGGGCGTGATGCTGGCCTGCCCGTTCGCATCCAGCGGGAGTTCCACCCCGTTCTCGAACAGACGCAGCGAGACGATGGCCGAAAGCCCCCCGGCCACGGGATGGATCGCCACCTTCTGGCCGGGCACGCCGGCAAAGCTCGGCGTGAGCTCGATGCGCACCACAGGCGGCGGCGGCGTCAGGCTGGCGCGCAGCACAATGGTGTCGGGCGTCACCAGCGTGCCATCCGAAACGCTGAAGGTCGGCGTGTAGATCCCCACCTGGCCCGGCCCGGGTGTCCAGGTCACGATACCCGTGCCCGCATCCAGCGTGGCACCGGCCGGCAGGTTGATGGCGCTGTAGGTCAGCGTGGTGCCGGCATCCGGATCGGTGGCGCCAAGGGCGAAAGTCGCCGACTGGCCCACGATGAAATTATGATCCGATGCCGCCAGCACCGGCGCGCGATCCACGTTCGCCACATGGACGATGAACGTCGATAGCGTCGTCTGCCCGTACTGGTTCACCGCCGAGATCGTGACGGCCTGATCGCCCTGCGCATCGAACCCTGGCGTCCAGTCGAATACACCGCTCGGCGCATCGAACGTGGCACCGGGCGGCAGCGTCACCGCGGCGAGGCTTACCGGCCCGCCACGCGGGTCGACAGCCTGCACGGTGAGCGTGAGATCGGTTCCCTCGCGCGCGGTCTGGTCGCCGATCGGCACGAACACGGGCGCCATCGTCACCTGCGCCACGGCAAGGGTGATGGTCTCGCTCTGGCTGAGCTGCCCATCGCTGGCGGTGAGCACGATCGTATAGGCGCCCGCCTGTCCGAAGGCCGGGGTCCAGGTCAGCAACCCGCTGCGCAGGCCCAGCACAGCGCCAGCCGGCAGGCCCGTGGCAGAATAGCTGATTCCATCGCTCTCGGCGTCCGTTGCGCGAAGCTGCAGCGTGAAGCCGTGCACCTCGCTCGCCTGCTGGTTGCCCACCGGCGACAGAACGGGCGCGGTATTGGTGGCCCGCACGCGCACCATGAACGTGGTGGACCCGCTAAGCGGCGCCGTCTTGCCGCCATTGCCGTCATCCGTTGCAGTCACTGTCACGAGATGGTCGCCGACATCGCCGCCCCCGGCCGAGACCGTCAGCACCGGCTGCCCATACACCGATCCGGGCGCGATCGACACGCCGCCATACCCCGACACGCTGTAAGTCAGCGGGTTTTGGTCGCCGTCGGAGACCAGAACCGGCAGCGTGGCACTCTGTCCGGGTGCCACGACAAGATCGGGCAGCGCCTGGACCATCGGCGGCTCGTTCAGGCTGGTGGCGGACACCACGAAGCTGGTGGCATTGGTCAGCGCCGGACCGCGCGCGTCGGCTTCACTGGTGGCCAGCAGAAGCACGGTCGTGTCGCTCCGGTCTCCCGCATGCGGCGCCACCGAGATGTGCCCGGTGCCATCGCCATTGTCCGTGAAGCTGATGAACGAGGGCAGCGGCAGGCCCTGCGCGGCATTCACGAGGCGCAGCGTCAGCTTGCGGTTCTGCGGATCGGTCACGGCCACATCCGTGCCGCCGGTGCTGCCGGTCGCCACCGAGATATTGGCCACATCGGGCATCACGGGCGGCCGGTTCAGCGGCAGCACGGTGATCGGCACGGTGAAGAGCGTGCTGAGCGGGGCGGCCGAGGTATAGCTGCTGGTGTCCGTCGCCATGAAGGTCACGCTGGTCACGCCGGCATCGCCGTAGGTCGGCGTCCACGTGAACAGCAGCGTATCCGGATCGAACGTCGCACCCGCCGGAAGCGTGCTCACGGCGCGTACCGTCACGGTGCGCGGGAACGCGCCCTGTTCCACCAGCGTGCCGTCCAACGCACGCGCCGGAGGCACGTAGTTGGGGTTATTCGGATCGAACGCGAAGGCCTGGAACGAGATGCCCTGCCCTTCGAATGTCTGCCGCCCGTCCTGCTGCACGAACACCGGCGCGGTGTTCACCGGAGTTACGATGAATTCCAGCGGTTGGGACGCGGTGGTCACGCCGTCCGTTACATAAACGGTCATCTTGTAGTCGCCGGCGGCGGCGAACCCCGGCGTCCAAACGAACTGCCCCGTGGTGGGATCGAGCGACGAGCCGAAGGGCAGATAATCCGTGAGGAACGTCAATGCCGCCCCGGGCTCGCTGGTATAGATCGGGTTCAGCACGATCTTGCTGCCCTCGCCCAGCGTATGAATGCCGAGCGGCGCCAGCGTCACGGGCTGCGGCACGTTGGCGACGCTGAACACCACCGTCTGCGACACGTAAACGATGCCGTCCGTCACGGTGAAAACCACGCCGGGATACGTGCCGGCGCTGCTGTAGCCCGGCAGCCATGAGAAAACGCGCGTGGTGGGGTCGAAGCTCGCACCCGGCGGCAGCCGGTCGGCCGTCACCAGCAGCGGCTTGCCCGCGGGGTCCACCACGTTGACGGTGAACGTCACCGCGGTGCCTTCGCTGCCCGCCTGCGCAGGCGGCAGACCCACGAAGTAGGGCGCCTGGTTGCCGCCCTCCACCGTCACCACGAAGCGCTGCACGGTCGAGGCACCATGGCTGTCGAACACCTGCAAGGCGATCGGCGTTTGTGCCGCGGCATTGGCCGTCACCGCCCACGTTACGACCCCACTCAGCGGATCGATCGAAAGCCCCGCGGGTCCGGACAGCACGTGATACAGCAGGGCATTGCCCTCCCGATCCGTGGCCGCCGCGGTATAGGTGAACGCCTGGCCCGCCACGGCCCCCGTGGGCGGCGTGCTCGTGAACACCGGCGCATGGTTGGGCGCCGCGGCCGCCGACACGCCCAGTGAGAAATCGGCGCGCGCATTGCCGGAATTGGTGATGGTCACCGTCGTGCCGGTCACCTGCTGGCCCACCGCCAGAATCCCGTTGGCCGGCAGCGAGGCGCTGAGATCGATCAGATAGCGCCCGTCATCGGTGCGCCCGATGGTGCCCTGCGGCAGCCCGGTGGTGCCGCTGCTGGGGTCGAGCACCAGCACCGCCGGCAGGATCACCGCCGTGTCGCTGACATTGGTGAGCGTGAGGTCGTACGACACGGTGCCGGACGTACGGTTCGTCCGCGTCGCGGTCACGTCGATCCGCACTTTGCCCGTCAGATCCCCCAAACCTTGAAAGACGGAACTGTAGCCCCTGGCCAGCTTCAGCCCGGCGGCGCTGGTGATGCCGGTGCCCACGGCCAGCGTGTAGGTATCTGGCGGCAGAACGCCATACGACAGCAGCACGGTATGCGACGACACGTCGTAGACCGCCGCCTGCAGCGTCTGCACGCCGTTCGTGGCGCCCGTCAGCGTGTAGTTGGCCGCATTAATCACGCTGCCCGCGGCGGTGCCGTCGCCCACCAGCATGTCCTGGTCGAACCGCACGCTGATGAACGGAAGCGGCAACGGCGTCACCGCCCCGTTCGGCGGATTGCTGCCCAGCACCACCGGCGCGTAGGCCGGGCTGATCACGTCCACCTCGGTGGTCTGGCTCAGCAGAACCCGACCGTCCGCCGTGGTCATCACCACGCCGCCGCGGCTGCCGCCAGTGGCCAGCGCCAGCGTCTGCAAGGTCGCCACATCCACCAGCGTCAGCTCGCTGCTCGCCGAGGCGGCGCCCACGCTGTTCACGCGCCCGGCGTTGTGGCTCACGAACAACAGCCCCGCCAGCGCGGACCCGGCCTGCCCGAAGGCGAGACTGTCGATGTCGCTGTCGAACGACAGCTTCGTCACCGCACGCTGGCGGTTGTCGAACTCCACCACCTGGCGGCGATCGGGCCAGGTGGTGGCCCAAAGGTTGCCCTGGTTGTCCACCGCGAGGCTGTTCACCCGCAGGTTCTGATCGCGGCTGAACTGCGTGAAGCTGTGCGCGTCCGGATCGAAGATCGAAACGCCGGCATTTGTGCTCACATAGACCGTGCCGCTGATGTGATCGACGGCGATGGCCATCGTCACGCCGTCGCCATAGCTTCCCAGAATGGCGCCCGTCACGGGGTCAAGCTGCAGCAGCGGCCCGCCCGCGGTGGTGGCCCAGAGCCGACCCGCGTTGTCGATCGCCATGTTGGCGATGGGCTGGTCCAGCGTGATCAGCGGCGTGGCGGCGATCGTGCCGGCATTGGCGATGCGATACAGCGACCCGCGATTGGCCCCGCCCGAGACCAGGAAGCCGCCGCCTGGCAGTTCCACGATGGCCTGCGGCCCGATACCCGCCTCGCTCTGCCCGATGCCGCCGGCGAACGCATGCGCCATGAACGGCGCCAGCACGCTGGTGAACACGCTTGGCAGCGCGATCGGCAGCGCATTGTGCACCAGGGCCTGGGCAGCCGCGAACAACACGTTGGTGGATGGGATCACCACCGGCGCCGGCGGAATGCCATAATTGGGCGCCGTGGTGGAGGTTGCCTGCGGCGTGCCGCCAAGATTGATGGACGACCCATCGCCCGGCACGTTCAAGGCGCTGTCGGCGGGCTTTTCCTGATTGCCGGCGTTGTCGGTGGCCAGCGCCAGGAATTCGTATGTGTGACCGGCCACGCCGTTATAGACAAGGCTTGCCGACGCCGTGGTCAACTGGCTCTTCCAGATCATGAAATTGCCGCCGTCGGTCGCCACATACAGCGTCACATGCGCGAAGCCGGAGCCGCCGGCATCGTCGCTGACGCTGTATTTCACCATGTAGTTGTTGGACGAGCCGATCTGGCTCGATGTCAGCACGCTCACCGGCGCCACGGTGTCGGCGATCTGGGTGAGCGGCACCGTGATCTGCGGCGGCTGGGTGTCGAACGTCACGCTGGCCGAGGCCGAAATCTTGGCGCCCGTCGCAACCCCGTCCTTGATCCGCGCCGTCCAGCTCACAAACCCGGCGCCGTTGCCCTGCGCGTTGTTGGGCATCAGAAGCCCGCGCGTGCTGTCGGTCAGCACCTCGCCGGTCAACGGATCGATGGCCTGGATGATCCATTTCGCCGAGGCCGGGCTCTGGTTGAGATCGATGCCGGCGGACACGCGCAGGATGAACCCGCGCGTGGCGCTGAAATCGATGTCCTGCGTGAACGTGGCCATCCCTGCCGGGATATGCACGGTGATGTCGCCGATCTTGATGTCGCCAAGTTGGAAGCTGTACGGATCGAGATTGGTGTCGAGCTGGGTGACGATCGTGATCTGGTTGACGTAGGTGGACGCGGCCGACGGGTTGTTGAACTTCACCGTGTAGGGCAGTGCCGTGGAAGCCGGCAGGAAGCCCGCCGTGTCGTACGTTTGCGGCCCGCTGATCGAGGCGATGGTCGCGGCAGCCCCGGGGCTTGCGAAATAGCTGCTGAAATCGAGCGCGGCCAGCGGGTCGGCCGCTGTCGGCGATGGGCCGTTAATCTGAAAATCGGCCGGCAGCCCCGCGCCACGGCTTTCGAACGGCACCCAGGGCACGTAGATGTTGAACGCCAGGAACGTGGTGGGCGTGCTGAGATGCAGGTCGTAATCGCTCGCCTGCGGCAGTTTCGGAATGGGAATGTCGTAGCTGTAGCTTTCGTTCTGCCGATGATCCTTGCCGGCGAGCGGCGCGGTCTTGCTGGAATCATTGCCATACAGCAGGCGCAACTGATCGAAGAAGTTCAGCAGGTTGCCGGTCGAGCGCACGGCGTTGCCGGACGGTCCGAACAGAATGCCGCTGGCGAGCACGGACAGCAGGCTCTGGATATCCTGCTGCTGGCTGATCGGCGACAGCCCGCCCTGCGGCAGGAGAATGCCCGCCGATTCGAGGGCGGCGAGTTGCAGGTTCACGAAGCGCGCGCTGTCGGCCACCAACGCCAGAAGCGAGGCCGGCGCCTCGTTGGCGGTGCCCACGCTCGCCAGAATATTGGCGCGAAGCTGCAGCGCCTGGCTGGTCTGATAGGCCACGAACTCATCGCGCGTCATCGTCGTGGCCGCGGCGAATATGCTGAAGCGGAACGGGATGAACAGGATGATATCCGCCGCCGGCACCGCCTTGTTCTGCTGGTACTGACCCACGAAATCGATCATGTCCAGCGTGGCGGCGATCTGCGGGTTGCCCTGGCTCACCTCCGCCTTGAACGCCGTCCACCAATCGCTGATGCCGGCATCGCCTTTGGCCAGATACTTGTCCAGATCCGGCGCGAATGTCGCCGCCAGCGCCCGGAACGAGGCGAAAGCGCGGTCATGCAATGCCTGCAGACCGGGATAGGTGGTGACGTTGACCGAGACGCCAGCCGTGCCGTTCGCCGCCTCGTTGAACAGAAACCCCGAAGACGTGAACAGCCCGTTGCTGTCGACCACCGAATTCAGGCTGCTGTAAGGCACGTTCGCATTGGCCGACCCCGCCACGCCCTGCGGCGCACCGGCGATGTTGTCGCTGAACGTCAGATACGGCAGGCCATAGACGATGTCGTTGTTGCCCAGATTGGGCACGCCGGTCTGGAAGAAGGTATAGGGCGCGTCCAGATTGCCGAGATTGTTCAGCGCCACGGAATAGGTCTGGCTATCGCCCGCCAGAATGGTGCGCGAGCCACCGATGCCCACCTGCACGTCCGGCTGCACCGTCCGCTCCACCAGGAACCGGTACGGAATGATCGCCTGGCTGCCATCCGGATTGGTCACGACCACGTCGTATTCGCCATGCGGCGCGCCGGTCAGATCGAACACCGCGATGATCGTGGTGCTGTTGACGATCTTGTAGCTGACAGGCTGATACTCGGCGATTCCGGGCCGGATCAGCTTCACGGTCGCGGACTGCGAGAACTGCGCGCCCGAGACGGTGGTTGTGACATACTTGCCATCGCCGCCCACGTCGGTGGCCACGTTGGTGATCACCAGCGGAAGTTCTTCGGCCAGCAGCGTGATACCGGTGCCGGCGGCGGGGCCCGAGTAACCCTGCACCAGCACGTAATACACCCCAGGCCGGGTGGACGGGATCAACGCCGTCAGGCTGGACGACAGCGGCCCCGAATAGGTGGCGTCGTAATTGGCCGCTGTCGGCGCCGCGCCGTAACGGATGAACAACGAATTCACGCTGGTGCTGTTGCCCGCGGCAAGCGTCAGCCGAAGCGTCTGCCCCTCGGGCACCACGACCTGATACAGCCGCTCCTGCCCCGGCAGCAGCGTGGTGGCGAGCGGCGCGCCGATGACAAGCGTGGGCACGCCCACATTGATGGCGTTGGGCGACGCCGTGGTGTCGTTGGCGGTGAAAACCCCTTCATACACGGTGCGATAGATGTTGGTCCGCACCAGCACGTAGTAATTGCCCGGCGCCACGCCCGGCAGCGTCGCGTCCAACGTCAGCTGCTTGGTATCACCCTGGTTCAGCGTGCCGGACACCCCCACGCGGCCCAGCAGCCGGTCGTCGATGCTCCAGGTGGCGTCGGTGGAAAGATAGACGCTGTCGGTCCAGCTGCCGGCCACCGCCACGCTGCCGTGATTGCTGTCGGTCCAGCCGATATGCAGTGCGTCGCCGTCCATCGCCGTGCCCGGCACCGAAACGCTGTCCACCTGAAGGTCGGAGGGCGGCGGCGTGTCGATGATCATCGGCACGGTGCTTGCGGTGGCGTTGTTGGTCTCGCGGCTTTCGAACACCTCGCCGGTGCTGTTGGTGATCGCGGGATCCGTCACCACGAACACGTAGTAACTTGTGCCCGGCAGACCGTTCGGCACGTTATACGTCAGCGTGTTGGTGTAGCTGCCACCAGCCGACAGCCCGCCGGTATGCCGGATGCTGCCGATATACCGGTCCGACTGAACGTCCAGATTGGCGTCGACCGACAGATACACCAGGTCGTTCCACGCCGATTGCAGATCCTGGGTGGCGCCGCCCTGATCGGTGACGGTGTAGGTCACGCTGAATGTGCCGCCCAGTGTCACATGCACCGGCGCCACCAGCCCGCCCACCACGAGATCGGGCGCGGTATAGGGCGAGACGGTCACGGCGCGGCTCGTGACGTTGTTGCCCTCGCCCTGGAATTCCCTGACCACGCCTGACGCATTGCCGCCGATGCCCTGCAGCCGTGGCGAGATCGAGCTCGCGGAATAGCCGCTGGTGCCATAGCCGCTGTCGACGTTGGCCAGCATGAAGAAGGCGCCGGACGCCTCGAACGGCACCGTGAAGCTCACCGTCGCGGTGTAGGACGCACCGGCGGCCAGCACGCCCACCCGGTCGTATTTCGCGTCGATGTAGCTGCCATCGGCCAGCCGCAGCGTCAGCTGGTCGTCCCCGTTGTCGAGCGACGCGTCGAGCGACAGGAACAGCCGGTCCGTCCAGCGGTCCTGACGCGTGTCGCGGTTGCCGATGTTGGTCACGGTGAAGGTCGCCGTCACCGTGCTGCCGGCCGCGAAACCGGTCGGCAGAACGAAGTCGGTAACCTTGAGATCGGCCTCTTTGTACACAACCGGCAGCGCCGCCTGGCCAGGATTGCCCGGAACCAGCTCATAGGCATGGTTGGCGAAGAACGAGAGCGCGCCTGCGTTATCGCCGGATGTGGGCGGGATCGTCGGCAACGCGAGGCTGGGATCCAGTCCTCGGCCGGGTTCCGGATCCTGGTTGGTGAACACGTAGATATAGAACTGCCCGCCGATGCCTTGCGGCAGGGTCGCGGTCAGGCTTTCCGTGTAGCTGGCACCCGCGGCAAGCCCGGTGTTGACATGGGCCACACTTCCAAGCGCGGTGGCGCGGCTGGCAATAAAGGTCGAGTCACGCGAAATATAGACGTCGTCTTCCCAGTATTGGGTGCCGGACCAGATGGCCGTGCTGCCGGCGTTGGTCACGGTGTAGGTGATCGTCGTCTTCTCGCCGCTATCGGCCGAGGCCGCCGCCGTCACGCTGCCCACCCGCAGATCCGGAATGCTGCCGGTCACCTTCGTGGTGGTGGAGGCCACATTGTTCGTGGTGTCGGTGTCGTTGCCCAGGAACGTCTGGACGAACACATAAAGCCCGCGCGCGGCCGGGTTCAGCAGAACCGTCTGCGTGTTGGTATAGCTTTGACCGGACGCGAGATCGCTGAGCCGGTCGTATGTGCCGAGCGTCCACTCATGCGCGCCGGCCGCCCCCAGGGTCGCCATGTCGGACAGGATGACCCTGTCGTGCCACGGCACGCCCGACGTCTCGGCGGCGAAGCCGGGGCCGTTGTTCTTTACCGTCCAGCTGAAGGTGAAATTCTGCGTCGCCGCCCCCACCGGATCGGCGGTGACGGATGTCACGGTCACCTCCGGCAACGGGGCCGCCGGCGGCGCGGGCGGTGCGATGATCTCGGTGCCACCGGTGGTGGAATTGCCGGCCTTGTAGTTGTCGTTCTGAATCTCGTGGGGGTCGTCGGGGTTGATGTTGGCCGCGAGCTCGGTCTGCAGCAGCGTGCCGTAAGGGTCGGCCCACGCGGTCAGATAATACGTGCCGGACTTGGCGACATTGGGGATGGTCACGGTCACGGTCCGGTCGTAACCGGCACCGGACACCAGGATGCCACCGGTGTACTGCACCTCCGTCAGCAGGATATCGCCCTTGCCCGGGTTCGGCCGCTGCCGATCGGTGGAAAGCCAGATCTGCTCGGCATAGTTGGGCACGCTGGTGGGGCCCGGGCCCTTGTTGGTCACCGTGTAGTGCACGGTCGCCTGGCTGTTGGCGAAACTCAGCGCCGGCGCGGTCACGGCGCTGACCACCAGGTCGGGGAACGGCGCCGGATTGACGTAGAGCGGCACCACGCGGGTGCTGTTGGTCGCCGGGTATTCGTCCACGCCGTTGTTCGCGTCGGCCTGCACGATCAGATAGACCGTCCCGCTGTAGCGCAGCGGAACCGTGAAGGTGGCGGCATCGGACGAATACTGTCCCTGCGGATCCAACGCCTGCGCATTGCGCAACGACGAGATCAGCACGCCGTCTTGCGGATTGGCGTCCAGCGACAGATAGACGTTGTCCACCCAGCCGGTCGATCCCGTCGAGACCGAACCCACGTTGGTCACAACGAACGAAATACTGGCGCTGGCCCCGGCGTTGACGGTGCTGGGCGACGTGACGCTGGTCACCACCAGATCCGGGCGTGGCAGCACGCTGACGAGCACGGGGGTGGAGGCACCGCGGTTGTTGTTCTCGCCTGCACCTTCATAGACGGTGTTGTTGCGTCGGTCACGACCAGGATCTCGAAGCCGCCGGCCACGTGCAGCGGCAGGGTGATCTGCTCGGTGCGCGTATAGCTCTGGCCCGCGATCAACGGCCCCACATGCGTGTAGCTGCCCACCACCGTGCCCGGATTCGGATCGCCGATCTTGTGCAGCAGCACCGTGTCCACCCAGGCGCCGGGCGCCACGCCGCCGCCCTGGTTCGCCACGGTCCATGTCACGCTGATGGCGCTGCCCTCGGGCGCGGTGCCGGGCACCACGATGGTCTGCACCGCAAGATCCGGCGGCGGCGTCAACGCCA
>JANYFG010000037.1 GCA_025362815.1 Rhodospirillales bacterium
CTGGCCCTCATTTTCGGTGCGGACGGCTGGGGCAACCTGCTGCTGGAAGGCGCCCTGGTCACTGTCGCGCTGGCGGTGACCACGGTGCCGTTCGGCTTTGGCGCCGGATTGCTGCTGGCTGTGCTGAAGGGGTCGCGCAGCGCCGTGATGCGCGGTTTTTGTGAGGCGTTCACCACGTTCTTTCGCGGCATCCCAGACCTGCTGTCGCTGTTCCTCGTGTATTTCGGCCTGCAGGCGCTGATCGACCGCACCGGCAAGCTGACGGGGCTGCCGCATGTGGAGCTGAACGCCTTCGTGGCCGGCGTGATCGCGCTGTCGGTGGTGGTGGCGGCCTATTCCAGCGAGGTCTGGGTGGGCGCCATCAGCTCGGTGGCCAAAGGCCAGATCGAGGCGGCACAGTCCTTGGGGCTCACGCCGAAGCAGGTGTTCCGGCGTGTGGTGCTGCCGCAGCTGCTGCGCATCGCACTGCCCGGCCTCGGCAACATCTGGACGATCCTGCTGAAGGACACCTCGTTGATCTCCACCCTGGCGGTGATGGACCTGCTGCGCGCGGCGTCCGAGGCATCGCGCTACACCCGCTCGCCCTTGTTGTTCTACTGCGTGGCGGCGGGGCTTTATCTGGTGATCAGCATCGCCTCGGGCGCGGTCCAGTCGGTGCTCGAGCGGCGCAGCAACCGGGCCTATGCGTGATGATGGACATGTTGCAGAACTTCTTCCCGCTGCTGTTCAACTTCGAGCTGCTGGGCAATTACGGCTGGCGTCTGGTCTCGGGGGTGATCGTGACGGCCGAGGTCATCGGCACGTCGTCGGTGCTGGGGTTCTTGCTGGCCTATCCGCTGTGCCGGGCGCGCATGTCGTCCAACCGGCTGCTGTCCGGCGCGGCGCTGAGCTACGTCACGTTCTTCCGCGGCACGCCGCTGCTGTGCCAGCTTTATCTGTTCTATTACGGGGCCGGCGAGATCCGGGCCGAGCTGACATCGGTCGGGCTGTGGTATTTCTTCCGCGAAGCCTATTTCTGCTGCATCTTCGCCTTCACCCTGAACACGGCGGCGTATCAGGCCGAAATCATGCGCGGGGCCATCTCGTCCGTGCCGAAAGGCCAGATCGAGGCGGCGAAGGCCTTGGGATTGTCCGGCTATGCCATCGCCCGGCACGTGGTGTTCCCGCAGGCGCTGCTGGTGGCCATCCGCCCGATGGGCAACGAGCTGATCACGCTGATCAAGGCAAGCGCGCTGGCCGCGATCGTGACGTTGCTGGACCTGATGGGCCAGACACGTTTCGTGTTCGCCCGAACCTTCGATTTCTCAATCTACCTCTATTGCGCGATGATCTACCTCGCGATCACCGAAACCATCCGCCGTATTCTGGGGGCCGTGGAGCGCGCGGCGTCACGCCATCTGCATATGTCAGACACGGCAACTGTCACGCCGGCGAAGCGCCGCTGGCTTCGGATGGGACGGGTGAGCGCCTCCTGACGCACGTCCGGCCGATCGATCTTGATCGGCCGGAACGCATTTCCTGCGTAAAACCTAGTTCCAGCTCGCCAAGTAATACCGCGGCAACTCATCCGTCCAAACCGGCATTTTCAGCTCCTTCCGATAAGCATATGTCCCCACGCTCGTGAACAACGGCACGAAATACGCTTGCTCCGTGATCCGCTTGATCGCCGCCGAATACGCCTTCGCCCGCACCGCCTTGTCCGTCGTCTGCCCGCCCGCGATCACCAGTTTCTGCACCTCCGCGTCATGCGCGAAATCGCCGGTCGAAAAACCTTCGGTCAGCGCCCCGCTGTAGTATTGCGGCAGAAACGCCGAAACGTCGTTGATCGAATAACTGCCCCAGTTCCCCAGATCGATCGGGTTCTTGCCTTCCTGAGAGCGCTGGATTTGCGCCTGCACCTGCAGATGCGTCATCTTCGCGTTGATCCCCACAGCCTTCAGATACCCTTGAATGGCGCCCTCGAACTGCGGCAACACGTAAGAGACAACCTCGGTATCGAACCCGTTGGGATAGCCCGCCTCGGCCAGCAGCGCCTTCGCCTTGGTGGGATCATACGGATACTGCACCGCGGCCTGGGCATCGCAGCCGAACTGCGTGGGGAAACACGGCGCCGGCGGCACGCGGGAGCCACCCTGCATCAGGTTCTTCGCGATCGACTCTCGATCGATCGCATGGATCAAGGCCTGGCGCACCTTCACCTTCGTCAGCGGATTATCCGCCCCGGTCCGCCCCGCCGCGTCGAGGTTGAGCGAGTTCACCCGCATCGTCTCGGCCTGCTCGGTCTTGAACGGCCCCATCGCGCCCACCTTGGCAAGGTTGTCCGGCAGAACATTCCAGGTCCAGTCGGCCTTTCCTCCGATCAGCTCGTTCAGCGCCGTCGTGTTGTCCACCACCTCATGGATCACCAGCTTTCGGATCGCCGGCCGGCTCTTCGGGCTGTCCTTGAAATAATCTTCGAACCGTTCCATCTCGATCTGGTTCACACCGTCCACGCGAGTGATCTTGTAGGGCCCGGCACCCACCGGCAGCTTGTCATACGCGTCCGACCCGACTTTTTCCCGATACGCCTTGGGCAGGATCGGCATCACCATGGCGAAATATTCCATCGCCGCCGGAAACACCTTCTTGGTCTTCACCACCATCTTGAAATCGTCGATCTTTTCCGCGCCCGCCATCCAGTTGTAGTTGCTGGGCACCGAAACCTGCTTGTCCGACAGGATC
The DNA here is from genome assembly GCA_025362815.1 of Rhodospirillales bacterium. GTDB lineage: Bacteria > Pseudomonadota > Alphaproteobacteria > Acetobacterales > Acetobacteraceae > CAIQQQ01. The sequence continues at coordinate 2,722 of JANYFG010000037.1, forward strand.
GAATTGATCGTATAGACTGCGTCATCGGCGGTGAACGGGCTGCCGTCGTGGAATTTCACGCCCTGGCGCAGCGTGAATTCGATCGTGGTCTCGTCGATATACTTCCACGATGTCGCCAGCAGCGGCTTGATCTCGAAATTCGTGGGGTCGCGATACACCAGCCCGTCGAACGCCTGGTGCGAAACGATGATCCCCGCCCGCAACTGGTTGTAATACGGGTTCACGTTCACGATCTGGTCCCACCACACCACGCGCAGCGTGTCCGCCGATTTCTGCGCCATGGCAGGCGTGGCCAAAGCCGAGACCAACAACACCGAACGCAACGTCGATTTGACCAACATCATGAAAGCTCTCCTTTGAACCTGTGTTGAAAAGCTAGAGGCAGTCCACCCCGCTTGGCTACAACGAACAGGCGAAACCCCGCTTCACGCGCGGTTTGTTTCATGTTTCAACTGACGCTTCGCATTCGGGAGCCATCGGCATGATCACGCGCCTATTCGGGGCCACACTTCTCGCCCTCGCCGCCCAGCAAGGCGTGGTGTCCGCCCAAACGCTCAAGATCGGCGTCATCGCCACCCTGTCCGGCCCGCAGGCACCGCTCGGCGAACAGATCCGCGACGGCTTCCAGGCCGGAATCGACAGCCTCGGCGGCAAGCTCGGCGGAATGCCGGTGGAACTCACGGTCATCGACGACGAGCTGAAACCCGACCTCGCCGTCACCAAGATTCGCGGCTATGTCGAACAAGGCAAGGTCGACTTTGTGATCGGCCCGGTTTTTTCCGGCATCATCGCCCCCATCGTCAAACCCGTGACGGCATCGGGCGCCTTTCTCATCAGCCCCAACGCCGGCCCCTCCACCCTGGCCGGCAAAGGCTGCTCGCCGGACCTGTTCGTCACCAGCTATCAGAACGACCAGCCGCATTCCGTCTCCGGCCAGTTCGCCACCGATCAAGGCTACAAAAAGGTCTTTCTCATCGCACCAAACTACCAGGCCGGGCGGGACGCGCTGACCGGCTTCAAAAGCCGCTTCAAGGGTGAGGTCGCCGCCGAGGACTACGTGCCGCTGACCCAGATGGACATGCAGTCCGAAATCGCCAAGATCGCCGATGCCAAACCGGATGCGGTCTATGTGTTCCTGCCCGGCGGGCTCGGCATCAGCTTCGTCAAGCAGTACCGCGCGGCGGGGCTCGAAAAGATCCCGGTGCTATCGGCCTTCACCGTCGATGAAAGCACCTTGCCCGCCGCGGGCGATGCCGCGATCGGGTTCTACACCGGTGCCAACTGGGCGCCCAACATGGAAAACGCCGCAAGCCGCGCCTTCGTCGCCGCGTTCGAGGCAAAGTACAAGTATGTGCCTGCAACCTACGCCGCGCAGGCCTACGACACCGCACGCCTGATCGACGGCGCCGTCAAGATGGCAGGCGGCACCGACCACGCCAAACTGCGCGTTGCCTTGGAAAAGGCACCCTTCGAAAGCGTGCGCGGCAGCTTCAGGTTCGGGGCCAACCACTACCCCATCCAGGACTTCTACCTCGCCCGCGTCGCCAAGCGGCCGGACGGCAAGCTGCAGACCGAAATCCAGCGGAAAGTGCTGTCGAGCGACGCCGACCCTTACGCCGTCGACTGCAAGATGAACTGACCAGGCAAAGCGCGCCTGCATGACCTTATTCATCGTGCAGGCGCTCAACGGCATCCAGCTCGGCATGCTGCTGTTCCTCATCGCCGCCGGGCTCACCTTGGTGTTCGGCGTGATGAAGTTCGTGAACCTTGCCCACGGCGTGCAGTATATGATCGGTGCCTATCTCGGCGTCACCTTCGCCGGATGGGCGGGCGGCTTCTGGGCCGGCCTGCTGCTCGCCTCCGTCGTCGCCGGCGCCTTCGGCCTGGCGCTGGATGTGGTGATCTACCGCCACCTCTACCGCCGCTCCGAGCTGGACCAGGTGCTCGCCACCTTCGGCATCATCATCACGCTGAACGAGGTCACGCGGCTGCTCTGGGGCTCCAACCCGCTCGATATGAAAATGCCGGAGTTGCTGTCAGGCTCTTTCCAGTTGGTCGAAGGTCTTCGCTACCCCATCTACCGCATCGCGGTCATGGCGGCGGGCCTCGCCGTGGCGGGCGGTCTCGCCGTGGTCGTCAACCGCACCCGCGTCGGCATGCTCATCCGCGCCGGTGCCAGCAACGGCGCCATGGTCGAAGGCCTCGGCGTCGATATCGGCCGCCTGTTTCGCATCGTCTTCGGCATGGGCGCGATGCTCGCGGGCTTTGCCGGCGTCCTCGCGGCGCCCCTGGTCTCCGTGGAGCCAGGCATGGGCGACAACCTTCTCATCCTGGCCTTCGTCGTCATCGTCATCGGCGGCGTCGGCTCCATCCGCGGCGCCTTCGTGGCCGCGTGCCTCGTGGGCCTGGTGGACACGCTGGGCCGATCCCTCATCACCGACCTGTCCCATGCCGCATTGAGCGCCACCACCTCCGCCCGCGTGGGCCCGGCCGTCGCCTCGATGCTGATCTACCTCGTGATGGCCCTCATCCTCGCCATCCGCCCCACCGGGCTGTTCCCGGCGCGCGCATGAGCCGCGCCTCCCGCATGGTGCCCATCGCACTCTTCGCCTCGCTCGCCGCCATTCCCATCCTGCGCGAGGCCGGCCTGCCGATCGGCGGCTTCCTCCCGTTGATTGCAGGCCGCATCATCATCTTCGCCATCGCCGCCATGAGCCTGGATTTCATCCTGGGCGTGGGCGGCCTCGCCAGCTTCGGCCACGCGGCCCCTTTGGCCATCGGCGCCTACGCCGTGGCGATCCTCGACGCCGCCGGCATCCACGACGCCACGATCGTGATCCCGGCTGCGATGTTGGCCGCCGGCATCTTCGCGCTCGTCACCGGCGCCATCGCGCTGCGCACGTCCGGCATCAACTTCCTGATGATCACGCTGGCCTTCGCCCAGATGGTGTATTTCGCCGCCGGCTCGCTCGCCGATTACGGCGGAGACGACGGTTATTCCCTCGACGCGCGCATCATGTGGGCCGGATGGAAGCTGTCCGGGCGCGGCGGTCTCTACGCGGTCAGCCTCGTGTGCCTGTTCGCCGCCTGGCTGTTGTTTCGCACGCTCACCGCGTCACGCTTCGGCCGCCTGCTGTCGGCCGCCCGGCAGAACCGCGTGCGCGTGCAGTCCATGGGCGTCGACGTGTTCGCCGTGCAGCTGACATCGATGGTCATCGCCGCCATGGTCTGCGCCGTCGCAGGCGTTTTGCTGGCCAACGAGGCCGAATTCGTCTCGCCCGCCTATGCCGCCTGGGGCCGGTCCGGATCGCTGATGGTGATGGTGCTGCTGGGCGGCGCCGGCTCGCTGCACGGCGCCATTCTGGGCGCCGCTTTGGTCGTGCTGTTCGAGGAGGGCCTCGGCCGCGTCACGCCGCACTGGCCGCTCATCTTCGGCCCCCTGCTGGTCCTGTCCGTGCTGTTCCTGCGCCGTGGCATCGCCGGCATCGGACGCGGAGATGGCTGAGCCCGTCCTCGACATCGAAGTCCTGCGCAAGAGCTTCGGCGCGCTGCTCGTCACCGACGACGTGTCGCTGCACGTCGCACCCCATCGCATTCACGCCGTCATCGGCCCCAACGGCGCCGGCAAAACCACGCTGATCCAACAGATCTCCGGCGCCCTCAAACCCGATTCCGGCCGCATCCGGCTCGCGGGTCAGGACATCACCGCCCTGGCCCCGCATCTTCGCGCCCGCCTGGGCCTGGCGCGGGTGTTCCAGATAACCTCCATCCTGCCCGAATACACCGCGCTCGAAAACGTCTCCCTCGCAGTCCAGGCCCGCCACGGATCGGCCTTTCGCATGATCGGCCCATCCTCCGGCACAGGCCCCGAGCCCATGCGGGCGCTCGACCGCGTGGGCCTCGCGCCGCGTCACGCCATCCGCGCGCAGCGATTGAGCCACGGCGAAAAACGCCGCCTCGAACTCGCCATGGCGCTGGCGGTGCAACCCAGGCTGATGCTGCTCGACGAACCCCTGGCCGGCGCCGGGCCGGAAGATACCGCCTCCCTCATCACGTTGCTCGCCGGCCTCAAACAGGATTGCGCCATCCTGCTCGTGGAACACGACATGGACGCGGTCTTCAAACTCGCCGACGACATCACCGTACTCGCGCTCGGCCGCGTCATCGCGCGCGGCACGCCCGCCGAGATCAAGGCCAACCCCGCCGTCCGCGCCGCCTATCTCGGCGAGGATGTCTGATGCTCACGCTCAGCCACGTCGCCGGCGGCTATGGCGACACCCAGATCCTGTTCGACGTCACGCTCATCATCGCACCCGGCGAGGTCGTGGCGCTGCTCGGGCGCAACGGCATGGGCAAAACCACCACCATCCGCACCATCATGGGCCAACTGCCCCCCACCGCGGGCGCCATCACGTTCGACGGCGCGGACATCACGCGCCTTCCTTCCCACCGCATCGCCCGGCGCGGCATCGGCTGGGTGCCGGAAGGGCGGCAGATATTCCCCACGCTCAGCGTTGCCGAAAACCTCGTCGCCACCGCACGCCCGGGCGCGTGGGATGCCACCGCCGTCCACGCCCTCTTTCCCCGCCTGCACGAACGCCGCCATCATCTCGGCCGCCAGCTCTCAGGCGGCGAACAACAGATGCTCGCCATCGGCCGCGCGCTGTGCACCAACCCCAGATTGCTGATCCTGGACGAAGCAACCGAAGGCCTGGCCCCGCTCATCCGCCAGGAGATCTGGGCCTGCATCGAACGCCTGAAAGTGCAGGGGCTGGCGATCCTGCTGATCGACAAAACCCTCGCCGCCATCGAGAAGATCGCCGACCGGCACGTGATCCTGGACAACGGCGCCACCGTCTGGACAGGCACCTCGGCCGCGTTCGCCCACGCCCCCGAGCGCGCGCGCTACCTGCACCTGTAACGCGCTACGCCGAGGGAACCGTCACCCCGATCATGTCCCCATCGCGCACGATCTTCGCCAGCCGCGCCTCATCCCAGCCCTCGGTTCCCACGGGCCGCACCGGCAACACCATCCAGCGATAATCCGCCGTGCTGTCCACCACCCGTACCTGCACCTCCGCCTGAATCCGCGTCCCCCAATCCGCCAGAAGCCCCCTGGGATCGCGCACGGCCTTGGCGCGATACGCTGCGGATTTGAACCAGAACGGCGGATAGCCCAGCACGGCGCGCGGATAGCAGCTGCACAGGGTGCACACCACCAGATGGTGCAGCAGCGGCGTGTTCTCCAGCACGCCTAGCGGCGGCATGCCCCGCATCGGAATATCCAGCGCCTCCGCCGCCTTCGCCCCATCGGCCAGCATCAGCGCGCGATACTCCGCATCCACCCAGGCCCGCGCCACCATGCGCGCGCCCTGGCCGGGATTTGCCGCATCGGTGAACGCCCGCCGCTCGGTGATCTCGTCGGGCGAGACGATGTTTTTCTCGTGCAGCAGCCGGGCCACGGCGGTGAGCAGCTTGTCGCTGTCGGCCTGTAGAACGCTCATGCCGCCTCCAGCCAGGTTTCGAAGATTTCCACCACGATCGCATCGCCCGAAGCGCCCTCGCCCCAGATCGCCGGCTGATCGAACCGCACGTGATACAGGTCGAGCACGGCGGCGGCCCGCGCGAAGGCGAGGTCCTCGGGATTGTGAAACCGCCCCAGATGCCGCTCCACCACACCCGTCCGGCCGCGCAGATAATGCGGCGTGCGAATGTGGCACGGCCCGCGCGTCTCCGGCCAATCAAGCTTCACCCGAACCCGCTGCCCCGCCGCCAGCATCACGCCCCCTCCAGCGCCGCGCGGAGCTCCGCCTCGGTGATCACCCCACGCGCCATCAGATTATCGGCGATCGAGCGGATCCAGCGCTGATAATACGTCATGCGATGATATTCCGCCTCCGGAATGGCCTCGATGCCCCGCCGCAGCTCGTCCACCGACATCACCTTCTTCGCGCCGAGCAGGCCGCGAATGGCATCCACATCGCGGTCGAAGTCGGTCAGCACGTGATCGGTGGTGTCCACCGCATCGCACATGAACTTCGAAACGCCGCCCATGTCGTGATGCGCTCTCGGGAGATCCTGTTCCATGGATGAACTCTAACCCCCGATCGGCTCGTTCGGATAGACGCCGAACATCTCGTCGCGCTTGAGGAAGCCGCGATAGGTCGCAACCTCCACCTCGCACCACATGCTGCCGGCCGCGCAGCTGCGCACACGGCCGATCACGCCGGGCTTCAGCCGCGCCACCGCCGCACCGTTCTCGGCGGCGGACGCGCGCAGCACGCGCTCGGTCTCGCGCACCACGAAACCGCGACGCGGGGTAAGCGTGGGCGCGCGCACCCAGCCGCGCACGCTGTCCTGATCCTGCACCAGGCGCCAGTCATCGAGCTCGCGCAGGATCTCCACCGGCAGATCCCGCCTGTGATACACCCAGTCGATCGGATACCGCGTGCCGGGCCCCACCCGCAGGTTCACGTCGTCGAACCGCAACGACATGAAACGCGGGATCGCAAGCCCGGTCACGCTGCCCTTGTTGGGGTCCTGGGGTGGCGGGGTGGTCTCGGCCGGGGCAGGGGTGGCGGCCGCGGCTGCTGCGGCGGCTGCGGCCGCGGCGGCATCCGGTTTCACTACGGGCTTTGCCGGAGGTTTCGCCGAAGGCTTGCCCAGCGTCTTCCCAGCCGGCGTCTTCCCAGCCGGCGTCTTCCCGGCGGCGACCTTGGGGGTGGCAGCCTTGCTGGCCGCGGGCGCCTTGGGGGCCTGCACCACCGGCACGCGCGGCGCCGCCGTGGGCGCGCTGGGCGCCTTCTCCGCCGCCTTGGCCACAGGTTTCGCGGTGCCCAGATTAGATGGCGCCTGGGTCTGCGCCACGGCGGGCGGCCCGAACGTCCCAAAACCAAAAACCACCGCGGCCGCCATCATGCGAAAGACCAACTTCATGAATATCCCTGCAACACGCCCACCAACGAGACATCTGGCGTCACAGCGTTATCACCTGTCCCCCGGCCGTTGCCGAGAGAAAGCTCACCACGCCTGAAATTTCAACGCCTTCCGCCAGCTTCATTCCCACCCCTGCCATCGCCAGCCCCGATTCGCAGGCCACAACCCGCACGCCCAGCTCGAACGCCGCCGCCCGCAGCTCCCCCAATCCGGCCACACCGGCAAGCCGCGTGGCCGCATCCTCGGCCGCCCACGCCGAAAGATCCGAAAGCAACGCCCGGCAGCCGTCATTCGTGGCGAACACCATCACCTCCCGCCCGATCGCCGCCGCGGCCGTCGCCACCACGAAGGCATGATGCGCGCGTGCGTGCCCGGCGGAGATCAACAGCACGCCCAGCCGTTCAGCCATCGCACGCCACCGCCACGTCGGCGCAAACGGGGCAGGCGGGGTCACGCCGGATGTTGATGGTGCGAAACCGCATGTCCAGCGCGTCCCAGATGAGCAGCCGGCCCGATAAGCCGAGCCCGATCCCCATGATCTCCTTCAGCGCCTCGGTCGCCTGCAACGTGCCCATCACCCCCGTCACCGCGCCGAGCACGCCGGCTTCGCCGCAACTGGGAACCATCCCATCCGGCGGCGCCTCCGGATACAAACACCGGTAGCACGGCCCGCCCACATGCGGCTTGAACGTCGACAACTGCCCCTCGAACCGCAGCACCGCCGCGCTGATCAGAACCCGGCGCATCCGCACCGCGGTATCGGCCACCAGAAAGCGCGTGGGGAAATTATCGCTCCCATCGCACACGATGTCGTAATCGCCGATCAGCGCCGCCGCGTTGTCCGCCGAAAGCCGCGTCACATGCGTCTCGATCCGCACCGCCGGATTGATCGCCAGCGCCGCCGCCGCCGCACTGTCCGCCTTGCCGTGTCCGAGATCGGCCATCCCGTGCGCGATCTGGCGCTGGAGATTGGACAGCTCCACCACATCGTCGTCCACGATCCCGATCCGCCCCACGCCCGCCGCCGCCAGATACAGCGCCAACGGACTGCCGAGCCCGCCGGCCCCCACGATCAGCACGGATGCCGCGCGCAACCGGGCCTGCCCGGTGCCGCCAACCTCGCCCAGCAGGATATGCCGGGAGTAACGGTGGATCTCGTCCTCGGAAAAATCCATGTCCATGCCCTCCATATAGAGTATCCCCGCCACACTGTCCCGAAGGTGAATGCACGCCATGACTGAGACGGCTCTGGTCCTTCTGTCCGGCGGCCAGGATTCCGCCACCTGCCTCGCATGGGCCCTGCAGCGCTTCGACCATGTCGAGACCGTGGGCTTCGCCTATGGCCAGCGCCACGCGGTCGAACTGCAATGCCGCGCCCCCATCCGCGACGGCCTGTCCGCCCTCGGCGACTGGAACACCCGGCTCGGCCCCGATCATATCGTGGATCTCGGCTCCTCCCTCGCCGCCATCGGCGGCACCGCCATGACCGAGGACGTGGCGATCACCCTGGGCGCCGAGGGCCTGCCCAACACCTTCGTCCCCGGCCGCAACCTCCTGTTCCTCACCTACGCCGCCGCCATCGCCTACCGCCGCGGCCTGAAACGCATCGTGGGCGGCATGTGCGAGACCGACTATTCAGGCTATCCCGATTGCCGCGACGACACGATCAAAGCCACGCAACTGGCGCTCAACCTCGGCATGGAGCGCCGTTTCGTGCTCGAAATGCCCCTCATGTGGATCGACAAGGCCCAAACCTGGGCGCTCGCCCACGCGCTCGGCGGCAACACCCTGGTGGCGCTGATCGTGAACGAGACCCACACCTGCTACCTCGGCGACCACACCACCAAGAACGAGTGGGGTTTCGGATGCACCACGTGCCCGGCTTGTGAATTGCGGTCAAAAGGCTGGCATAAATGGCGCTCAGAGCTGTAAAATATCGCAAAACGGAGAACCCCGATGAAAGCCGCCAGCGTTCTGCACACCATCGGCAACACGCCGCATATCCGCCTCGAACGCCTGTTCCCCACCGCCGAGGTCTGGATCAAGTCTGAACGCACCAATCCCGGCGGCTCCGTCAAAGACCGCATCGCGCTCGCCATGGTGGAGGCGGCGGAGGCCGATGGCACGCTGAAGCCCGGCGGCACCATCATCGAGCCCACCTCCGGCAACACCGGCGTGGGCCTGGCCATGGTCGCGGCCGTCAAAGGCTACCGCATCGTCCTCGTCATGCCCGATTCAATGTCGGTCGAGCGCCGCTCCCTCATGCAGGCCTACGGCGCGCAGTTCGACCTCACGCCCCGCGCCGGCGGCATGAAGGCCGCTATCGCCCGCGCCGAGGAGCTCGTGGCGCAGACACCCGGCGCCTGGATGCCGCAGCAGTTCAACAACGCCGCCAACCCCGACATCCACGTGCGCACCACCGCGCAGGAAATCCTGGCCGACTTCCCCCAAGGCCTCGATGCGCTGATCACCGGCGTCGGCACCGGCGGCCATCTCACCGGCGTCGCCCGCGTGCTGAAACCGATGTTTCCGCAGCTCAAGGTCTACGCCGTCGAGCCCACAGGCTCGCCCGTCATCTCAGGCGGCGCCCCATCGCCCCACCCCATCCAGGGCATCGGCGCCGGCTTCATCCCCAAAAACCTCGACATGTCGCTGCTGGACGGCGTGATCCAGGTCGAAGCCGAAGACGCCCGCGAATGGGCCCGCCAATCCGCCCGCAAGGAAGGCCTCCTCGTCGGCATTTCCTCCGGCGCCACCCTGGCCGCCATCGCCCAAAAACTGCCCGACCTCGCCCCCGGGGCCGTCGTGCTCGGCTTCAACTACGATACCGGCGAGCGTTATCTGTCGGTGCCGGACTTTCTGATCCCAGGCAGCTAAGGAACAATTCTTCTTTTTCTGAAGAAAAAGAAGCAAAAAGACTTCATTCATGAGGGCTCGTGGTGCGGAAATATCCGCCTAACGGACCCAAATGAATGAAGTTTTTTGGTTCTTTTGTTCACAAAAGAACACTTACACCAACCGCGCGTCGTCAATCGCATCCACATTCGTCAACCGCCGCCCGATCGCACGCTGGCGCACGAGCGTGGACTCAATCCCGCTGGCCAGCGTGTCCGCCTGTTTCTTGATCGCCGATAGCGCCTCGCCGAACTTCGCCCACTCCCCCTTTACGGCCGCCAGGGTCTCGCCGATCTCGCTGGCCTTCTGTTCCAGCGCCAAGGTCACGTAACTCACGCGCAGCGTGTGCAAAAAAGCCGGCAGCAGGCTCGGCCCCATCACCATCACATGGCTGTCCCGCCGGATCGCCTCGATCAGCCCCGGCACCCGCGCCACCTCGGCGAACAGGCTGTCGCTCGGCACGTAGAGGATGCCGAACTCCAGCGTGCGCGGAACCGAGATGTATTTGCTGTCGATCTTGCGCGCCTCCAGCCGGATATTCTGCGCCAGGGCCGCGCGCGCCGCCGCCTCCTCCTCGCGCAGCCCGGCCTCATGCGCCGCCACCAGGCGTCCGTAATCCTCGGTTGGAAACTTGCTGTCGATCGGCAGCCAGGCGTGCTCGCCGCCGCGTCCGGGCACGCGCAGCGCGAACTCCACCATCTCGCCGCTGCCCTCCTTCACGCGGAAATTCTTCTCGAACGCGCCCACCGGAAGAATATCCGTCAGCATCGCCTCCAGCTGCGCCTCGCCCCACCCGCCGCGCGACTTCACGTTGGAGAACAGGCGCTTCAGGTCGCCCACCTCGCCGGCCACGCTCTGCACCTGCCCGATGGCCTGCTGCACGGCCGCCAACTGCTCCTGCAAATTGGTGAAACTGTCCTTCAGCTGCTTCTCCAGCGCAGATTGCAGCTTTTCATCCACGGCCTTTCGCATCTCCTCCAGCTTAGCCTCGTTGCCCGCGCGCATGGCCTCCAGCTGCGTGCCCACCAACGCGCGAAGCTGCCCCTGCTCGGACTTCAAATTGATGTCCAGAGCCGCGAGGCGGGTCGAGAAAGCCTCGAGCGAAGCGGCGGAGGACGCGATCAGCCGGTCCAGCGTCTCACCCATCTGCTGCTTGAACGCCACCTGCGCGGCATGCATCGCGGCATTTGCCTCCCGCACGCTGCGGTCCACCTGGTCCAGCCGTTGGCCTTGCTGCGCGCCGAAATGTGTCAGCGCCGTTCCGAGCACCCCCTGCTGGGCGCGCCCGAACCGCTCCAGCCCGTCGGACTGCGCGACAAGCCCGGCCTGCACCTTATCGAACGCCGCCGCCAGCCCCTCCCGCGAGCCCTGCGCCAGCTCCCGCCGCAATCCCTGGTCCAGCTCGATGAAGGCGCGCCGGAGCATTTCCGCCTCCGCGCGAACACCGTCATGCAAGGCCGCGTTCCGGCCGCCCTGCAACAGCCCCAGCACCACCGCCACCAGCGCCAGCACGGCGGCCACGATCGCGGCGATCGCGGTGATCTGGTCCAACGGAAGCGGAAGATCGGTCATGTCAGCCGCCATGCACAGCCCGCAACGCCATCGACGCGCGCAAGGCGGGGGTCAGTTGCGGGCGATCTGGCCGGTATCGGACCGGACGAGCTGGCAGACCAGCTTGCGCTTGATCAACACGTTGCATGCGCCGGACGCCTCGGCCGCCGTCAGACCCACGATCTGCGCCCGATACCCGGCCTTGGGCTGCGCGCCGGCGGCCGCCACGCGCACCTGGCCGCTTTCGATGATACGCCGCGCATTGGTGGCCGAAAGCCGCGCGGCCGGCTCGGTTGGGAAAATGCCAAGCTGGATGGCCCATTGCGTCGGCACGTTGCGCGGCGCCAGCGGCGGTGGCGGCAGTGCGGCGGCGGTGGCGGACGGGATCAGCGGGCGCCGCGGCACCTCGGCCCGCGCCGTCATGGTGGGCACCGGCACATCCAGCTGCTCGAAGCCCTGATTGAGCAGCACGGCCATGTGCAGATCCCGCTCCAGCGCCCGCCCGGCGCCCATCACAACCCCCACCAGCCGCACATCCGACCGAATGGCCGAGGTCACGAGGTTGAAGCCGGAGGCGGTGACGAACCCGGTCTTGATGCCGTCGGCACCCGGATAGGTCTGCAGCAGATGATCGTGGTTCGGGATCACCTGGTTGTGGAAGCGAAAGCTCGGTGTGGAGAAATAGCGGTATTCCTGCGGGAAATCCGCGATCAGCCGGCGGCCCAGCGTGGCCATGTCCCGCGCGGTCGAAATCTGCTCCGGGTCCGGCAGCCCGGATGCGTTGCGAAACACGGTGCGGGTCATGCCCAGGCTGCGGGCGCGCAGCGTCATGATCTGGCCGAAATTGCTCTCGGTGCCACCCAGCAACTCCCCCAGCGCCGCCGCCGCGTCGTTGGCCGATTTCGTCACGAGCCCGAGTATGGCCTGCTCCACGGTCAGCTTCGTGCCGGGCAGCAGGCCCAACTTGGAGGGCGACATGGAACTGGCACGCGGGCTCACCGGCACCAACGTGTCCAACGAAACCCGGCGATCGCGCATCGCCTCGAACACCATGTAGAGCGTCATCATCTTGGTCAGGCTGGCGGGATGGCGCGGTTCGTCCGCGTTGATGGACGACAGCTCGCGGCCGCTCCGGAAATCCACCACGATCGAGCTGTAGCGATCCGACCCGATCTGGGCTTTCGCCGCCCCGGTCATCGCCAGGGCCAGGATGCCAAACGCGAACAGCACCAAAAGCGCTTGTCGCGCGGCGGCGCTGACACGTGGGGTGGTCGACATCGACGACTATTCCTTTGACGACGCGATAATGTACCGGCGCCACCCGTCGCCTGTCCAGCCTTATCCGTTGGAGGAATCCCGCGATTCAAACGGCTTATCAGCCGATACCGTATCAAACGTCCAGAATGGTGCGCTGCACAATAACGCTTGAAGTCCGGCAAACCTTGGCCTATGACCTGTTTTGTTGCAATGCAGCATGATTGCTGAAAGACTTTCGCCTTGGCTACCAGGGCGCATTCGAAGCGCACGGCACGTGAAGTGTGCGAGGAGGACAAATGGCAATGAAGAAAGCCGTGCCCACGCCCGCAGGCCGCATCGTCGCCGCGAAGATCGCGCCCAGAATCGCCGCCTCAGTCCAGACCGTTCCAGCCCAAGCCATGCCGGCTGCTATCGCTGGCGCCACCGCCCTGACCCCGGTCATGGCACCCCTGCCGCCGCTTCCCGCGACCGCGGCGGCATCCCCGCCGGAGCCTGTCGCGCCCGCAATGCCCCAGGCACCGGTCGCGGCCAAGACGCCTGAAATCGCCACGACCAGCGCGCCGGTCAGCCCGCAGATGGTGGCAAAACAAATCGAAACACTCAAAAACGAGGGTCAATACACCATGGAAAACGCAATGAAATCGACGGAAGAGCTGGTCTCGTTCGGTCAGGGCAACGTCGAGGCCTTCATGAAGTCCAGCCAGATCTGGGCCACCGGCCTGCAGGATCTCAGCAAGCATTTCGCCGCCACCGCACAGGCGTCGATGGACGAGACGATGGCCACCGTGAAGGCGATGGCCGCGGTGAAATCGTTGAAGGAAGCGATGGACATGCAGTCCACCCTGGCGAAAACCGCCATGGAGAAGATGATGGCCGAGAGCGGCAAGGTGACGGACGCGTCGATGAAGCTGGTCGAGCAGGCCATCGCGCCGCTGACCGCCCGCCTCACGCTCGCCACCGAGAAGTTCGGCCGCACCGCGTAAGCACGCCGTCTCGGGCACCCGCTCCTACGGGGGCCCACACGGATGTCGATAAGAAAGTCACGGCCCGGGGTATCCACCCCGGGCCGTTTCGCGTTTCCCGCCGCCAGGCAGCGCGCACGCAGGCAGCGCGCACGCGTGACGCGAAGCGCAGCCGCGCACGGAATGCTTTTCCGCGCCGCCCGGTTTCGGATAAAGTTGTGCTTACTGAGATGGCCCACATGGACAAGCGACCGCGCGGGCCCCATCTGTGCGCTCCAGACGTCCCGTGGTCAGGAAAAATCGGTTGCCTTTCATGCATGACCAGAATTCAACGTGCCTAACAGACCCGACCGTGCCGCAAACGCCGCGCGTCTTCCCGGTATCGGCCGCCCCGCGCCCGGTGCGGACATCGAGCGTCCGGCGCGAAGACGGCGGCGCCGGAGACAATCCGCCCAATGTCGGCGTCGTCACCAAAACCCGCACGCGGACCCGCAAGCCCGCGATGTACAAGGTTTTGATGCTGAACGACGACTACACGCCGATGGAATTCGTGGTCCACGTCCTCGAGCGATTCTTTCAAAAGACCCGTGAGGAATCGACGCGCATCATGCTGCACGTGCATCGCCGTGGCGTCGGCGTCTGCGGCGTCTTCACCTACGAGGTCGCCGAGACGAAGGTCACGCAGGTGATGGATCTGGCGCGACAAAACCAGCACCCGCTGCAGTGCACCATCGAGAAGGACTGACGCAATCCCCGGGAGGCTGGCCGCGGGGCTGCCTCACCAACGTCGCTCCAGCGCCGCCAGATCCAGAAGCCGCAGCCGGGGCGCACACACCGCGGTCACGCCCACCACCACAAGCGTCACCACCCCGCCCATCCACACCGCGGCCACCGCACCCACCGCGCCGGCCAGCATGCCACTTTCGAAATCGCCGAGCTCGTTGGACGAATTGATGAAAACGCTGCGAACCGCTGAAATGCGGCCGCGCATCGGCCCCGGCGCGATCAGCCGCAGAATGGCCTGGCGAATCACCATGCTCAACCCGTCGCAAGCTCCCACGAACGCCAGCGCGATCAACGAGAGCACGAGATTCCGCGACAGCGCGAACACGATGATGCCCACGCCGAACCCCGCGATCGAGATGAACAATGCAAGACCGGCCCACGCGCGCGGCGGGTGGCGCACCGCCACCAGCATCGCGCCCAGCGATCCCACCGAAATCGCCGCCCGCAACAGCCCGAACCCCATCGAATCCACATGCAGGATGTCGGTGGCGAACACCGGCAGCAGGGCCGCCGCCCCGCCAAAGAACACCGCGAACAGATCCAGCGCCATCGACCCGATCAGGATCTGATCGGACACCACATACCGGATCCCCTCGGCAATCCGGCTGAGCGCCCCATCGCCGCTGCTGCGTGGCGCCGCCACCCGGTCGCGCACCCCCAGCAGCACAATCGCCTGGGAAATCCCGAAAAACGCCGCCACCACCGCGTAGAACACGCCCGCACCCGCCCATTGGAACAGCACGCTGCCCAAAACCGGCCCCGCCAGCCCCGCCGCCTGAGACACCGACCCCAGAATCGACACCGCCCGCAACGCGCCTTCGGCCGGCACGATCTCGCCCTCCAGCCCCGACACCGCCGGCGAGGTGAACGCCGCGGCACATCCCAGCAGGAACCCGGCGGCATACAGGATCCACACCATCGTATGGGGAGACGACAGCGTCCCAATCGCCAGGCACGCGGCAAGCCCGGCATACGCGCCGCGCCCCAGCAGCAACACGCGGCGCCGGCTATGGCGGTCGGCGATCACGCCGCCGTACAGCACCAGCGTGATCGCCGGAATCGCCTGGGCCAGACCCAGCCAACCCAGGCTCAGCGGATCACCGGTGACTTGATAGAGATGATAGCCGAGCATCACGATCAGGCTGGAATTGGCCAGCCTGGCCATCACGGCATTGGCGATATAGGCGCGTAATTCGCGGGGAAGGTGGGTTGGACTAATGCTGCATGCCCCAACGGCGGATCGTCCGGCGTTCTATGGCGCGAAACACCAGGTTGTCCATCGCCAGCCCGATCAGGATCACGCAAAGCAAGCCGGCGAACACCGCCGGGATCTCCAGCTGGTTCTTGTTCTCGAAGATGAACCAGCCAAGCCCGCCCTTGCCGGAACTGACGCCGAACACAAGCTCGGCCGCGATCAGGGTGCGCCACGCAAACGCCCAGCCCACCTTCAGCCCCGTCAGGATCGAGGGAAACGCCGCCGGCACCAGAATCTTCACCACATAGGCAAGGCTGCCCAGCCCATAATTCCGCCCCACCATGCGCAACGTCGGGCTCACCCCCATGAAACCCGCGTGCATGTTCAGCGCCACCACCCACAGCACCGAATGGATCAGCACGAACACGAGGCTGCCGCTGCCCAGCCCGAACCACAGCAACGCCAGCGGCAGCAACGCGATGGCCGGCAACGGATTGAACATCGACGTCAGCGTTTCCAGAAAATCGTTGCCCAGCCGCGTGGTGATGGCCAGCACGGACAGCACCGTCGCCAGCGCCACGCCCGACACATAGCCGATAATCAGCACCTGTAGCGACGACCAGGCCCGCGCCGGCAGCTTGCCGTTCACGATGTTTTCGAGAAACGCATCCATCGTGTCCAGAAACGAGGGAAACAGAAGCGTGTTGTCAGACAGCGCGCCGTAGAGCTGCCACACGCCGGCGATGGCGGCGATGATGAACAGCTTGCGCAGCCAGGCCTTGTTCCACTGCCGTTCGATGAA